>JBMOFP010000112.1:0-20857 GCA_049318805.1 Bradymonadia bacterium
GGGCGCCTCGTCCGGCGTGGGCGCCTCTTCCGGCGCGGGCGCTTCGTCCGGCGCAGGCGCTTCGTCCGGCGCGGGCGCCTCGCTCGGGACGAGCACCGGGCTCTCCGGCGGCGCCGTACCGCCCACCGAGGGGCGCTCTGGGTCCGGGTCGGCGTCCGGCGTGTTCCCCGAGTCGTCCTGTGCGGCCGACAACGAGGACGGCCCCGGCGCGGCGAACTCGTCCGCGAAGTGTGTGGTCTTCGGCCCCCGGGGGGCGTTTTCGCCGGCGCCGCTCTGCAAGCTCCCCTGACCGCACGCCTCGAGGCCGAAGGCGAGAACAGTGAGGAGGGAAATCTTCAGAACAACAGGGAACTGGCCTTGAACCTGTAATTTTGCAGGTCGCATGCGATCTTTCCCCCCTTCGCTTTTCTCCGGTGCCGGGGCTCGATTCGCCACGCAACCCTTTCGGACGCACGGGCCCGTCGAGGTCGTCGAATTCCGACCCGTCGCCGCAATTCTTCGACCTCGTCGGAATTCCTTGGGGTCGCCGACGCCTTCGAGGCGACCGGCGCGCGCGATCCCAGCTCTACGGCGACGGGATGAAGACCCGGCCGCCGCCCCCAGGGATGGAGACCGTCGACTCGACGGTCGTCCGTTCGATCTTGCTCGCGGCGGGCCGACCCTCCGCGTCGACGTACCCGCCGCCGGAGAAGGACAGCGAGACCCAGGGTCGACCCTGGGGCGGCTCCGGCAGCGTGTACGTCCGCGCCTCGGTCGATGGATTCACGACCGCGAGGCCCCCCGCAAATGCCCGGACGTAGACCCCGGCGCATGACCGCTCACTCGGGCCCTGGGTGCAGAGGTCCGCGATGGGTCCGGGCGCTCGGGTCACGGGTGCGCCGAGTTCGACCTCGTACTCCGGCAGCCACACGGGCGGGCCCGTGAAGTCCGTGCCCTCGGGGTAGAACGCCGCGAAGCTGCGCGCGCCCTTGAAGAGCAGGAAGTTCGCGAAGATCCACCCGCGGGCCTCGGCGTCCCCCAGGGGATAGTGGAGCGGCTCGGCGATGAAGACCTTGTCGTGGCCCAGGAGGCGCCCGATGCGCTCCGCCGCGATGTGCCAGTCCCGCTCGTCGACGCGCCCGCCGACCCACATGAAGAGCTCGACCACACCGCCGTCGAGCGGTTCGAGGTAGTCGTTCTTGTCCCAGCCCGTGATCATCGGGCCGAAGTTGCCCAGGGCCCAGTACTTGCGCGGCTCGCCGTGCAGCTTCGCGACGAGGTGTTCGAAGTACCCCCGCGCCGGCTCGCCCCAGCATCGGTAGAGCTCGGGGATCTCCGGCGCGCAGAACGAGGCGTGCCAGTCGCCGGGGTTGAAGCCGTCGGTTCGCAGGTGCGCGGTGTCGAGGAAGATGCCGTCGAAGTCGTTCAGCGGCATCCGGCGCAGGATTTCGGCCGTGTGGGCCACGTGCCACGCGGGGTTGCGCACATCGGCGAGGGTGTACTCGTCCGCGTGCCGCACACGATTCGTCGAGTCGGCGGGGTGGTGCAGATAGTGGGCTTCGTCTGGCCGACGCGGATCAGGCGGACCGGCCTCGGGCAGTGTGTCGGGCCCCAGGTATCCGTCTCGATCAGGTTCGCCGCCGTGGAGAGTCCGTAGGCGAGGCGGTACTGGAGGACCACGAAGCCCGGATTCACGGCGCGAATCCGGGCGCTCGTCGACCGCGGGAGCTTCTGGCTGCCGACCATACGCTCCGCCACGAAGCGGATTTGCGCGTCCGAGAGCCCCGGGCCGAGCTGGTCGGGGAATACGGCGATGCGGTCCGTCGTATCCGGGAGCGGGCGAGAGAAACCCGCGTCTGCCGGCCGGCTCGGAACGCTCGAGCCTGGGCCCGTAGGGCTCGCGGAGGGCGGCGGGCTCGCGCCGGGCGTCGCGTCGGAGGTGCCGCCCCCGCCCGGGGAGCCCGCGCACCCGAGGGCAACGAGGCCCACGATCCCGGCGAGGCGTACGCTCATGTGGCCCCCATCGTCACGGCCATGGCCTGTCGGAGTGCGAGGCCGAGCTCCAGGTTCTGGTGTTCGAGGGCCCGCTCCAGAGATTGCGCTCTCATCTCGGCGTCCGTCTTCAGGAGCTCGCGCTCCGCGAGTCGCGTCGAACGCTCGGCCTCGAGGTTCAAGCGACTGATCTCGAGCTGGGTGATCTGGTTCTGCAGGTCCGCGACGGTGCGCATCCACTTCAAGGACTCCGCGCGCTCCCGCTCCAGGGGCTCGGCCTGGCGTGTGCGCTGGGTATGCAACGACGCGAGGCGGCGCATGTCGGTGTCGATGCCCTCGCGGTAGAGCCCGCGGAAGTCCGTGGCGGACTCCGCCGCAAAGGCGGCCTGGTAGAGCGCGTTCTGCTGCTGTTCGAGCCGCTCGTAGACCTCGGCGTACTCCGAGTCCAGCACACGCACGCGCTCCTCGAGGCGCCGGACGCGCTCCACGGTCTCGGCCAGCGCCCTCTGCGCGGCCTCGCGGTCGCTCGACAGGGACTGTACGGCGCGCTCGATGGGCTCGAGCCGGGCCTCGAGGGTGCGCGCGAGGTCGTCGGCATCGGCGCGGCGTGCCGCGACCTCCATCTCGAGCTCGCCGGCGGCCTCGCGGAGGCGCGCCACCGTGTCCAGGATGCTGCGCACCTCCACGGGTGCGTTGCCCGCGGGCCACAGCTTGCGCACGCTGGCGTCGAGGCCGCGCGAGTACCGCTTCACGTCCCCGCGGTTCCCCAGAACAGGCAGCCGGAGCACGCCGACCACGGTCGCCGTGAAGTCGTCCGGCCCCCCCGCGAGCGCCGGCGTGGAGACGTCCGTCTCGGCGAAGCGGTCCAGCACCTGCGCGAGCACCCGGGCGTCGGGGAAACGCGCGTCGGGCGACTTGGCGAGGCACCGCGCGACGACCTCGGCGAGGGCCGCGGGGATCTCCGGGTCGACCGAACGTACGTCCGGCGGGAGCGTCGTCAGGTGCGCCTGCATGATGGTCACGGGGTTGCGGCCGCGGAACGGCACGTTCCCCGTCAGCATCTCGAAGAGCACGACCCCGACCTGATAGACGTCGCTGCGGGCGTCGATGGCGGCGGCCGTCGCCTGCTCGGGGCTCATGTACTCGGGCGTGCCGAGGGTCATGCCCGTCGCGGTGGCGGCGAGCTTGCCCGGGTCCGTGGAGTCGAGCTTCGCGATGCCGAAGTCGAGCACCTTCACGAAGTCGCGGTGCCGCTGGCCGTCGACCAGGAAGATGTTCGCGGGCTTGATGTCTCGGTGGAAGACGCCCCGGGCGTGGGCCGCGTGCAGGCCGTCGCAGAGCTGCCGCGCGATGAAGGCGGCGCGGTTCGGGGCGAGGCGTCGTTCCTGGTCGAGGAGGCCCGCGAGGGTGCGCCCCTGGAGCAGCTCCATCACGATGAACGCGATGGACTCGTCCGCGGTGCCGTAGTCGAAGACCCGCACGATGTGCTCGTGCAGCAGCGAGCAGATGACGCGGCCCTCCTGGACCAGGCGCGCGATGGGGTCGATGCTGCGCCGGAGGTCGCGGCGGAGCACCTTCACGGCGACCCGTTGCCCGTGGGCGACGTGCACGGCCTCGAGCACGGCGGCCATGCCCCCGGACGCGAGCACCCGTTCGAGGCGGTAGTGACCGATCTGCGTGCCGACGAGCGAGTCCATGGGCCGCGAACCTACCGACAACGGGGCCCGGCGAGAAGCGGTGTCGCACACCCGTTGCGCCTTCTCCTTGACGGTGTATCCCGAATGCCGCAAGCACCGGCCATGAAGGGCACCATCACGTTCCGAGAGGTCGAGCTCCTGGTCCCCGGGCTGGCGGACGACGCCGCGCTGCCGATCGGCGACCTGGCGATTGAAGACGGACGCATCGTCGCGGTCGGGGTGGTCGACGCCCCGCGCGGCGAGGTCGTGGACGGGCGCGGCTTGACGCTCTTCCCCGGGGTGATCGACCCGCAGGTCCACTTCCGAGAGCCGGGGGCGACCCACAAAGAGGACCTCGAGTCCGGGGGGCGAGCGGCCGCGGCGGGGGGCGTGACGAGCTTCCTGGAGATGCCGAATACGCGGCCGCCCACGACCACGCGGGAGGCCATGGTCGACAAACACACACGCGCCGCCGGCCGCTGCCGCGCGCACTGGGGGTTCTTTTTCGGGGCGACCCCGGAGAACGCCGCGTCCATTCTCGAGGTGGCCGACCTGGCCTGCGGGCTGAAGATCTTCATGGGTTCGTCCACAGGCACGCTGCTCGTGAACGAAGACGCGGCCCTCGAGGCCCACTTCGCCACCGGCTCGCCCCTACCGATTGCCGTACACGCCGAGGACGAGGCGCGCCTGCGTGCACTGAAGGCGGAGTTGGGTGCGCTCGGACCGTTGGACGTCCGGGACCACCCTCGTCTGCGCGACGCCGAGACCGCGGTCCTGGCGACGCGTCGCGCCCTCGCGCTGGCCGAGAAGTACCGGCGTCGCCTCCACATCCTGCACATGAGCACGGCCGACGAGGTCGAGCTGCTCGCCGCTCGTCCTCGGGATGGGCTCGTCACGGCCGAGACGCTGCCGCAGTATCTCTGGCTGGATGATCGGGACTACGAGCGCCTGGGGACGCGCGTCCAGATGAACCCGCCGGTCCGCGCGGCGCACCACGGACAGGCGCTCTGGTCCGGGTTGCACCAGGGGCTCATCGACTGCCTGGCCACGGACCACGCGCCGCACACGCTCGACGAGAAGGCGCTGCCGTACGGTGAGGCGCCCAGCGGCATGCCCGGCGTGGAGACGCTTCTGCCCTTGATGTTGCACGCCGCGCACCTCGGCAAGTGCACGCTGCCGCAGCTCGAACGCTGGCTCTGCTCGGGTCCGGCCCGCGTCTGGTTCTTGCCTCAAAAGGGTCGGCTCGAGGTCGGCGCCGACGGCGACGTGGTGCTCGTCGACCGCAAACTCGCGCGCACCCTGCGGGACACCGACCTGCAATCGCGTTGCGGATGGACACCCTACGCGGGCTGGACGCTCACGGGCTGGCCTGTGATGACCGTGCTCCTCGGCAGGCCCGTGTTCCGCGACGGAGGCTTCGTCGACGGCGTGTTCGGAGAGGCCCTTCGATTCTCCCATTGACCGGACCCGGGGGATTCGGCAATCCCGTGCCCCGGGGGGCATCGTCAGCCCCCGAAAAGGTGGGCGCATGGTCACGAGGTGGGCAGCCGGTCTCTTCGGGCTCGGTGTGGTCCTGGGCGTTACGGCGTGTGGTGGGGTCGACACGGACGGCCCGGAGACACCGCCGATCGCGGTCGTGGATCCGAACGCGCCCGCGCCCGGCAGCGCTCAGCCGCCGCCCGCGCTGCCCTCCATCGCGCGTGATCCGAACGCGCGACCCCTGACCGTCGTCGCGGCCTTCCCGCGGGGGTCGGTCGAGGGGGCGATTCAACCGGTCGTGACCTTCGAGCGACCGGTCGTGGCCCTCGGCACGCTGGACGAGACACCCGCGCCGCCGATCACGCTGACCCCGGCGGTGCGCGGGCGATGGCGCTGGATGGGCAGCAGCGCGGCCGAGTTCGTGCCCGAGCAACGTTGGCCGTTCTCGACCCGCTTCGAGGTCAAGATCGCCGCGGGGGTCGTCGCCCTGGATGGCGGCGCGCTCGCCGAGCCCTACGCCTACACGTTCGAGACGCCGACCATCGAGCCCCAATGGGGCGACCCGGCGAGCCCCGGCGGGAGCTATGCGTGGGCGCGCGCCGACCAGAAGTTCGAGGTCATGTTCTCCCAGCGCCCGGTGGAGCGCTCGCTGGTGGACAAGGTCGTGGTCGAGGCCGTCGGTCAGCCCCCGGTCGCCCCGATCCCGCTCAAGGTGCTCCTCACGGAGACCACGCACGAAAAGGCCGTGCGTGGGGCGAAGGCGCGGGGCGAGACACCGCCCGAAGCGCCGACGTTCTTTGGCGCCGACGGCGTCGATACGGCCGGAGACCACCGGGTCGTCGTGCAGCTTCAACCGACGGGACCGTTGGCGCTCGACCGCGAGTACCAACTGGTCTTTCGACCCGGGCTCGAGAGCGCTGAAGGGCCGCTGACCCTGGCGCGGGAGCTTCGCTGGAACTTCAAGACCTACGGGCCGCTGGGCGTGGGCTTCGCCGGCTGTCACCGCTGGGGCAACGGCTGCCCGACGGGACCTCTGAGCTTCGAGTTCTCGAACCCCGTAAAGGCCTCGGCGCTGAAGGCGGCGCTCACGATCGAGCCCGCGGTCAACCTCCAATGGCCCGAGGGGCCCGGGCTGGAGAGCGCGTCGTCCACCCACGGTCTCGACGGCAACTTCAAGCCCGAGACGACCTATACCTTCCGGCTGTCCACCGCCCTGTCCGACGAGTTCGGGCAGACGCTGGAGGTCCCCTTCGAGGGCACCTTCAAGACGGGGAGCTTCGGGCCCGAGTTCATGGTCCGCGGCGACCGAGCGCTGCTGGAGAAGGGCCTCCGGGCGTCGCTGCCCGTCACCCATGTGAACGTGCCGGCCCTCGACGTGCGCATCGCGCGGCTCGACGAGACCTCGGTGCTCCCGTGGCTCGAGAACCCGTGGCGCTCCGACCGGACGCCGACCTTCACGGACCGCGCCCTGGAGACGACCGCGGAGCGCAACGCCTGGCGGCGAAGCCCGTTGGACCTCGCCGAGACCTTCACCGGTCCCGGGCAGGGGCGTTTCGCCCTGGTCGAGCTCGGCTTCGGCACTGGCAAGGCGCGTCGGCGCGAGATGGTCGTGGTGCAGGTCACCGACCTGGCCGTGCACTACAAGATCGGCCCGACCCGCAGCGAGGTCTTCGTCTGGAGCCTCGCCAGCGGCAAGGGCGTCGGCGGGGCGCAGGTGGAGCTCGTCGACCTCGACGGCAAACGCCTGGCCGAGGCCCGCTCCGACGATACGGGCATCGCCGCGCTGCCCGGCGCGGGTGAGTTGGCGATCCCGCAGACGAGCCCCGACGGTTACCCGCTCTGGGGGCCGCCATTCCTGGCCGCGCGCGTGCGCCTCGGAGACGACGTCGCCGTGACGAGCACCGCGGACGCGGGCTGGACCATGGGCGCGTGGCGCTTCAACCTGCGGGAGGCCTGGGAGGGCACCCCGCCGGTGGCCGAGGGGCTGGTCTTCGCGGACCGCGGCATCTACCGGCCCGGCGAGGTCGTCTACGCGAAGGGCTTCCTGCGGGAGCGCTCGCTCGGCAAGCTCCGCACGCCGACGGGCCGCGCGATCAACGTCGAGCTCGTGAACCCCCAGGGCGAGGTCCTCGCGACCCAACCCAGGAACCTCTCGGCCTTCGGCGGCTTCGACGTGAAGTTCGACCTGCCGGCCACGGGGCAGCTCGGGGAGTACGGCGTTCGGGTCACCGACCCGGGCACGAAGCTCCAGTGGCATACGTCGGTGCGCATGGCCGAGTACCGCGCGCCGGAGTTCCAGGTGCAGGTCCACGCCCACGACGCGTCGAAGTTCTCGGGCGATCCCGTGAAGGGCGTCGTCGAGGGTCGATACCTCTTCGGCTCGGCCATGCGCGAGGCGCGGGTCGAGTGGGCGCTCACCGCCTCGCCGGGCTTCTTTTCTCCTGAAAATCCAGAGGGTTACGTCTACGGTCGGCGGCAGAACTGGTGGGAGTCGAGCCTGAGCGACGACTCCGGACGGCTCGTGGCGAGCGGCGTCGGGCAGCTCGACGCCAAGGGGGAGCTGCTCGTCGAGGCCGGCAAAGCGCTGGCGGAGGGCGACCGTCCGCAGCGTTACACCCTCGAGGCGACCGTCACGGACGTGAACCGTCAGACCGTCTCCGGTCGAAAGGGCTTCGACATCCATCCGGCGGCCCACTACGTCGGGCTCCTCGCGCCCAGCGGGTTCGCGACCGCGCGCAAGCCCTTCGAGGTGCAGGTCGTCTCCGTCGACGCGATCAAGAAGACCCGCACCGCCGGGGCGGTGGTCACCGTGAAGCTCAAGCGCCACGAGTGGAACACCGTGCAGAAGCAGACCGTCGGCGGGACCTTCGAGACGGTGAGTGAGTCCCAGCTCGTGGACGTCTCCACGTGCGCCATCACCACGGCCGCGAAGCCCATGCCGTGCACCTTCACGACCGAGAAACCGGGCTTCCACGAGCTCGTCGCCGAGAGCGCGGACGCCCAGGGTCGCAAGACGACGACGAACGACGGCGTGTGGGTCGGCGGCGAGGGCTACGCCGCGTGGCTTCAGGACGACGACGACCGCGTCGAGGTCGTGGCGGACCGCGCGATCTACGACGTGGGTGACGAGGCGACGCTGCTCGTGCAGAGCCCGTTCCCCGAGGCCGAGGCGTGGGTCACGGTCGAGCGCGAAGGGGTCTTGAGCCACCAGCGGCTGCGCTTGAAGGGCACCGCGACGCCGCTGAAGATCAAGATCGACGAGTCCATGATCCCCAACGTCTTCGTGGGCGTGGTGCTCGCGCGCGGCCGTGTCACGCCGCCGGCGAAGAGCGAGCGGGGGAACGACGCGGGCCGCCCGGCCTTCAAGGTCGGCTACCGCGAGCTGCGCATCGTGCCCACCGAGAAGCGGCTGACGGTCAAGCTCCAGCCCGACGCCCCCGAGAAGCGCCCCGGCAGCGACCTGTCCATCGACGTGGCGGTCACCGACCGACGGGGCAAGGGCGCCAAGGCCGAGGTCGCCGTGTGGGCCGTGGACGAGGGCGTGCTGAGCCTCACGGGCTACGTGGCCCCGGACCCCATCGACACACTCTTCCAGCCGCGGGGCCTGAGCGTGCGGCAGGGCACGAACGTGGCGCACCTCGTGCCGCAGTTCACCTACGGCGAGAAGGGCAAGGAGACCGGCGGCGGCGGCGGCCTCGGGGTCTCGGCCGAGGAGCTGCGCTCTCGTTTTGTCACGACCCCGATCTTCGTCGGCAACGCCATCACCGGTGAGGACGGCCGCACGCGCGTTCAAGGCAAGTTGCCGGACAACCTGACGACGTTCCGGCTCATGGCCGTGGCGGTCACCGACCAGGACCGGGGTGGTAAGGGCGAGTCGAAGGTCATCGTGAACAAGCCGTTGATGGCGCGGCCCGCGTTGCCGCGTGCTGCGCGGGTCGGGGACAAGTTCGCGGCCGGTGTGGTGATCCACTCGAAGGGCGAAGCGAAGGTCGAGGTCGACGTGGAGGCGACGATCGTCTCGGGCGGGGTGAAGCTGCTGGACAAGGGCCCGCGGCGGATCGCCCTCGAACCCGATCGCGGGCGCGAGGTCCGCTTCGCGTTCCAGGCGGAACAGCCGGGGCCCGTGAAACTGCGGTTCGTCGTGCGGGCCCGCGGCGACAAGGGCGCGTCGGACGCCGTCGAGCTCGAGGTCCCGGTCACCCGCCCGACCTCGGTCGAGTCCGTGGCCGTGTACGGTGAGACCTCGAAGCAGGTCACCGAGGGTCTGAAGGTGCCCGGGCCCGCCGCCGTGGTCGCGGGCGAGGGCGGCCTGTCGCTGTCGCTGTCGAGCTCGGCCCTCGCCGGGCTGGCCGACAACGCCCGACAGCTCGTCGACTACCCCTACGGCTGCCTCGAGCAGCAGTCGAGCCGCCTGATGCCGCTGGTCGCGCTCAAGGACATGCTCGAGACCCACGGCAAGGCGTGGGTCGGCGACCGTGATCCACGCGCCGTGGTCTCGAAGGCCGTGGCCGACATCAGCGCCATGGAGGCGGGCGGCGGCGGCTTCGGCTACTGGCCCGGGGCGACCTGCGCCCACTACTTCGGCACCGCCTACGCCACGCTCGCGCTGGGCGAGGCGCTGCGGGCGGGCTACCAGGTCGACACCGGGCTGCTGGAGCGGTCCCGGGCCTTCCTGGTGCAGCACTACGACTCGCCGTCGGCCTGTGAGTGGTTCGGTCAGCGCTCGGACGAGGAGCGCGCCCTCGCGTTGCACGTGCTCGCGCGGCAGGACGCGCCGCAGCGCGAGTGGGCGCGTCAGCTCTACGAGCGGCGGGCGAAGCTCGCGCTCTTCGGGCGCGCGCTGCTGGCCCAGGCCCTCGCGCGCGCCGGCACCGCCGCCGACACCGACCTCGCGAAGACCCTGGTCACGGAGCTCATGAACAACGCGCGGGTCGACGCCGGTTCAGTGCACTTTCAGGAGTCCGACCCCGAGACCTACGCGCCGCTCTTCTCCACGGACGTGCGGACCACGGCGATGGTGCTCCAGGCCCTCATGGTCACGGAGCCCCAGCACACCTTCGCCGCGCAGATCGCGCGGTTCCTCGTGGGTGCGCGGGAGAACGGGCAGTACGCCACCACCCAGGAGGCGGCGTTCGCGTTGATGGCGCTGCACGACTACTCCCGGGTCCGGGAGGCCTCGCCGCCGAGCTTCACGGGCGGTGTCGAGCTCGCGGGCACCCGGCTTTTCGAGGCGAAGTTCGAGGGTCGCTCTCTGGACGCCCAGACGGGCCTCGTGGACTGGGCGAAGCTGCGCACGGCAGCCACGCCGGCGCCGCTCGTCTTCTCGGTGAACGGCACGGGCTCGCTCTACTACGGGGCGCGCCTGACCTACGTGCCGACGACACTCCAGACCGAAGCCACGGACCAGGGGCTCGTGGTGCAGCGATGGTACGAACCTCTGGGACAGCAGGGCGCCGGCCAGGTTCGTGCCGTCTCCGAGGGCGAGCCTGTGCGGGTGCGGGTGCGGCTCGCGACGACCCGAATGCGACACTACGTCGTGCTCGAGGACCCGCTGCCGAGCGGCCTCGAGGCCGTGGACACGACCCTGGCCACCGCCGGTCGTCAGGTCCAGGGTCGCGCAGCGGTCGAGGAGGGGGAGGGCGAGGGTGAGTCCGAGGCCCTGGACGGCGCGGACGCGTGGTACTCCGTCTTCAATCGCATCGAGATGCGCGACGATCGGGTGCTCCTCTTCGCGGACCACCTGCCTCCCGGGGTCCACAGCTACACCTACGTCGCCCGGGCCACGACGCCCGGCACCTTCGTCTTGAAGCCGGCCCGCGCCGAGGCCATGTATGCGCCCGAGATCTTCGGTCGGAGTGACGGCGGGACTTTCTGGGTCCATCCCAGGGCCGAGGTCTCCGCGCGGTGAGCCGACGCGCTCGCGGCGCCCTCGCCGTACTGCTCGCCTTCGCAGCCGTCGGATGCGGTCGCACGGGCCCCGAGGCCGAGGTCGCGGCGTGCGCCGCAGATGCCCCGCGGGACCGCATCCTGCCTGCCTGTGTGTGGACCGCGCGTGGCGCGATGGCCGTCGAGGACACGTACCTGCCGGGTGTGGTGCAGTGCGAGGTCGGCGGCTTTCGCAAGTGGCCCGCCGTGCTCGAGGCGCAGGCGGTCGCCGCGCGGACCTACCTGCTCGCGCACCTGCTGCGAAAAGGGCCGCTGGCCGAGGTGCCGCTGACCTCGCGGTTCCAGTGCTGGAAGGCCGACGCATCCGGCGCGTCGGTCGCCGCCGTGCGTGCCACGACCGACCGGGTCATGCACACCTTCGGCGAGGTGCTGGACGCGAACTACGCGGCGGGGATCAAGCATCGCGAGAAGGACTGCGCGCCGGCCCCCCCGGCGCGGGCCGGGTACGACCAGGGCACCTGGGCCGACATGCGGGAAGTCTGGAAGCGTGCGCGCAAGGACGGGCGACGACGGCCCTTCGACGGGGTCTCCTGGACCGAGCTCCTGGTGACCGACAACGGCGCTCGCGACGGCCTCGCCGTAGAGCCGACACCGTTCGCGGCGGTGCGGGCGACGAATCGGGGCGCCTTCGGTCAGTGGGCGGCGGCCTGCCTCGCTCGAGTCCGCGGTTATGACCACGTGGCGCTGCTGCGTCACTTCTACGGGCGGGACCTCGAGCTCTCCGCCGTGTCCGGTGCGCCTGATACACAGAGCTTGGCGCAGTCGTTGTCAGAAGAATAGACTCCCTGTGGGAGGGGGTCGATGGGGCGCTGGGCACACGTCGAGCTCATCAGGTGGATTCTTGCGGGCTGCTGCTTGTGCATCGGCGGGACGCCGACCACCGGTCGAGCCGCTCCGCCTGCGCTCGAACCCGCGCTGGAGGCGCTGCGGAGTGCGGAGGTCGTCGAGCCGCGGTGGCGGGCCGAGCGTGCGCGTGCCCTGCGCCGCGCGCGAGAACCTGCGTCCGTTGAGCCCGGCGCGGCCCGCGCGAGCCGCTCGCCGAGAGACGCCGCGTGGAGCCTCTCCGCGTCGCCGGACGCCCTCACGGCGCAGGCGCTCTTGACCGCACAGGCCCTGGGTGGCGGCTTCGGACCGGCGCCCGGACACGTCGCCGCGACCCTGGAGACGGCCGAGTGTTTGTTGGCTACGGCCGAGATCGACCCGGTGCCCCGACTCGCGCTGGCGCCGGTCGCCGGGGCCCTCCTTCGACTCCAACGGCCCGACGGGGGCTACTCGGCGTCCGGCGACGTCGCCGACCTCGCGACCACCGCGCTCGCGGTGCGTGGCCTCGCCGCAGTGGCCGACGACCTGCCCGTCGAGCCCGCGTTGACGTCGGCCCTCGCGTGGCTGCGCGCGCGACCGCCACGGGATGCCCTGGAGACGGCGCTGCGTGCGGACGCGCTCGCGGCCGCGGGCCACCTGGAGGCGGCGGACGTCGTCGCGCTCTCGTCGGCCCAGACGGCTCCGGGCGTGTGGGTCGACGTGCAGGGAACCGCCGCGGCCGTGCGTGCGCTCGTGGCCGCGGCGCCGAATCTCCGGCTTCGGTCTGTGGCCCTCGAGCGCGGCGAGGTCGTCCCCGGGGCGTCGTTCGAGCTCGACCTCGAGATCGAAAACGACGGCCTCGAGGCGACACCCGCGAGCTCGGTTCGTGTCGACGTGCTCGGGGACGGCGCCGGGCCGCGGATCGACGTCGAGGTCCCCGCGCTCGCCGCGCGTGCCCGCCACGCACTCCGGATTTCGGTCCCCGGCCGGCCGAGCCCCGGCACGCGGTCGATGCACGTCACCGTCGATCCTGAAGACCAGATCGTCGAGCGGGACGAGGCGGACAACGATGCGCGTCTCGAGGGCTTCGTCCGATCGTCCGCGCCCCCCGACCTCGAGGTCCGCCCCGAGGGCCTCGCCGTTTCGCCCTGGCCACCGGAGCGGGACACGCCCTTCGAGGTCGTCGTCCGCGTTCGGAATCGCGGGGATGAACGCTCCGCGGCGGTCTCGCTGGACGCACATCTCGGCGCACCCGAGCTGGGCGGGCGTCGCCTGGCCGCCGCGCCGGTGCCCGCCCTGGACGGGCACTCGGAGGTCACGCTGCGCCTGCCCGTGGAGGGCCTCCCCGAGGGCGCGTCGACCCTGGTGGTGCGGGTCGATCCGGCCGAGGTCGGACCCGACGCATTCCGCGACAACAACCGTTCCAGCCGCTCGCTGCGGATCGTGGGCGGCGCGGACCTCGCGCTGCTGCCCGCGAGTCTCCGCGTGGACCCCGGTCCCGTCGTGGCCGTCGGGGACCGTGTCGAGCTCCACGCCGCGGTGCAGAACCGAGGCTCGGCCGCGTCCGCACCTACGGAGGTCTGGGTCTCCGACGCGGGCGGGCCGAGCCTCGCGTCGGTGCCCGTGCCGGCGCTGGCCCCGGGGGAGACCATCGACGTCTCGCTGCCGGTCTTTCCCGACGAGGCCCGCGCGTACACGTACTTCGTCGAGGTCGATCCCGAGGACCGTGTCATCGAGCGCGACGAGGTCGACAACCTGCTCGCGGCGCGCGTGCGCAGCGACGCGTGGAACCTCGCGGTGGAGCGTCTGCCCGACGCCTCCGTGACCCGAACGGGGGCGCGCGGGGAGTGGAACGTCGCGGCGCCGGTGTTCAGCACGTCCGCGCGTGCGGCGCCCAGTGTCGTGGCCGAGGTTCGGCTGGACGCGCCGGACGGGCGCGTGCTGGGTCGGCGTGTCTGCGGCCCGTTCGCCGCGGCGCCGGTCTCCGGGCGCACCACGACCCAGTGTGTCGTCTCCTTCCGCCTGGACGCCCTCCCGCCGGGGCCGCACAGCTTCTTCCTCTGCGTGGACGCGGACGCCACCCTCAACGAGACCGACGAGACCGACAACTGCACCGAGCGGCGCGTCGAGGTCGCGGCGCCGCCGGACTTCGGGATTGAGCTCCAGGTCGCGCCCACCGTGGGGCCGGATACGGTCACGGAGGTGCGGTTCCGGATCGTCGCACCGCCGTTCGCCTTCGGCCGGAAGACTCTGCGTGTCCACGCGGACGGGCGCTCGCTGTACTTCGGGAGCCCGCCGGTGGGCGCCTGGCAGAGCGCGCTCTGGCGGGTGCCCGACGTGCGCGGCGAGTCTCACATCGTCGCGACCCTCGAGGCCGAGGCCGGCGACCCCGACGGCGACGGTTACAGCCCCGATCCGAACCCTACGGACAACCGCGTCGAGCGGCGCGTCGAGGTCGGGGGTGCGCCCCGCATCGTCGCCGTCCGTGCGACGGACGCCGCAGGCATGTCCGCCCCCCTGCGCGGACGCCTGGGCCGACTCGAGGTCCGGGTGGACGCACCCACTCAGGTCGAGTTCGGCGCCGTCGTTTTGGCCGCCACCCCGGCTTCACCGGCCGTTTTCGACTGGCAGCCGCTCGTCTCCGGGCACCAGCGGGTCAACGTGCGCGCGCTCGCCGACGCGGCGCCCACCCCGTTCGGCGTCCAGGTGCTCACCGACGACCTCCCTGCCCCAGTCCTCTCTGCAGTCGCGGACGACGCCCGCGTCACGCTCGATTGGCCGATTGCCGGGGCCCCGGACGGCTTCGTCGTGCTCCGCGACGGTCGGCCTCTCGGGCCGCTCGACCGGGTCGTGGCCTCGGCACCGCCCGACCGGCTCGGGCGCCTGGTGACCGTGGGGTCGGACTTCGAGGTCGAGTTGCCCGGGCCGACATGGATCGGGGGCGTGGACGCGGCGCTGGACGTCGGCGGCGGGAATCGCGAGGGCTGGCGCCTGTGGGGCCGAGCCGACGGCCGGTGGCGGCTCCTGCACGCCGAGAACACGGGGCCCGGCGCGGCGCCTCGACGCACCTTCGACCCCGTCGAGGTCGATCGCCTCCGATTCGACTACACGACCAGCGCCGACGGCGATCGCGGGTCGATGCGCCTCGTCCGGTTCGACCTGCTGGGGCCCCGCCTGCGGTCGCCGCCGGTCGTGGACGAGACCCTCGGCGTCGCGCGCTCGACCTACGCGGTGGCCGAGGTGAGGGGTCTCGACCAGGGGCCGTGGAACACCGGCTCCGTCGAGGCGCAGGTCCCCCTGGGCCCGTTCGATGTCGAGCACGAGGTGGATCGATCCGAGGTTCGGCTGAGCGCCGCGGCCGAGCCCCGCGTGGCCGCCTGGCGCGTCGAGGTCGACGGGTCGCCTGTGGCCGACGCGCCGCACGCGGTCACGCTCCTCGACGCCAGCCTCGGGGTGGGGGACTCACCGCGGGTCTTCGAAGCGGAGTGGTTTCTTCGGCCGCGGACGCCGCCGCGCGAGGCGTGGCTTCGACTCCAGGGCCCGCGCGCGGTCGAGCGCATCGACTTCGCGACGCCGGGGGGCTGGCTGGCCCTGGATCCCGAAGGCCAGCCGGTCCTGCCTGGGACACTCCGCGAGGCGCGGCTCTTCTGGCCCGGCGAGGGCCCCGACCCCGAACGCGCGCTGCAGGTCACGGCGCGGGGCCCGCTCGTGGTGGAAGGGCCCGTCCTCGAGCTCACGAGAGCCCTGCCCCTGGGCGCGCATGTGCTCACGGTCGTCCCTCTGGACGCAGACGGGCAGGCAGGCTCGCCGACGGACATCCCCGTTCTGGTCGAATCGGGCCCGCCGCCGCTCGCCCAGGTCGCCGCGCGCTTCGAGCCGAACGGCAACCACATCGCCGTGACCTGGCGCGCGGCGCCCGTGCACGCCGAGGTGCACGTCACGGTCGACGACGGGCCGCCCACGCGGGTGCCCGCTCAGGACGGTCGTTTCACGGTGCGCGTGGACCGCGGCCCGGGGCTCTGGCGCTTTCGGCTCGTGCCTTTCGACACGGCGGGGAACGCGGGGCCCGAGAGCCTGCTCGAGTTCGTCCACCAGCAGGCGTTGCCCGAGGTCACGGGTGTGGCCGCGCAGGTCGTCGGCTTCCGGGTCACGGCGAGCTGGGCGGCTGCCGTGCCGGGCGCTGGGCAGCCGCGGGTCCACAGCTACGAGGTGCTCGTCGACGGCACGGTCGTCGGCACACCCGGCGCCTCGCCGTTTCAGTTCACCCAGCGTGCGGCGGGCACGCATCGTCTCGAGGTCCGGCCACGCTTTGGCAACGCCGCTACGCCCGGTCACCTCTCGGCCCCCGCGTTCTTCGACGTGCTGGACGACGGCGCCCCGCCGACCCCCGTGTTGCTGCCCGTCGCGAGCTGGACGACGACGGGCAACGACAGCTTCAGCGTGCGCTGGGCGCCCCTGAACACCGTCGACCTCGAGCGCTTCGAGGTGGAGGTGAACGGTGAGCCTGAACTCCTGACGAGCCCGGCGGGCGGCACCGCGCGCACCGTGGCCTGGCGACGCGGGGTTCGGCGCTACGACCTGCGCCTGCGCGCCGTGGACGGCACCGGGCACACCTCGCCGTGGACCTCGGCCACGCTCGCCCTGCCGCCCGCTCGGGCGCTCCGTTTGACGACCTCGGGGCTTGCGGACGACGGCACGGTCGGTTTCGCGGTCGTCGAGCCCGCACAGCCTCTGGGGGGCTACTCGGGGTATTGGTTGCGCCGAGGCGGGGAGCGCCTGTGCCGTTGGCGGCCGTCGCATTCCCGAACCGAGGCGACGCCGCTGCCGGAGGGCGCCCCCGCCCTCACGCTGGAGCGCGGCGTGTGGGTGTCGCGCGCGGGGGCGCCGCCCTGGGCCCTGGACCTGGTGGCGGACCGGACGGGGACCGAGACGGACCGGGTCCGGGTCGACTTTGGGCGCGCGGACACCCGCGCCGTGGACTTCGCGCTCGAGGTGCTCGAGCCGCCGTTCACCTGGCGCACGGTCGCGACCGTACGCGACAACGCCGATGCGGCGCGTGTCCTCGAGCTGCCCCCGTCTCCAAGGGCGGCCGGCGAGCGACTCCGGCTGCGCGTCGAGCGGGTCACGGCGTCCGGCCTCTTGAACGTACACGGCTTCGACGGGGAGCGATGTGACGCCCCGCGGCCCTTCGTCGACACGGGGGCGCCGCCGGGCCCCCAGACCTACGACCTCGTGCCCCTCGACGTTGCAAGCGACCCCGGTGTGCCTTCGGCTGCGCTCATCGTCGACGTGCCCCGCGTCGACCTCGGGATCGAGAACGACACCTTCGCGCTCTCGGAGGACGAGTGGCAGGTCGGGGACGACGTCGCCGTCCTCGTGCCGGTGGTCAACACCGGCGCGGTCGCCGCGGCCCAGGTCGAGGTGCGCCTCGAGGTCGCGCCCCAACGCTGCGGGGTGCAGGCCCGCGCCCTCTCGTCGGCGCGGGTGGACGTGCCCGCCGAGACCACTGTGCCGTTGGTCCTCCCGTGGGCGGTGGACACCGAGACGGGCGTGCTCTGCGTGGAGGTCGACCCGGAAGACGAGGTCGCCGAGGCGCTGGAGACCAACAACCTCGCGTCGAGAGGCGTCGCGGCGGACCTCGAGTATCGCACCCAGGGCTACTCGCCGGGCGGCCTGACCCTCTTCCCGTGCGCGGCCGAGACCCGCTGGGTCGTGCGGTGGGGGGCGCCCGCCGCCGTCCTCTCGGGTGTGCTCCGCGCCGGCGAGCTCGTCGACCTTTCTCCCGTCCAAGGCACCTTCACGCTGTCGACGGACCGACCCGTTTCCGCGCTCGTCGGGCCGACCTTCGGCGTCACGTCGTCGCTGGTTCGAGACTGTGCGGACTCTGCGTTGGTGACCGATGCCTATGCGGACGTGCCGTTGACCGCGGCGGGCTACAGCGCCGCCGTTTCCGCGCAGTTCCCGACGCTCTTTGCGTGGTCTCCCCAGGGGCCTGCGACCCTGCTCGCCGTAGAGTCTCAGCGCCGCGTCGGTGGCCTGTGGCGGCCGAGCGGTCTGGAGGTCCTGCGCCAGGTCATCGCGCCGGGCACCGTGACCGCGTTGAATCCCCACACCCTCACCGACGAGGCCGGGCAGCCGCGCGCGACGGGGCTCGTACGGGTCACGAGCGATCGCCCGCTCGCGTTGTGGAGCTACGCGGACCTGGGCTTCCCGTTCGTCGGTCCGGACGGCCTCTCGACCGGCTCGACGCTCACCGGCTTCGTCGGGCGCTCTTCGTCGCTGGCCCGCGCGCAGCAAGAGGAGGTCGTGCTCGCGTCGTACACCGAAGAGAACCGCTTCGAGGTCATTCGCACGGACACGGGGGCGCGGGTCCAGGCCGGTCTGCTGCCGAGGTACGGCCTCGCCAGCGTGACCTTCCCCCACGGCGGTTCGAACGCGCCCGTACCGCTCGAGGTGCGCGCCAGCGGTCGCCTCTCGGCGGTGAACATGTCCCTCATCTCCAACGTGGCCTATGGCTACGTGCACGCGTTCTATATGCCCGGCGAGTCGGGGCGCATGATCGACACCCGCTTCGTCGTCCCCATCTCGCCCAACGCCGGGCCGGACGACACCGTCGCGGTCTTCGCGTTCTACGACGGCACGGCGCTGACCGTGACCGCGCCCGACACGGGCGAGGCCCTCGTCTCGACCGTGCTGTCGCGCGGGGGGCGCGTGGACCTCCTCGACGCCGCGCTGGTCTCGCCTCGCCTCGAGCGCCGCCGGCTCCTTGTCGAGAGCGAAGGCCCGGTGGCGATTTTCCAGTCTCTCGGGAGTCAGGGCGCGGAGTTTGCGCCCATGCTTTGGGCCCCGGGGCATCGCGCCGACCTGCGCATCGTCGACCTGGTGGCCGAGCCCGCCTCACCGCGCCCGGGGGCGCCCGTCGAGGTGCGCGGTCGTGTCGAAAACGCCGGCGCTCGTCGGGCGCGCGACGTCGAGCTCCTGGTCCGCGCAGGCGTCGAGGTCGATGGACCCGTCGTTCATCGCTCGTCCTACGGCCGCCTGGATGCGGGGCGCCCGGCGCCCTTCGCTTTTGTGGTCGCCGCCGGTGAGGCACCCCTCGAGCTGCACTTCGCCGTCGATCCGGACGACACGGTCGACGAGACCGACGAGGGCAACAACACCGCCCGTCTCACGCTGGGCGCCGCGCTGAATCTCGCCGCGGAGGCCGTGGCCGCGGGCCCGCGGGTCGGTCGCCCGGGCCACGTCACCGTACGGATCGCGAACCCGGGCGGTGTAGACGTGGCCGACGCCGACGCCCTCGTGGAGGTCGACGGCGCCCGTCTGGGGCGCGTTCGCTTCGCCGTCGCCGCGGGCCAGAGCGTCGAGCGTACCGTGCCTTGGACCCCCGCGACGCCGGGCCCCGCCGCGCTCCGCCTCACGGTCGACCCGGACGCGCGCCTCGACCAGACACGCCGCGACGACGACGTCCGGATCGAACGGGTCGAGGTCGAACCGGCCGAGGACGCCTCGACCCTCGCGCTTTCCCTGGAGCCACCCGGCGCGACACGCTGCGACGCGGTCACCGTGGTCGCACGTGTGGACCCGCCCCGCGCGCTCGGCGTGGTCTTCGCCCAGGACGGCCTCGACGTCGCGACGGTGCTCTCGGCCGCCGACGGCGTGGCGCGATGGGCACTCGAACCTACGGACTGGCCGCTTTCCGGCCGCTGGACGGCGCGCGTCGACGGGGCCGCGCCCGTGCCCCTCGAGGGCGGCGTCGCACCGGACGCGCACACCCTGGCCGTGGCCGTTCTCGGTCCGAACCCCGCCCCCGGCGCCACACTCACGCTCGGCGTAGACGCGGACCCTCCGCTGCCCGTCGACGCGGTGCTCGAGTCTGCGGGCTTCGTATCGTCGGCGTTGGGCCTCGTGGGGCCTGTGCCGCTCGAGGCCGAGGATCCGCACAGGCTCCGGGTCATCGCGCGCCGGTCGGGGCGGGTCGTCGCGTGCGCGGACCTCGCGCTGCCTCTGGACCGCACGCCCGCGCTCCGACTCGGGGTCTCCCCGCGGCGGGCGCTCCCCGGCGAGCCCGTGGTGCTCGAGGCCCTCGCGGCGGGCGGCGCGCGGGTCGAGGTCGGGCTCGACGACTTCGTGCTCGGCGACCGTGAGGTCACCCCTGGAGACGGGCCGTTGCGTGTGCTGGACGCCGCATTCGACGTCGGCCCCTTCGAGGCCTTCGCGCGCCTCTACGACGCCCAGGGGCAGGTGCTCGTGGAGCGGCGGACGGCCTTCGTGCGGGAGAGTTCAGGCCCCGGGGCGCAGGTCACGGTCGAGTTGCCCGACCTCGAAGCGCTGCGTGAGTCCCCCGTAGAGGCGGCGGTGCGTCTCTCGGACCCTCGCCCGCAGCCGCCCGTACAGGTCGACGCCGTGCGTGTCGTCGTCCTCGACTGGGCGCTGACGCGGATCGTGGCCGAGCGGACCCAACGGATCGACGCCGCCGTCGACGCACCCCTCGACGTGCCCGTTTCACTCGACCTGCGCTTCGCCGGGGTCGGTCGATATCGAACCGTGGCGACCGCGCTCGACCCCGACGGGCGCACCGTGGGGCTCGGCCAGGGTCGACTCGACCTCGAGGCCGACCTGGACGCACCCGCGATTCAGGACGCCGCGCCGCCCGTGGACGTGCCCGACTTCGGGGATCCGAGCGTGGACCCGCCGGACGCGGCGATCGACCTCGGGCGCCAGGATCCCGCGGCGGACCTCGCGCTCGAAGACGTCGTCTTCGTGGTCGACGCGCGCCTCGACGCCGAGGCCGATGGGACCCCAATCACAGACGCTTCGGCGGACCAAGACGCGGTGGACCCGGCGCCGGACGCCGACGCGCCGGACGCCGACCCGCCCGTCGATGTGCAGGCATCCGACGCCGCCGACGTTCAGCCGCCGCCGTTGGACGTCGACCCCCCCCACGACGCGCGCCCCAGCGGCCCGGACGTCCGCGAGGGCACGCT
>JBMOFP010000113.1:0-20698 GCA_049318805.1 Bradymonadia bacterium
ATGATTCCGCCGGGCCGTCCTGGCCCGGGCAGGCTGCTTTTTCAGCAGCCTGCTATGCGCGGGCGGCCAGGACCCGGTCCATCGTCTCCACGAGGTCCTTCACGTCGAAGGGCTTGTCCAGCGCGGCGTCGGCGCCGTAGAGCGGCGAGGTCATCTCGTTGACCGTGCGCCCAATCGCCGTGAGCATCAGCACACCCACGTGGGCGAGCTCCTCGTGCGCTCGCACGTACTTGCAGATCTCCCAGCCGCTCAGGCCCGGCATCATCACGTCGAGCACGACGGCGTCGGGCTTGTGCTCGAGGATTCGGGAGAGGGCCTCCTCTCCGTCCTTGGCTTCAATGACGGTGAAACCTTTCTTCTCGAGGGTTCGACGGACCAGGCGGCGCATCTCGGCGTCGTCGTCGGCGACGAGGAGGGTCTTCTGCGGGGCGTCGGACATGGCTTCACCGGACTTCGTGTGGAGTGGGTTTGAGAAAATTAGCGCGAAACCGTCATCCTGTGCGTGAGTCACAAGCAAGACCATGCCGAAGTTCATCTCCGCACTCGCCGCGCTGCTCGTCGCCTTCTATGTCACGGTCTCGTGGCGTTATGGGGACCCAGGGTGGCGCCTGGAGTTCAGAACGCGCCCCGCGAGCGCCCAGACCGCCGAGGCGCCGGCCGACTACGACCTGAAGAGCCTGTCGGTTCTGAACCGCGCGGTCATCCACATCAAAGAGAACTACGTCGATCCCCAGCGGATCGACGAGCGCCGCATGATCGGCAGCGCCCTCGAGGAGATTCAGCGTTCGGTGCCCGAGCTGCTCGTCGAGACCGAGAACGACGAGAAGGGTGTACCGCGTAAGGTCACCGTCCGCATCGACGAGGCCGAGCAGACGTTCGACCTCACGGACGTCGACAACCTCTGGCACATGTCCTTCAAATTCAAGGACATTTTCCGATTCATCCAGGCCAACTTGCGGCACTTCGACCGGTTCGCCGAGGTCGAGTACGCCGCGATCAACGGCATGCTCGCGACCCTCGATCCGCACAGCGCGCTGCTGCGGCCCGAGGACTACCGGGAGATGAAGGCGAGCACGCGCGGCAAGTTCGGCGGGCTCGGCATCGTCGTGAGCCTGCGTGAGGGGCACCTGACGATCGTGAACCCGATCCCCGACACACCTGCGACCCGCGCCGGGCTCAAGGCCGGGGACCGCATCGTGCAGATCGGCGAGGACAGCACGGTGAACATGGCGCTCCAGGACGCCGTGGACCTGCTGCGGGGCGATGCGAACACCAAGGTCGACATCTGGATCTCGCGCGAGGGGTGGAAGGCGCCCAAGCGGTTCCCGCTGATGCGCGCGAGCATCAAGGTCAAGAGCGTCGACTCGATGCTGCTGGCCGACCGGGTCGGGCTCGTCCGCATCAAGAACTTCCAGAACACCACGGACGACGAGCTGGGCGAGGCGCTGGCGGCCCTCGAGAAGGCCGCGCCGTTGCGGGGCCTCGTCATCGACCTGCGGAGCAATCCGGGTGGGCTCCTCGACCAGGCCATCAAGATCGCCGACCGCTTCATCGAGAGCGGTCCCATCGTGACGACCGTGGGCTACGGCGACAAGCTCCGGGAGCCCAAGATGGCGACCGCGGCGGGCACCGAGGCCGACTACCCGCTCGTCGTGCTCACGAACGCCCAGAGCGCCAGCGCGAGTGAGATCGTCGCGGGTGCGCTGAAGAACCACAAACGCGCGCTCGTCGTCGGTCAGCAGACCTTCGGCAAGGGCTCGGTCCAGGTCATCTACGACAACGCCCGCGATGGCTCGGCGCTCAAGCTCACCATCGCGCAGTATCTGACCCCGGGGGACGTCTCGATTCAGTCCGTCGGGGTGGTGCCCGATGTGGGCGTCGAGCCGGTGGTCCTCGATCCCGAGGACACGGACTTCCACCGCTCCGAGTCCTCCCGCAGCGGTGAGAAGGCCTTGCCGGCGCACCTGGACCACGCGTCGAGCGAGGTGAGCCGCGGCATGAAGCCCGAGCTCACGCTGCGTCATCTCGCCGACACGGCCCTCCTGCGCCGCATCGACGAGAGCCCGAACGACCTCATCCCGGACTTCGAGATCGAGCTGGCGCGCGACCTCGTCCTGGCGACTCAGCCCGGCCGTTCGCAGCGCGACCTGATGATGGCCGACGTGCGTCCGACCCTGGAGCGGCGCGGCGCCGACGAGCTGAAGACCATCGTGGCGGCGCTCGCAAAGCGCGGCGTCGACTGGGCCTCGATGGCGCCGCCGACCTCCGGCAAGCCGAAGCTGGACGTGCGGCTCGAGCTCGACCCGCCGAGCGCTGCCTTGCTGGCGGGCAGCGAGGTCTGGTTGACCGCCACCGTGCGCAACGACGGCGACGCCCCGGTGCGACGGCTGTGGGCGCTGACACGCTCGGAGCACGAGGTCTTCGATGGCCACGAGCTCCTCTTCGGGAACGTGCCTCCGGGGCAAACGCGCACGTGGCGAACGCAGGTGAAGATCCCCAAGAGCACCGTGGCCCGGCGAGACCCGGTCCACCTGGAGCTGCAGCACGACGACGCCCAGGTCTTTGCCTCCCCGACCCTCAAGGTCGCCGTTTCCCCGCTCCCCCGACCGCGGTTCGCGCTCGCGTGGTCCATCGATGACCGGCGCGAGGGCAACGGGGACGGTGTCTTGCAGCGCGGCGAGCAGGTCGAGCTGGTCCTGGACGTGCAGAACGTCGGCACCGGCGCGGCCGTCAAGGCCGTCGCGACCATGAACAACCCCGAGGACGACGAGACCCGGCCGATCTTCATCCGGCGGGGCCGCGTGGAGCTGGAGAGCCTCGCGCCCGGCGAACGGCGACAGACCCGGTTCGAGTTCCGCGTGAAGGAGGACCTCGTCGCGCTGGACCTCCCCATGACGCTCAGCGTGATGGACGGTGAGCTGCGCGAGTCGACGAGCGAAAAAGCGACGCTCCGGGTCATCGAGCCGAGCACCCCGCTGCGTGCCCTGCAGCAGCGCCTGCTGCCTCGGGAGGGCACCGAGGTCGCCCTGCACGGGCTCTACGCGGACGGCGCGCCCCTCGTGTCCATGGCGCAGGCCTTCGCCCGCGCGGACGCGCGGCTCGGCGACTGGTGGCGTGTCCCCCGCGACGGCGGCCTCTTCGCCTGGGTGCGGGCCGCCGACGTGGTGGAGGAGCCGGACCGTGCGGGTCGCGCCGAGTTCAAGCTCGCCGACCTCGAAGGGCCGCCCGTCATCACCCTCGCGGAGCGACCGAACCCCGACGAGACGAAGGCGACGACCCTCACGCTCAACGGGGAGGCGTTCGGCCATCGCGTCGTGCGGGACCTGCTGATCTACGTGAACAATCGGAAGGTCTTCTTCAAGTCCAACGCCGCCGCGGACCAGAAGGAGCGCGGTCGCCTGCGCTTCTCGGCGCGTGTCCCCCTCGACAGCGGCGTGAACCGGATCACGGTCGTGGCCCGCGAGGACGACGAGATGGCCAGCCGTCAGACCCTGTACGTCACTCGAGAGCGCTGAGGACATGGGCTTCGCGGCGCTCGGGGCGGGCCTGCTGTCGCTCTCGGTCGCGCTCGGGGCGCTGGGTCGTCACCGCGACCTCTTTGCCGATGCGCGCGCGGCGGAACTCTTCGACCTCGCGCTTCGGTACCACGCCCTGCACGCCCTGGGGCTCATCGGCGCGGCGTACATCCTGGACCGCACGGGAGGCGCCGCCCTGGCCCGTTGGGGGGCCCGCCTTGTGGCCCTGGGGGCGCTGGTCTTTCCGGGCACGCTCTACGTGCAGGCCTTCGTGGGGGACACGGCGCTGGGCCGCGCGACCCCGCTCGGCGGCTCGTCTCTCATCCTGGGGTGGGCGTTGCTCTGCGTGGCGGCGCTACGGGGAAATCGGTCCGTCCAACGGCCCTGAAATCTTCCTCGCGCGCGGAAATTGCGCGCCCCGGTCGCGCTTTGTATGCTCCCTCGGATTTTCTGCACTTCCCCTGCGAGCGGACAATGACGAAGACGAATCGGCGTGAGCTGAGGAAACGCACGCCGAACATCGCCACGCGGTCGCCGGACTTCAAGGTCACGGGCCACGGCGCGACGGACGTGGGCATGCGGCGGGAGGTGAACGAGGACTCGTTCATGATCCTGCCCCACAACCACCTGTGGATCGTGGCCGACGGGATGGGGGGGCATGCCGGCGGTCAGTTCGCCTCGACCATCACCGTCGAGACCGTCGGCCGTGCGCTCGTACGCCGCCTCGGCGAGGCCGAGAAGGCCGCCGGGCCGCAGGGTCGGGTCAACGTGGCCGTCGTGCTCGAAGCGGCCGTCCGCGAGGCCTGCGCGGCGGTCTTCGACACCGCGCGAGAGCAGCCCGAGCTCGCCGGCATGGGCAGCACCGTCACGGCGATGCTGGTCTACGAGGACAAGGCCTGGTTCGGTCATGTGGGCGACAGCCGCGGATACCTGGTGCGCAACGGGGTGATCACCCAGGTCACCGAGGACCACTCCCTGGTGCAGGAGCAGGTCGCCGCCGGGCTCATCACCGCCGAGCAGGCCAAGGTCTCGGTGATGCGCAACATCATCACCCGCAGCATCGGCTACGAGCGCGACGTCAAGGTGGACGTCGGCGCGGTGCCGCTGCAGCGCGGTGACCAGTTCATCCTCTGCTCGGACGGCCTGACGGGCCATGTCGAGGACCACGAGATCCTCCAGGTCGTTCGCGACGAGGAGCGCCGTCGGGTGCCTCAGCGCCTGATCCGCATGGCCAACGAGCGCGGTGGCGAGGACAACTCCACGGTCATCCTCACGACCGTGATCGCGCGCCGAGGTCGCAGCCGGAACCGGCGCACGAAGACCTCGCCCGCGGGCGCTCCGGGGACCGCGAAGTCGAAGTGACCGCATCGACGCGCACCCTGACGCTCTGCCTCATCGTGCGCGATGAAGAGCGCATGCTGGCGGGCTGCTTGGAGTCGGTGCACACCCTCGCCGACGAGATCCTCGTCGTGGACACGGGCAGCAAAGACGCGACCGTCGAGATCGCGCTCGCCCACGGCGCGCGGGTCGTCTCGACGCCGTGGACGGACGACTTCGCCGCGGCGCGCAACGTCGGCCTCGAGCACCTCCGCACGGACTGGGTGCTGTGGCTGGACGCGGACGAACGGCTCGCGCCCGAGAGTCGCAGCGTGCTCCGGCGTCTGATGGACACGGAGGCCGAGGACGCGCCCCCGACCGTCTACCTGCCGCTCATCCTGAACGTCGACGCCGCGGGGCAGTCGCTCGGCGCGGACCACATGCCGCGGCTGTGGCGCCACCGACCGGTCCTGCGCTTCACCGGTCGAATCCACGAGCGGGTCGGGGAGGGTGTCCCCCACCTGAAGCAGGTCTACCAGGACGACTTGCGCATCGTGCACCTCGGGTACGACCCGGCCTATGCGCGCGAGCGGGGCAAGAACGAGCGCAACGTGCGCCTCCTCGAGCTCGAGCTCACGGAGAAGCCGAACGACCCGTCGCTCCTCTTCTACCGCGCGAAGGAGTCGTACGCCGCGGGCCGTGACGAAGAGGCGGCGCGGGACTTCCAGCGGGTCATCCGCGAGGCCCCGGGCATGAACTTCGCGCTCTCGGCCTACGTCTTCGCCGTGGAGTGCCTTCGCTCCGTCGGGCGCGCCGAGGAGGCGTTGGCGCTCGCGATGAAGGGCCTCGCCGGGGCGCCGGACTATGCCGAGCTGTGGTACGCCGCCGGGCAGGCGTCCCTGGACGCGGACCGACCGATTCAAGCGGAGGCCCAGTTCCGGGAGGCCCAGAAGCCCAGCAAGGGCTTCGCGCTGGTGGCGTTCAGCGACCCCGACATCCACGCGTTTCGCGCCGAGATCGGCATCGGGCAGGCGCTGCGCATGCAGCAGAAGCTCGCGGACGCCGCACGGGTCTGGACCGCGGCCCGCGAGCGGGTGCCGGTCGGCCCGGACCGCGTGCGGCTCGACCTCGACCTGATCAGCGTGCACCTCGGGCTCGGCGACGAGGCCGTGGCGTGGCAACTCCTTGTGCCGTTGCTCGACGCGGCCCCCGAGGACGCGGTCGGGCCGCTGCTGGAGTTCATCGAGCTCTACCTGCAGATGCTGGGGCCCGAGAAAGCGTGGAGCTTCTACGTGGACGCGGTCACCGTGCACCCGTCGATGCTCCGCCAATTGCCCATCGTCTCGGCGGGCATCGAGCTCGCCGACCTGCTCGGAGAGTCGACGCGGCTCGCGGAGCTGCTCCAGATCGCCGTGCATCTCGGCTCGCAGGTGCCCCAACACTACTTGCTGCTGGCCCGATTCATGGACGCGCGCGGCGAGACGGCCGCAGCCGAGGCGGCGCGTCGCGCTGCGCGTCGGCTTCAGTCCGACGGCGTCTGAGCGCGGTGGCCGCGTCGGCCCCGACGTGGACGCGGATTCTGGCGCGCGCGGTGGTCGCCATCACCTCGCCCCTCGGGGCATGGCTGCCCCCGAGCTGGGTGCGCGCGCGGGTGCGGGCCCTGGTCGACGCCGGGGAGGCCGACGCGGCGCTGTTGCTGGGCCACCAGGCCCTCGCCCACGGACAGGCGCGGGACCCGGAGGACGCCGCGTGGATCGCGTTTCACACAGGGCGAGCGGCCCACGCCAAGGGCCTCGCCGACCAGGCGCGGAGCCGATTCGCGCGCGCCGCAGCGTGGCTGCCCGGGGAGCCGACCTTCGCGTTTGCCCTGGGGTGGTCGCTGCGGGACGAACGCCGCTTCGACCCGGCCCGTGAGGCCCTCGAGGCGGCGGAGCGGCTCGCGCCGACCGACCCGCGGATTCCGTACCTGCTCGGGTTGACGCTGCGCGACCTCGAGCGGACCGACGAGGCGCGCGCCCCGTTCGAGCGTGTCCTCGCCCTCAACCCGAAGGACGTGCGGGCCCGCTATGCCCTGGGCCTGTGCCTCTACGAGGGCAAGCGGCTCGACGAGGCGCTGCCCCATTTCGAGACCGTGACCCGGCTGGACGCAAAACACATGCGCGGCCACTACCAGACAGGGGCGGTGCACCTGGCGCTGGGGCGGCTGTCGCAGGCGGAAGCCCCGTTGCGCCGGGCGCTCGCGCTGCGTGCGGACTTCGGGCCGACACACTACGCGCTCGGGCGTGTGCTCGCGCCGCGGGACGAGACGGCCGCCCGCCGCCACCTGCTCGAGGCGCTGACGCTCCGGCCCGCGGTCGTCGTCGCGTGGCTCGAGCTCGGTCGGTTGCACGAGCGGGCGGGGCGACTCGGCCCCGCGATCCAGGCCTACGACGAGTATCTGCGCGCCCACCCGAACGCGCCGGGGCACGAGGGGCTTCGTCGACACCTCTTCGAGCTGCGCGCGGCGCGGGCCGCGTCGACGAGTGCGCCGTGAAGCCGGGTCCGCCGGCCGCGCCGACGCTGGAGGTGCAGCTCGAGCGGGTCGAGGCCGACGGCCGTGTCTCGGTGCACGTCGACCAGCTCGCCGTGGAGGAGCCGCTGGAGGTGCGTCTCGAAGAGCGACCGTTCGCGGTGTTGATGCGCACCCCGGGACACGACCTCGATCTGGTCGCCGGCTTCCTGCTCTCCGAGGGCCTCATCGAGGACGCGGACGACCTCGCGGCGATGCAGCCCTGTGGGGACCCCCACCGAGGCGGGGTGGAGAACCTGGTCCGTGTCCGGTTCGCCTCGGGCACCCCCCGGGCCGTCGACGCCGCCCTCTCTGCGACCCGCACCCTGCGCGCGAGCGGGGCGTGTGGCGTTTGCGGTCGAGACACCATCGACGACCTGCTCGCACGGCTGCGCCCCTTGTCGCCCCGCCCCTGGCCGGACCCCGGGCACCTGGCGACCCTGCCCGACCGGCTTCGCGCCGCCCAGACGCTCTTCGACGTGACGGGCGGGGTGCACGGCGCCGCACTCTTCGCCGCCGACGGCACGTTGCTCGTCGTGCGCGAGGACGTGGGTCGGCACAACGCCGTCGACAAGGTGCTCGGGGCCCGGCTCCGCGCCGGCCATCTGCCCGACGAAGCGCGGGACGAGGTCCTCGTCGTCAGCAGCCGAGCCGGCTTCGAGATCGTGCAGAAGGCCGTCGCCGGCCGCGTTCCGGTCGTTGTCGCCGTAGGGGCCGCGACGCACCTGGCCGACGCCCTTGCCCGCGCCGCGAACCTGCGTCTGCACGCCTTCGTCCGTCCGCGGGGCATGAATCGTCACGCTTGACCTCCCCGTGGTGGCGCGGTACGCCCTGCGCCACTTCGCCGGCCGATGAGCGAGCGCGTTTTGGAGTCCGCACACCTGCTGATCGCCGAGGATGACGGGCTGCTCCGCACGATCTACGGCGAGGCCCTCGCCGCCGCGGGCCACCGCGTGCAGCTCGCGGAAGACGGCCTCGCCGCGCTCGAGGCTCTGGACGAGGGGGTCTTCGACCTCCTGGTGACGGACCTCCTGATGCCGCGCATGGGCGGGCTGGAGCTGCTCGACCGAGCGAAGGGCCGGGATCCGGACCTCGGGGTCATCGTGCTCACGAGCCTGAACAGCGCGGCGCCGGCGGTGCGTGCGCTTCGGGCGGGGGCGTTCCACTACCTCGTCAAGCCGCTCGATCCCGAGGCGCTGGTGCTCGAGGTCGAGCGCTGCCTCGAGCACCGTCGAGTGGTCCGTGAGAATCGTGAGCTGCGGCGCCACCACCACCTGCTGCTCGCGGCACAACGCCTGCTCTCGTGCAGGTCCCTCGAGGACCTCGGCCAGGTCGTGGTCGAGGTCGCGCGGTCCACGCTCGATGCCGACGCCGTCGTCTTCGCGCGGGGCGACACGGAAGCCCTCGCGGTCGCGCGGGCCGAGGCCATGTCCGACGAAGCTGCGCAGACCCTACTCGCGCTGTGCCTCGAGGCGGTGCAACAGGCGCCGGGCCCCTTCGAGGTGCCGTCGGCCAGCGGCGGGTACGGATCGGCGCTCTTTTTCGATGCGCGCTCTCGCAGCGAGGGCCCGCCCCCGGCCCGTGTGCTCGCGCTGCGGCGCACCGGGCGTCCCGCCTTCCCAGCGGAGGCCGCGTACGACGCCGCGATCCTGGGGGAGAGCCTGGGTCTGGCCCTCGAGAACGTGCAGCAGCTCGACTCGGCGCGTGTGGTCGCCGACCTCGACTCGCTGACCGGCTTGTGGAACGCCCGTGCGCTCGAGCACACGCTCGACCGGGAGATCGCCGCGCGCACCCCGGGTGGTGCGCCGTTCTCGGTCCTCTTCATGGATCTGGACCACTTCAAGCGTGTGAACGACGTGCACGGTCACCTCGTCGGGAGCGCGGTGTTGGTGGAGATGGCGCGCCTCCTGAAGCGTTGCCTGCGGGTCGAGGACGTGCTCGTGCGCTACGGGGGCGACGAGCTCGTCGCGGTGCTGCTCGACGCCGATACCGCGCACGCCGTCGCCGTCGCCGAGCGCATCCGCGCCACGGTCGAGGCGCACCGCTTCATGTCGCGCGAAGGGCTCGAGCTGCAGCTCACGCTCTGCTGCGGCGTGGCGACGTGGCCCATCCACGCACCGACGCGGCTCGAGGTCATGAACCGCGCGGACCTCGCCATGTACCACGGCAAAAAAGAGCACCGGAACGCGGTCTGGGTCTGGGACCAGCTCCCGGCGGCGCGTTAACCGCCCGTCGCGCTTCGGATGGCCTGGGCAAGGTCGTCGAGCACGTCGGCCGGGTCCTCGAGGCCCACGCTGACCCGCAAGAGGCCGTCCGAGATGCCCGCGGCGGCGCGCTCCTCGGGGGCCAGCTTCGAGTGCGTCGTCGAGGCCGGGTGCGTGACGATCGTGCGGGTGTCGCCCAGGTTCGCGGTCACGCTGCACAGCGTGAGTGCGTCGACGAAGCGGCGGGCCGCGTCCAGGCCGCCCTCCAGCTCCAGGGTGAAGAGCCCGCCCCCTTGCTTCATCTGCCGGCGAGCCAACGCTTGCTGGGGGTGCGAGTCCAGGAAGGGGTGTCGAACGCGGGTCACGCCCGGGAGGCGCTCGACCTCGCCGGCGAGGCGCAGCGCGCTCTCGCAGTGCCGCGCCATACGCACCGACAGGGTCTCGAGCGACTTCGACAGCACCCAGGCGTTGAACGGGCTCAACGCCGGCCCGGTGTGACGCAGCAGAAAACGCGCCTCGGCGATCAGGTCGGCGCGACCGAGGATCGCGCCTCCGAGCACACGCCCCTGGCCGTCGATCCACTTCGTCGCGGAGTGCACCACGAGCCCGGCGCCGTAAGTCGCGGGGCGCTGCAGCACCGGCGTGGCGAAGCAGTTGTCGACGAGCAGCTCGATGCCCCGGGACCGCGCGAGCGCGCCCAGGGCCTCGAGGTCGGCGAGCTCCAGGCCGGGGTTCGACGGGGTCTCGAGGACCAGCAGGCGTGTGTTCGGCCGAATCGCGTCCGCCCACGCGTCGAGGTCCGACAGCTGCACGTAGGTGTGCTCGATGCCGAAGCGCGGCAGGATTTTCGTGAGGATCTGGTGCGTCGACCCGAAGACCGCGCGCGCCGCGACGACGTGGTCGCCGGCTTTCAACAGCGCCGTCATGGCGAGGTGCATGGCCGCCATGCCGGTCGCTGTCGCGAGGCCGGCCTCGCACCCCTCGGCCACCCGCAGCTTCTCGACGAACTCGTCGCAGTTCGGGTTCGAGAACCGGGTGTAGATCTGACCCGGCGCCTCTTCCGCGAAGACCGCCCGCGCGTGCTCCGCATCGTCGAAGACGAACGAACTCGTCAGGTAGATCGGGACGGCGTGCTCGCGGTTCGGCGAGCGCGGGCTCTGGATGCGCACGAGCTCGGTCTCGAGCGCGCGGGGCTTGGAATCACTCACGTTCGGACGGTCCTCTCAGGGGGTGTCGTGCGGCACGACCTGCACCGAGACCACGCCGGGCAGCTTCTCCATCTTCTCGCGCACGACGTCGGCCGTGCACACCATCACGAGGGTGCAGTCGTTCGGCGTGAGCCGGCGCCGGGCGGCGTCGCGGATGGCGTCCGGGGTCAGCGCCCGCACCCGGTCGCACCACGTGTCGACGCTGTCGTCCGGGCGACCCAGGAGCCGCGCCTGCACGACCTGGCTCGCGCGGAGCGCCGAGGTCTCGATGCGGAACGGGAAGGCGCTCAGCATGGACTCCCGCGCGAACTCGATCTCGCCGTCGGAGAGGCCGGGCTCGAGCAGGTGCTCGAACTCCTGGAGCATCAGCGCGGCGGTCTCGGGCGCGTACTCGATGGAGGGCGCGGCCTGGAGCACATAGGACCCGCCGGCGCGCTCGGTGCCGAGGCGGGCGTGGGCCCCGTAGGACCAGCCGCGCTTGACCCGCACCTCGTTCATGAGCCGCGAGGTGAAGTAGCCACCGAAGGCCATCGTCGCGATCTCCACCGCGAGGTGGTCGGGATCGTTCGCCGTCATGCCGGGGTGGCCGATGACGAGCTGCGCCTGCGAGCGGTCGGGCTTGTCGACGAGCACGACGCGACGGCCGGGGTGGACCGGCATCGACGGGAAATCGAACGGCCGCTCGGTCTCCGGGAGACCCTCGATGCACGGGGCGAGCAGGCGCGTGAGCGTAGGGCGATCGATGTCTCCGCTCGCGCCCACGATCAGGTGGGGCCGCGTGAAGACCGTGGGCACGTGGGCGAGCACGTCGGCCCGTGTGATCGCGCCCACCCCCGCGATGTGGCCGCGTGTGCCGTGGGCGAAGGGGTGTCCGGCGTAAAGGGTGCGTCGGAGCCAGATGGCGGCGAGCGCGGTGTCGTCGTCGCGGTCGGCGGCGAGCTCGGCCAGGACCTCGCGCTGTGCGCGCTCGAACTCCGCCTCGGGGAACGACGGCTCATGAAGGAGCTCGGCCAGGAGCGCCGCGAACGCCTCGAGGTTGCGGGTGAGCACCGCGCCCCCGAGGGCCACGGAGTCGCGCTGCGACGCGCACACCAGGTCGGTGCCGAGGGCCTCGATGGCCTCTTCCAAGGCTTGTCGGCTGCGCCGCTGGGTCCCGCGGGGCAAGAGGCGCGCCACCAGCGAGCCGAGTCCCTCCAGACCGCGCGGATCGAAGGCCGGCGAGGTCCGGAAGTTCAAAAAGACGTTCACGAAAGGAAGGGTGTGGTCTTCGACGAGGATCAATGAGACTCCGGTGCCCGTCAGGGCGTCTGTGCGCGAAGCGTGAGGAGGCGCTCGACGGTGTCGCCGTAGGGGGCGAACTCGTCCGGTCGCTGGCGCAGGAAGCGCTCGAGCGGCTCGCGGAGCGCCAGGAAACGGTCGACGTCCGGCTCGGCGCCGCGTTGGTAGGCGCCGATGGCGATGAGGTCCGCACGCGCCTCGCCGGCGGCGAGCAGACGACGCAGCGTGGCGGCGGCCTGGGCGTGCGCGGGCACGACCAGCTGCGGCATGCAGCGGCTGAGGCTGCGGCCGATGGCCAGGGCGGGGAATCGACCGGCCCCGGCGAGGCCGGGATCGAGGCAGAGGTGGCCGTCCAGGAGCGCGCGCGCCTCCTCCGCCACGGGATCGTCCCGGTCGTCCCCCTCGACGAGCACGGCGTACAGCGCCGTGAGGGTCCCCCACGCGTCGTTGCCGGCGCGCTCGAGCAAGCGCGGCAAGCGTGTGGACAACGAAGGTGGATACCCGCGGCGGGCGGGGGGTTCCCCCGCGGCCAGGCCGACCGTGCGGAGGGCTCGGGCCACGCGGGTCAGCGAGTCGACGAGCAGCAGCACGTTCGCCCCCGTGGCCCTGAACCCCTCGGCGATGGCGGTGGCGCACTCGGCGGCGCGCAGCGTGGCGAGGGGGGGCTCGTCGGCCCGGGCGAGCACGACGACCGTACGGGTCCGCGCCGGCTCGAGCTGCGCGAGATAGGCGCCGACCTCTCGCCCGCGCTCGCCCACGAGCGCGAGCACGACCACGTCCGCGTTGGACTGGGCGGCGATCTGCGCGAGCAGCGTGGTCTTGCCCGCGCCGGGTTCGGCCTCGAGGGCGAGGCGCTGACCCGCGCCGACGGTGCAGAACGCATCGAGCGCGCGGATGCCGAGAGAGAGCGGCGTGTCCACGGGTCGGCGCGTGAGGGGGTCGGGGGCCTCGGCGTCGAGAGGCCGAGTGGGGGTGCCCGCGGGGAGCGGTGGCCCGCCGTCCACGGGGGCGCCGAGGGCGTCGAGCACACGCCCCAGGACCGCATCCCCGTAGGGTGCGGAGGGCTCGCCGCTCTCGACCCGCACGGCCTGCCCCGAGGTCGGGCCGCGCAACGCCGTGAGGGGGAGCGCGAGCGCCTCCAGGCCTTCGAAGCCGACCACCTCGAGCACGGCGTCCCGCCCCTCGGGACCGGCGCCGTCGGCGCGCAGGCGGGCGCCCACCCGCGCGGCCCCGAGCGCGACGCGGACCGCGGGTCCCCGGGCGCCGACGACCTGCCCGACCTCGTGCGAGGCGTCTTGGCCTCCCGCGCGAATCCGTGCGGCGAGCGCCGCGAGCGGCGTCAAGCGGCGTCCTGGTCGTCGGGTCGGCCGACGACGACGGTGCGGCCCTCCGGCCGAAGCACCTCGGCGGCCACTCGGCGCACATCGTCCACGGTCACACGCGCGTAGCGCTCCGACTGGCGGAAGAGGCCGCGCCAATCGCCCCCCGTCAGCTCCCAGAACGCGAGCGAGGTCGCCTTCTGCTGGGCGGTCTGCAGGCCGCGCCAGAAGCGGGTCTCGAGCTTGTTGCGGGCCTTGGAGAGCTCGATCTCCGTGATGCCGTCGCGGGCGACCTCGGCGAAGATGCGGAGCACCGCGACCTCGGCCTCTTCGGCGGTGCGGTCCTCCCGCACGTCGATGGCGATCTCGTAGAGCCCGATCTCCCGAAACGGCGGGACCATCGTGGAGAAGCCCACGGCAATCTCGCCTTCGCTGACGAGGGCGCGCTGAAGCCGAGCGCTGTCGCCCTCGGCGAGGGCCTCGTTGAGCACCTCGAGGGCGGGGAAGTCGTCGTCGGTCATGGCCGGCGCCTTGTACCCGAGGAGCAGCCGGTCTCCGCTCAGCGGCAGCGTGCGCTCCAGGCGCCGAGGCTCGGTCTGTCGGGGCTCGACGATGGCCTCCGGGGGCGGGATGTCCGTGGCCGGCATCCGGCCGTAGAACTGCTCCAGGTTCGACAGCGCCGTCTCACGGTCGAAGTCCCCCACGATCACGACCACGGCGTTGTTCGGCGCGTAGTACGTCCCGTAGAAGGCGATGCAGTCCGCGAGCGAGAGCCCCTCGATGTCGGTCATCCACCCGATCGTGGGCTTGCCGTAGGGGTGGGCCACGAAGGCCGCGTCCCACAAGAGCTCCGAGAGCTGCCCGTTGGGGTCGTTGTCCACGCGCTGGCGGCGCTCGTTGACCACGACCTCGCGCTCCGCCTCGAGCTGCTTCTCGTTGAGGACCATGTTCTCCATGCGATCCGCCTCCATGCGGATCACGTCCACGAGGCGGTCCCCGGGCACGTCCTCGTAGTAGTAGGTCCAATCGAGCCATGTGGCCGCGTTCACGCGGGCGCCCCACCGCTCCAGCGTGCGGTCGAACTCGCCCTCGGGCATGTGCTTGGTTTCCTTGAACATCAGGTGTTCAAAGAGGTGCGCGATGCCGGTCTTGCCGGGGCGCTCGTGGCGGGAGCCGACCCGGAACCAGGTCTGGTAACTGAACACCGGGGCTTGACGATCCACGAGGAGCAGGACGGTCAGCCCGTTGGAGAGCACATGTCGTTCGACGTTGGCTTGCATGGGCGCAACGTACTCACGAACCCGGTGCGCCGCCACAGGGGACCTTCGGAGCCGTCGCCTGTGCGACAGTCGAGCCATGCTCCGCGAACGCCACGTCATCGATACCTTCAAGCTCGCCACGGCCCCGGTGGTCCTGGGCGCGCTCCTCGCGCTCGGCGCCACCGACCGTGTGACGCCGTGGATTTACCTGGGCCTGCACGGCACCTACGGCGTGCTCTGGTACTTGAAGAGCCGCGTCTTCGGCGACAAGTCGTGGGAGCGGCCGCTCACGGCGCTGCGGGCCGCGATGCTCGTCACGGGCCTCTCAGGCTACTGGGCGGCGCCTGTGATCATCCTCTGGACGGGCGTCGAGGCCCCGCCATGGCTGCTGGGCGCGTGTGTATCGCTGGGGGTGTTCGGGGTGTTCCTGCACTTCGCCGCCGACATGCAGAAGCACACCTCCCTCAGCCTTCGGCCGGGGGTCCTGCTCACCGAAGGCCTCTGGGCGCGCACCCGCAACCCGAACTACCTCGGTGAGCTGTGCATCTACCTGGCCTTCGCGGCCCTCTCGATGCACCCGCTGCCGTTCGTGCTCTTCGGCGCGGTCATCGCGGTGGAGTGGGTGCCGAACATGCGCCGCAAGGACAAGTCCTTGTCGCGCTACCCCGACTTCGCCGCCTACAAGGCGCGCAGCGGCCTGCTCTTCCCGCGCGCCTGAGCCCCGGTCGCGCGTCTCAGCGCACGTTGACGCGCTGGCCGTTGGCGCCGTCGTTGCCGGTGCTGGCGCCTCCGGTTCCGGCGGCTCCGAGGTTGTAGGCGCCGACCTGAATCTGGGTCCCCGCGGCGTTGGCGACCCGCACGATGCCGATGGACGGTCCGCCGCCGCCGCCGCCGCCGTGTCCGCCCCGCCCACCGGCGCCGCCGCTGCCACCGCGGTTGCCGGCGCCGCTGATCTCGAAGCTACCGCCGCCGTTGCCGGCGCCGCCGCCACCGCCGCCGTTGCCGCCATTGCCGCCGTTGCCGCCGTTGCCGCCACTGCCGGTGGTCACCGTCTCGAGGATGAGGTTCGGCGTCGAGTTCACGATCCACACACCGAAGGAGCCGCCCGCGCCGCTGCCGGCGTTGCCGCCCGTGCCACCGCAGCCGCCCGAGCCGCCGCCGCCGCCCGAGCCGCCCACGTCGGGCAGGCAGCACGTCAGGTCACAGCCCGAGCCACCGCCGCCGCCGCCACCGCCACCGCCGCCGCCGGGTCCGCCGATCCGCCCGTTGCCGCCGTTCGAGGGCACATACAGGTTCCCGGCGTCCGCCGAGCCGAAGTTCGCGGCCGCGGCGCCGTTCGCGCCCGCGGCGCCGCCATTGCCCACGGTGCCCACGCCGCCCGCGCCTGCGTTCTGAGCCCCGCAGCACCCCAGGCCCAGGAAGCCGCACCCGAGGCGACGCTGGCCTCGGTCGCCGCCGCCGCCGCCGTTGCCGCCGACACCGCCGGCCGCGGCGCCCGCCCCGTCGGCTGCATTCGTCGCGTTCCCGCCGACCCGGCCGCCCTCACCGCTGCTGAAGCCCTCGCCGCCGCGGCCCCCGTCGCCGTTCCGGTTGCCGTTGCCGCCGCGGCCGCCGCTGCTGCCGTCCCCGCACACGCGCCCCTCGCCGCCGAGTCCGGCCTCCCGGTCGCAGCCAAAAAGAATCCCGAGCTGAGACGCGTCGCACCCGCCATCGCCGCCGGTGCCGTCGCGTCCGCCGACGCCGTTCTGACCGCCGGCCGCATTCGAACCCGGGCCCCCGGAGCCGGCCTGCACGTTCGAGCGCCGCACGGTGAGGAAGTTCCCGCTGTTCACGACCCACAGGCCGTAGGAGCTGCCGCCCACGACGGCGTTGTTCGCGCTCCGGATCGTCACCCGATCCAGCAGCGTCGCGGCGTTCAGGTTCTGCGCGATCACGCCGCGCACGCCGCCTCGAAGCTCGACGGCGGGGTTGTTGCTCCGCGTCCACCCGGCGGGCGCCTCGTAGCCGCCGTAGAGCCGCGTGCCGCTCTGGAGCGTGACGGTCTCGTTGTACACACCGTTGGACGCGATGATGTACTTGCCCTGGGCCTGCGCGAGGGTCTGGGCCCGCGCGATGGTCGCCACGGGCAAAGCGCGGCTGCCCACCGCGCCGTCGTTGCCCGTCACCGCCACGAAGATCGCCCGGGCCGCGTCGCCGTCGATCCCGTCGCAGTTGGCGTCGAGGAAGGCGTCGTCCGGGTCGTCGGCGAGGCCCGCGAAGCCTTCGTCGGTGCGGCCATCGCAGTCGTCGTCCAGGCTGTTGCACAGCTCGGCCCGCGGCGCGACCTCACCGGCGCAGACCCCGAAGCGGCCGGCGTTGCACACCTGCGTACCGCGGACGCACTCGCCCACGTCGCTCCCGCACCGCTGGCTCACGTTCTCGTCGGTCACGCCGTTGCAGTTGTCGTCCACGTTGTTGCAGACCTCGGCGGCCGCGACGATTTCGCCGTCGCACACGCCGTAGGCCCCCGCATTGCAGGTCTGCACGCCGGCCTGACAGGCGCCCACATCGGAGCCGCAGGCCCGCTGCAGCGCCTCGTCGACGCGCCCGTCGCAGTCGTCGTCGCGGTTGTTGCAGTCGTCCATCCGGGGCACGACCTCGCCGACACACACGCCATAGTCGCCCGCGGCGCAGGTCTGCACGCCCTGACGACACTCACCCACCACGGAGCCGCAGGCACGCTGCAGGCCCTCGTCCGTCACGCCGTCGCAGTCGTCGTCGGCGTCGTTGCAGGACTCGAGGTCCGGCACGATCTCGCCGACGCAGACCCCGAAGCGGCCGGCGACACAGGTCTGCTCACCCTGCTGGCAGAGACCCACATCGCTGCCGCAGACCTGGCGCAGGTTCTCGTCGACCCGACCGTCGCAGTCGTTGTCGCGGTTGTCGCAGGTCTCGTCCACGGGATCCCCGGCATCGACGCACGCGCCGAACTGGCCGCGGTCACACACCTGGGTGCCCGTCTGGCACTCGCCGACGTTGCTGCCGCAGGAGCGCGTGACCTCTTCGTCGATGGCGCCGTCGCAGTCGTTGTCGCGGTTGTCGCAAGCCTCGGCGACGGGCTCCACGTCGTTCTCGCACTCGCCGTACTCGCCGGCCGCGCAGGTCTCGGCGCCGCGTCGGCACTCCCCCACGTCACTCCCGCAGGCCCGTGACAGGCCCTCGTCCGTGGAGGCGTCGCAGTCGTTGTCACGATCGTCGCAGGTCTCGGCTTCAGGCAGGACCTCGCCGCGACACACCCCCCACTGGCCCGCGGCGCAGGTCTGCTCGCCCTGGCGGCACTGGCCCACGGCGCTGCCGCAGGTCTGTACGAGCTCTTCGTCCACGCTGCCGTCGCAGTCGTTGTCGACGTTGTCGCACTGCTCCTGGCCGTCGTTCGTGAGCACGCACGGGCCGTACTCGCAGCCGTTGACCGGGTTGGCGTCGTTGTTCCAGAAGCCCTGGTTGCACTCGCCGAAGAGGCATTCGCCGCCTTCACACGACGCCTCGGCGTTGTTGAACGCGCAGGGTCGATTGCAGCCCCCGCAGTGCGTGAGGTCGGTCTGCAGGTCGAAGAGCTCGTCGACCTCGCCGTTGCAGTCGTTGTCGCGCCGGTCGCAGACCTCGCGTCCGTTGGCCTCGCACGCGTACTCGCAGCCCGTGCCCGGGAGCCCGTCGATGTCGTAGAAGCCCGGCGCGCAGGCGTCGATGCGACACGCACCGTTCGCGCACAGGCCGCCGGCGTTGGCCGGGGCGCACAGCCGCCCGCAGCCGCCGCAGTTCTCCAGGTCCACGCGCAGGTCGAAGCCCTCGTCGATGGCCCCGTTGCAGTCGTTGTCGATGGAGTCGCAGGCCTCGACGCCCCCGTTGGACGCGACGCACGGCCCGTACTCGCACCCGTTCGCCGGGTTTCCGTCGAGGTCGAAGTAGCTCGGCGCGCAGGCCGTGAGCACACACTCGCCGTCGGCGCAGCCCGGCACGCCGTTCGTGTAGACGCAGACCTCGCCGCACGCGCCGCAGTTCACCGGATCCGCCGCCAGGTCGAAGCCCTCGTCGATGCGCCCGTCGCAGTCCTCGTCGGCCGTGTTGCAGACCTCGACGCCCTCGTTGGCTTCGGCGCAGAGGTACTCGCAACCGTTCTCCACGCTGCCGTCGAGGTCCACGAAGCCGTTCGAGCAGCCCACCACGTTGCAGAGCCCCTCGCGGCATTGTCCCAGGCCGTTCTGCGGCGCGCAGACCGCGTCGCACCGGCCGCAGTTCCGCTCGTCGTTCGCCAGGTCGAAGCCCTCGTCCGTCGCACCGTCGCAGTCGTTGTCCGTCTCGTCGCAGAGCTCGGTGGGGTCGGGGGTCGGCGTGCATACGAGCTCACAGCCGTTTTCGGGCTCGCCGTCCAGGTCCACGAAACCGGGCTCGCACTCGCCCACTGCGCACACGCCGTCGTTGCACGCCGCGACCGCATCCGGGAACGCGCACACGAAGTTGCACTCTCCACAGTGCTCCGTGTCGCGCTGGAGGTCGAAGCCGTCGTCGACGGTGCCGTTGCAGTCATTGTCAATCAAATCGCAGGCTTCCACGCCGTTTCGGGTCGGAAGGCAGCCGTACTCGCAGCCGTTCGCCACGTCGCCGTCGTTGTCCCAGGCGCCTTCGTCACACTGCGCGATGGCGCACTCCCCCAGGACACACGCGGGCGCGCCGCGGGGCGCGACACAGGCGCGGTCGCAGCGTCCGCAATGCAAAACATCGGTCGAGAGGTCGAAGCCCTCGTCGGCCATCCCGTCGCAGTCGTCGTCTCGGCCGTTGCAGGCCTCGTCGCCGGCGAACTGGCACGCGAGCTCGCAGCCGTTGTCGGGGTCCCCGTCGGCGTCGAACCAGTCGGCGTCGCACGGCCCGAGCGCGCACACACTGTCGAGGCACACGCCGGTGGCGTGCGCATACGTGCAGACCTGGCCGCATCGCCCGCAGTTCGAAGGATCCGCGCTGAAAACGAACTCCTCGTCGGCGCGGCCGTCGCAGTCGTTGTCCACGTCGTCGCAGGAGCGCTCCGCGTCGGCCTCGTAGCCGGCGGCGTAGTCGCACCGCCAGGCGTCGTCGCGGCACACCGGGGTGGTGCCCGCGCAGACCCCGTTGGCGAGGCATCGCACGTCCTCCGGCAAGGCGATCTCGCCCTCGTCCGGGCGGCTGTCGCAGTCGTTGTCGAGGCCGTCGCAGAGCTCTTCGGCGCCCTCGTAGACCGTGGGGTCCGCGTCGTCGCAGTCGATGCCCTCGCACTCTTCGCCCACGCCGTAGCCGTCGTCGTCCGCGTCGGTACACGGCCGGCACGCGCCGGAGTTCGGCAGGCAGAGCTGGGCGCTCTCGCCCTCCACGTCCACCGTGGTGCAGGTGCTCGCCTCGGGGCAAGCCAGCGTCGAGCAGTCGCGGATGCAGTACTGGCCGCGGCCCACGGTCACACAACGGGCCTCGCCCGAGCCGCAGTCCGCGTCCACCAGGCACGTGTCGCACTGGACGTTGCGGAGCGCGACGCAGATGAAGACCGTGTCGGGCTCGGTGTTCACCACCGCCCGGCACTCCCAGCCCTCGATACAGTCGTCGTCGTCGGCGCAGGTCTCGGTGCACACGCGCCGGCCATCCGGGCTCGGCACGCAGAAGCCGCTCGGGCAGTCCGCGCCGCTCTCGCAGCCCTCCGTCGCCGCGTCGATGGCGGCGTCGTCGAGGCCGAAGTCCACGACCGGGGGGACGCCGCGGTCCAGGTCGACGGTGGCGTCGCCGGTGACCGTCGCGTCGGTCGTGCTGCCGCCGATGGTGCCCGTGTCCTCACAGGCCACGAACAGCGCGAGACTCAAGAGCAGCAGGCGATTCATCGTCATTTCCCCTCCACGCGGACCGACGTCCGGCCGCACCCCAGGGCGGAGTATGCCGAAATCGGGGCGTCCGCTGCACGGGAGAACCGCGCGCGGCACGCTTGCGCAGGCCCTACCGGCGGCTTAGCAGGCTGCTGAAAAAGCAGCCTGCCCGGGCCAGGACGGCCCGGCGGAATC
>JBMOFP010000114.1:0-20216 GCA_049318805.1 Bradymonadia bacterium
CCTGCGTCACCGGCGGCGGCGGGGGTGGCGGCGGCGCCTGCGTCACCGGCGGCGGCGGGGGTGGCGGCGGCGCCTGCGTCACCGGCGGCGGTGGCGGCGGCGGTGGCGGCGGCGGCGGCGGGGCCTCCGTCACCGGCACGGGCGGCGGCGGCGGCGGCGATACCACCGCGACCTCCGGGACCGCCTCCGGGCTCGTCTCGACGGCCTGGGCCTGCATCGCCTCCGCCTCCGCCTCCCCCTCGGCCGCGTGCACGGGCTCGTCCTCGACCGCGGGCGCCGCGTAGCCGATGCCCGCCAGGGCACGCCAGGCCGGTGTGCCCGCGTCGCCGATGATCCCGAGCCCAACGCCGAGCGAGACCTGGAAGCCCGAGTGGGAGAGCCAGCGTCCGCCCAGGAGGGCCTCGAGCGGCTCCGCCGAGGTGCGGCCCTCGACCCCGGAGAGGGGCATCGCCCCGAAGAGCTCAGCCACGCCCCGAAGCTCGCCGACGCCGACGACGCCGCCCAGCCCGTACGTCAGCTCGTGCCCGAGCTCGGTGCTCGACACCTCTCTTCTGTTCGTGCGGAAGCGCGCCCCCAGGTTCACGCCCAGATCCAGCCACCCCAGTCCGATTTCTCCGATGGCCATCGGCTGAACCGTAAAGCCATCTTCGCTGACGAGCTGCTCGGGATCCCCGGTCGGCATCGTCACGGGCAGGGCCACGGCCAGCCCCACGACACCGGCCGCCTCGAGCAAACGATACCGGGGCACGAGACGCACGTCTCCCAGGCCGAAGCCCTCTTTGTCCGCGGCTTCGGGCGCGTCCCCGGTCACGTGGTGAACGGGCACGTCGAGGCCGAGCACAAAAGCCTCTCCGAGTCCTACGGCCACGAGCGCGTCGATGGTCGTGAGCCCCGAGACGAGGCGGTCGACGACCTCGTTGTTCGCATCGAGCGTGACCAGCGGATCTCGGGCGTGGCTGATAAGGACCCCGGCCTGCCACCGGAGATGTCCGGGACTCGAGGTGTCCTGCAGGACGAAGCCGCCTTCTTGCGTGGGCGCGGGCTGGAAGCGCTGCAGATTCTGTCCCAATGAGCTCCGGGGCGCGAGCAGGAGCGCCAACGAGAGCCAGAGCGATGCACGAGAGGAGGTCTGCATTTCGTTTCGCCGCCGTGTTCGAAGGTCTCGCTTCGGTCTCTGGTCGGAGCCAAACGGACGGAAAGAAGCATCGACCCGGGTCATGCTGCTAGACTTCCGGCGATTCAGAAAAGTTTTTCTCGGGACGGGACATGGGACGGCCAACACGTAACTCCCTGATATGCCTCGTTATCGTGCTGGCACCCACCGGGTCCCGAGCGCAAGCCACCCTTGTCGATACACTCGGCGGACCCCTCGGCCACGGCGTGAACACACTCGCTCAGGACGACGACACCGCGAGCCCCGCCATCGACCTCACCCCCTTGTTCCCCCAGGGTCTCCGACTGTTCGGCGCGACCCACGGCGAGGTCTTCGTCAACAACAACGGCAACCTCAGCTTCGTGGAGGCCGCGCCGACCTTCGAGGTGGATCCCCTCCCCAGCGGTCTGGTGCCCGGCATCGCCGTTTGGCAGGGGGACGTGGACACGACCGGCGCGGACGGAAACAACGCCGTCTCGTGGGCGGTGGACGCGCCCGGCCGGCGCTTCGTCGCGACCTGGAGCGAGGTCGGCTACTTCAGCGCCGGCGCCGATCTGCTCAACTCGTTCCAGATCGTGCTGAGCCCTGCGGGCGTGGCCGGCGACTTCGACGCCGAGATGCGGTACGCCCGCTGCGAGTGGCTCTCGGGGGACGCGAACGACGGTGTCGGCGGCCTCGGGGGCATTCCCCCGCAGCAGGGCTTCGACGCCGGCGACCTGGAGACGGCTTACACGACGGTGAGTTCGGGCACAGTGGCGATGCTCGACCTGTGCACAGGCTCCAACGTCGGTGAGCCCGGCGTCTGGCGCTTCCGCGTGCGCGCCGGGGTCGTCGGCGAGTGCGGCAACGGCGTCACGGACGCCGAAGAGACCTGCGACGACGGCAACGTCGACGGCAACGACGGGTGCTCGACGACCTGCCAGACCGAGCCCGACACCGACGGCGATGGCGTCTTCGACACGTTCGACAACTGCGACGCCGTCGACAATGTCGACCAGGCGGATCTGGACGAGGACACCCAGGGCGACGCCTGCGACCCCGACGACGACGACGACGGCGCGGCCGATGTGACCGACGTCTGTCCACGTCTGGAAGACCCGGACCAGCTCGACACCGACACCGACGGCGCGGGCAATGCCTGCGACGAAGACGACGACGACGACGGGTGGTTCGACCTGGAGGACTTGTGCCCGGTCGACTTCGACCCCGAGCAGGGCGACGCCGACAACGACGGCCTCGGCGACGTGTGTGACCCGAACGACGACGAGGATGCGATCCCCGACGTCGACGACAACTGCCCGAGCTCGGAGAACCCCGCGCAAGAGGACCTCGACGAGGACGGCATCGGTGACCTGTGCGACGACGACGCGGACGGCGACGAGATCGAGAACCTCTTCGATACGTGTCTCCTGGTCTTCGATCCCGAGCAGGCCGACTACGACCTGGACACCTACGGCGACCTCTGTGACGACGACGACGACGGCGACGACCTCCTCGATGCCCTCGACCTGTGCCCGACCGTGCCGTCCGACGACAACGCCGACCTCGACGAGGATGGCCTCGCCGGCCCGTGCGACCCCGATGACGACGGCGACGACCTCCTGGATTTCGAGGACAGCTGCCCCCTGAACGCCGATCCGTTCGAGGCGGACGCCGACGAGGACGGCACCGGCGACGTCTGCGACGAGGACGACGACGATGACGCGGTGCTCGACGCGAACGACAACTGTCCGCTGAAGCCCAATCCGGACCAGAGCAACATCGACGGCGACGCATTCGGCGACCGCTGTGACGACGACGACGACGGCGACGGTCTCGAGGACGGCGCGGACAACTGCCGGCTCGTCCCCAACGACGACCAGGCCGACAACGACCTCGACGGGCTCGGTGACCCCTGCGACCCGGACCGGGATGGGGACGGCGACCTCAACGGCGCCGACAACTGCCCGGACGCCCCCAACGCCGACCAGGCGGACGCGAACCGCGATGGCGTCGGCGATGCCTGCGCCCAGGACGCCGACGGCGATGGGCTGCTCGATGCCGTCGACAATTGCCCGACCGACGTGAACCTGGAGCAGGCCGACTTCGACGGCGACACGATCGGCGACGCCTGTGACCCCGACCTGGACGGGGACCGGATCGATGATCGTTTCGACACCTGCCCGCGCGTGAACGCCCGGGACCAGGGCGATCCGGACCGCGACGGTCTCGGCAACCCGTGCGACCCCGACGACGACGCCGACGACATCCCCGACGGGAACGACAACTGCCCCCTCGTCGCCAACGCGGACCAGCGAGACCAGGACCGCGACGGACAAGGGGATGCGTGCGACCTGGACCGAGACGGCGACCAGGTCGCGGATGGCTCGGACAACTGTATCTCGCTGCCGAATCGAGACCAGGGCGACCGGGACGGCGACCGGGCCGGCAACGCGTGTGATCCGGACGACGACAACGACGGCGTCGCCGATGTCGACGACGTCTGTCCGCTGGTCGCCGACCCCCTGCAGCGTGACGTGGACCGGGACGGTGTGGGCGATGCGTGCGAGGACGACCTCGACGGGGACGCCGTCTCGGACGTGCAGGACAACTGCCCGAACCTCTCGAACGCCGACCAGCTCGACACGGACGGCGACCGCGTCGGCGACGCCTGTGACAACGACGACGATGACGATGGCCGACCCGACGTCGTCGACACGTGTCCGAAGAACCCGGATCCGCGCCCCTTCGACCGTGATCGCGACGGCGTCGGGGACGCCTGCGACCCCGACCTCGACGGCGACGGGCTCGCCAACGTGGAGGACCCCGCACCCACGGATACGGACGCCGATGACGACGGTCTCCCCGACGGCGTCGAAGGGGTCGCCGACACGGACGGGGACGGCCTCGTGGACGCGCTGGACGTGGATCGCGACGACGACGGCCTCGCGGACGGGGTCGAGGCGGGTGTGACGGTCCCGGGGCCGGACACGGGCACGGCCTTTGTCGCCGACGCCGATCCGACGACCACCACCGACCCCTCTCGCGCCGACTCCGACGCGGACGGCGTGCGAGACGGCGCCGAGGACTGGAACCACGACGGTCGCCTCGATCCGGGCGAGACCGCACCGCATCGCGGGGGGGACGTCGCGCTGCCGGACACGGACGGCGACGGTCTCCCCGACCGCGAGGAGCGCCACTTCGCACTCGAGCCCGAAGACGCGGACACCGATGACGACGGCGTGGTGGACGGGGCGGAGCCGAATGCGTTCTTCGACGGAGACGGCGATGGACTCGTGGGCGCGGGCGATGCGGACGCCGACGAAGACGGCCTCCCGGACGGCTTGGAGCTCGGCATCGAGCCGGCGGCGCTCCACCCCGACACGGACCGGGCGCGCGGCCTGTTCTTCGAGGACGCGGACCCGCGCACACGCACGCAGCCCCTCATCCCCGACTCGGACGACGACGCCGATCTGAACGGCGCGCCCGGACCGGCCGACGACGGCCGCGACACCGACGGGGACGGTCTCTCCGACGTGCGGGAGCGCAGCCTCGGTCTGCCCCCCAACGACGCCGACGCCGACGACGATGGTGTCCGCGATGGCGACGAGCCGATGTACCGCTTCGACGTGGATGGGGACAGCCTCCCGTGCGCGCTCGATGCGGACGCGGACGGAGACGGCCTCCTCGACGGCACCGAGCTCGGGGTGACCCGCGCCATCGCCGACACAGACCCGGACGCGGAGCGATTCGTACCGGACGCCGATCCTCGCATCACGACCAGCTCCGTGGCGCGCGACAGCGACCGCGGCGGGGTCGCCGACGGCGCCGAGGACCTCGACCGGGACGGCGCGAGAGACGTGGGTGAGACGAACCCCGCGGACCCCACGGACGACGGCCTCGCGCCGGGCGACACCGACGGCGACGGGCTGCTGGACGCGCAGGAGTCCGCCCTCGGTCTGCCCTTCGACGACGCCGACGCCGACGACGATGGCCTCCTGGACGGCGACGAACCCCGCTGGGCCAAAGACTCCGACGCCGATGGCCTGGTCGACGCGCTCGACCCGGACGCCGACGACGATGGCCTCACCGACGGCCTCGAAGCGGGCATCGACACACCCGGCCCCGACACGGACGTCGAGGTGGGCGCGTTTCGTCCGGACCTCGATCCCTCCACGACTACGAACCCCGTGCGCGCGGACTCTGATGGGGGCGGGGCCGCCGATGGGCTCGAGGACGCCGACCGCAACGGTCGGGTCGACCCGGGCGAGGCCGATCCGACGGACCCCGAGGACGACGGGCGCCTGGTGGACAGCGACGACGACGGCGTGGTGGACGCCGAGGATGTGTGCCCGCGGGTGCCCGATCCGGCGCAATCGAACCTCGACGCGGACCCCTTCGGCGACGCCTGCGACGACGACGACGACGGCGACGGCGCCTTCGAGCCCGACGACAACTGCCTCGGGCTCGCGAACCCCGACCAGGCGGACCTCGACGAGGACCTCGTCGGCGACGCCTGTGACCCGGAGATCCGTCGGATCGATCGCGACGAGGACGGGGTCACGGACGCGCGCGACAACTGCCCCGACGACGCGAATCCCGACCAGCTCGACACCGATCGCGACGGTCGCGGTGACGTGTGTGACCGCGTGCGACCCGACGACGCACGTGTGATGCGGCCGGATGCCGAGGTCGACGCGGGGGATGCCGGGGTCGAGCCCGACGCCGCGATCGACGCGGCGGTCGATGTCGGTCCGGACGCCTCAGGCGACGCCGCGGGGCTCGACGACCTGGGTCAAGCGGACGTGGAGCCCGTCGAAGACGACGCCGCCGCACCACCCGAGGACGCGACGATCCCGGCCGACGTCGGCGCCGGTCCGCGCGCCGACGTGGGTCCGACCGTCGCCGGCGGGCGCTCCGCCGTAGGGTGCACGCAGTCTCGAACGGGCCCGACGCCGTGGCCCGTACTCGTCTTTGGGGTGCTCGCGCTGCGGGCGCGGCGCGGCAAGAGGGGTTGACCGTTGAGATACGTCGTTTGGAATTCGACACGTTGCTTCGTCGTGGCCTTCGGCTTGTGGGCCTGCGGGGAGTCCGGCGGCGGTGGCTCGTCTGGCGCCGGAGGTCAATCGACGGGCGGTGACGACGGTGTGACCGGCGGCGCCCCCATCGACACCGACGGCCAACCTGGAGGCTCCAACACCGGCGGCACCGGCGGCACCGGCGGCACCGGCGGCACCGGCGCCTCGCCCATGCCTGGAGGCTCCGACAACGACGCCGAACCCGGCGGCAACCGCCCCGACGTAGGGCCGCTGGGTGGTGGCGGCGCCGATGCCGGCGGGGGCGACGTGGGCGGGCAGGACCGCCTGGACATGGGCGTCGACGCCGAGGTCGATGCCGCGCCGGTGCCCTGCGCCCGCGACGAAGCCTGCCCTGCGTCCGCGTGGTGTGCGCCGGACGGTCTTTGCTCTCCGGGCTGTCGCCTCGAGCCCGGGTCCTGCGCGCCCGACGCCCGGGGCCGCAACACGGTGTGCGATGAGGGCACGCGTGTCTGTGTGCCCCTGGTCGCCTGCTGCGACGGGGCCGATGCGTGCCGGGTCGTGCGCAGCGACGCCTGCGACGGCAGCCCGCTGGAGGGCAGCGCGAGCTGCGAACGGGACCCCTGCGGTGCGGACTGTTTGGGCGACGAGGACTGCTCCGCGGACCGCTACTGTGACCCCGTCGACTTCCGATGTGCGGTCGGGTGCCGACTCGGCGACGCCCGCGCGTGCTCCGGAGACCAGACCTGTCTCGAGTCCACGCGGGACTGCGGCTTCCTGGAGTGCGAGGCCGACGCGGACTGCCCCGAGGCCGGCCAGTACTGCGACCGCCTCGGCGCCGACGCGACCTTCACCTGCCGTGAAGGGTGCCGCAACGACGCCTCCTGCGGCGCCGGAGGGCGCTGCGCGCCGGACCGAACCTGTGTCTATCTCTGCGACGCCGACGCCGACTGCCCCGGCGATCGGTTCTGCGACTTCGCCGCGGGCCGCTGTGTGCCTTCGTGCCAGTCGAACGACGACTGTCGGGCCGACGAGGTCTGCGACCCGTTCGTGCTGCGGTGTGTGCAGGGGTGCCGCGAGGACGCCTTCGAACCCGACGAGACCCCCGACGTCGCCCGACCCGTGGACCTGGGGCCGCCCGGCCCCGACGGCTTCCGGCACGGCACCCTCGAAGGGCAGCTTTGCGGTGAGAACCCGGACGGGGTCTCCGTGGCGCTGGACGAGGGCGGTCGCCTCTTCGTCCGCATCGACTTCGACCCGGCCGCTGGACTGCACGTGCGTCGCATCGACCCAGCGGCTGCGCCCGCGGAGCGCGAGGTCGAGCTGGTCTTCGACCGCCCGCCCGCGGTCGTGACCTATCCGCCCCTCGGGGTCGTCACGCCCGCCACGGACGTCTACTTCGTCTTCTCGCTCGTCGGGCTCGGCAACTCTCCGTGGCAGGTGGACGCGTCGACGGCCGTCGGCGAGCGCGCATGCTTTCCCGACGAGCGCGAGGGGCCCGATGGCGCCCCGAACGGCGCGACCCGCCTCGCCCGCGAGGACGAGTTGGTCGTCGGCACACTCTGCACCGCCGACGAGGACTGGTTCGTCCAGAGACTCCAGACGGACGATGGCCTGGAGGTGGCCCTGACGGTGTCGACGGGGGGCGGCGACGCTGTCGTCGAGGGTTGGCGTGGGAGCCGACTGGCCCCGGTCCTGCCCGAACCGGACCTGACGACCGGACCGGCCGAGGAGGTCCCTGGCGGCCGTCGGGCCGCGTATGCCGCGCCCGCCGAGTCGGGGCGATTCTCCAATGAAGACTGGTACTTCCGAGTTCGCCCGCTCGTCCGTAACGACACGCTCGACTACCGCGTGCAGTTCCTCCGTACGCCCGCCGCCGGTGCATGTGGCGATGACGACGGCAGCGAGCCGAACGACGCGCCCGGTCAGGCCGTCGACCTGGACGACCGCGCGGCGCTCGCGGACCGGGGCCGCTTCCGACCCGGTGAGTGGCAGGCCGTGGACCTCGAGCTCGCCCTGTGCGCGCGAGACACCGACGTGTTCTGTGTGTTGACCGACGCCGACGACCTCCTCGAGGCGCGGGTCACGGCGGAGCGGGCGAAGCGCGTGCGCTGGGTCGACAACTTCGGCGACCCGCTGACCGACTTCGTGGCCTCGGCCCCGCTCTCGGCGGATGCAGAGCTCGCGCGCATCGGACGCGCGCCCGCGGGCCGCTTCTGCGCCGAGGTCGCGGGAGACTCCGGGCCCTACGGCCTCGAGGTGCGCCGCGCCGCCGTGGCGGCCTTCGAGTGTGCGGCCGACGCGCTCGAGACTGACCCCGTCGTCGGTCGTCGCAACGACGCACCGGCCAGCGCCACGGCGTTGCCCTTGCCGGGGGGTGATCCCCTGCACATGGTGGTCGACACGGGGTACCTGTGTGACGCGGGCGGCGAGGATGAGGACTGGTATCGATTCGTCCGTCCGGCGCAGCCCGCGCGGGTCTGCATCACGGTCACGCAGTTCGAGAACAGCGGGGGAGACGTCAACCTCTCGCTGTACGACACCCCCGAGGTCGTCGACCCCGAGGTCGACCCCAACGCGATCCTCTGCGAGCGCGATGCCGACTGCGCCAGCGAGGATGTCTTCTGCCTGAACGGCCTTTGCGTCGGTCCGTCCGAGACGTCCACGACCCAGCGGCCCTTCGAGATGCTCGACCGATTCCGGTCGGCGCCGACCGAGGGGACCGGCGAGCGCCTCCTTCGGGTGCGCCGAGGTCAGCCACCCGGCGAGGGTGTGCCGTATCGGCTCGAGGTCAGCCTCGTCCCCGACGCCGAGGTCTGCAATCCCGACTGGCAAGAGCGCGACGCACCCAACGACGTGCCCGAGACCCCGACGGTCCTGGGCCAGGGCGAGGCCGCGGTCTGCGATGCCTGGATTTGCCGCGAGGAGTGGGTGAATGGAGACCACTACGCGGTCACCGTGCCCGCCGGGGAAGACCGCACGGTCTTCTTGCAGTACGACGGCGACGAAGAGGGCCGACTGTGGATGTACGCCGCGGGCCCGCTCGTCGACCCGGAGGACGCGTTCTCCGGGCTCATCCGGTCGGAGCTCCCCGGGGGCAACGCCCAGTGTCTGAATCTCCGCGGCGGCGACCTCGACCACGCGATCACGGTCCAGGTGTTTGCGGACCGCATCGTGGGCACCAAGGTCGACTACACCCTCCAGGTCGTGCCCACGGACCTCGCTCGCAACGCGCTCGGCGCGTGTGTGGAGCTCGGCGCGGTCGACCTCGACGCTTGCCCGCCCCGCACGGACTGGCCCGAGCTGCCCGGCATCGGCCGGCTCCAGCCAGGCGGCTGCTACGCGACGTTCGCGCTGCCCTGATCCCGGGCGCCGCGACGGACGCAACGCCCGCGGCCCGGCACGAACCAGAAGTCCAGTGCGCACCCGCCGCCGCCTCGGCCGTCAAGCGCCGAGCGCCGACCGCCGACCGCCGACCGCCGACCGTCGACCGCCGACGCCGGGCTGGGGCGGCGCTCGTTTCGCCGGGACCCCGTAGTCCCCTGACCCCGGAGTCCCGGTCGGCGCATCCCGGTCGGCGCGTCCCGGTCGGCGCGTCCCGGTGGGTCCAGAGGTCCGCCGGGCCTGCCGTGCGGCACAAACACAAAGGCCGAAGCCCTTACGGTGCTTCGGCCTTCGAACCGGGGTCGAGGCGCGGACTCTTTGGCCCGCCGCCCTACCCGACTACTGAACGATGTCGGTCAGGAGTCGGTAGCTCGGGATGGCGATCCCGGCCTTGCCCTCGACCTTGATCTCGTACTTCACGTTGCGTTCGAGCAGGAACCGCATGATCTGCGAGCACGGACCCGAGCCGCTCTCGTCGTCGGTCGCGACCTGGGTCAAGGAGCCGTTCGCTTCGATGCGGTACATGGTCATGACGGTGTCGCCCGGGCACCCACCCTGGCCGTCGCCCGTCGTGAAGGTGTAGCGCGTCGGATTGGCGACCGTGAGCTCGAAGAGGTCCGTCCCGCCCACAGGCACGCTGCCGAGGTAGGCGCCGCGGCTCACGGCGTTCACAGCGAGCCGGAAGTCGAGCATGTAGGACGGCAGTGCGCCGCCGTTCTTGCCCCGCACCTCGAGGTCGTAGTTGCCCGGGTTCAGCGCACGAGACAGCAGCGAGCAACGGTCGACACCGGCGTCGTCCTCGGTGACCGTGAGGACGCGCTGTCCCGCGACGTTGTAGCTGTAGAGGAGGATCTGCGTGTCGATGGCCACGCAAGAACCCGGAATCCCATCGGTGGTTTCGGCGCGGAGCGTTGCGCGGTGGTCGACCTTGAACTTGAACGTCTCGAACTGGTCGCGACGGAGCGACGAGGAGTGCAGGTACCGACCGGTCACGATGGGGAAGTACTCACGCAGACAGGCGCCCGAGCAGCCATCACCATCGACGAGGTTGCCGTCGTCGCACTGCTCCAACGCATCGATCCGGTTGTTGCCGCACTGACCCTCGAGGGCGCAGGCCGAGCTGCAGCCGTCGTTGTTCGCCCGGTTGCCGTCGTCACACTGCTCGGCGCCTTCGACGTCTCCGTTGCCGCAGACGGCGGCTTCGGACCGGCACTGGGCGTCGCAGCCGTCGCCGGGCTCGAGGTTGCCGTCGTCGCACTCTTCGTTCACGTCGAGATGGCCGTTGCCGCAGAGGACCTCGGTCGTGCACTGCGCGCTGCAGCCGTCGCCGTTGTTGCGGTTGCCGTCATCGCACTGCTCACCCGGGTTGACCACCCGGTTGCCACAGAGGTTCTCGAGCACGCAGGCCGCGCTGCAGCCGTCGTTGTCGTTCCGGTTGCCGTCGTCGCACTGCTCACCCGGGTTCACGACGTTGTCGCCGCAGCGCGCGAACTGGACGCGAATCGAGTACCCGCCCTTGAGCGCAATGTTGTTCCGACCACGGACGATGAGGTCGTAGTTGCCCGCCTGAACGGGCCAGTCGATGCGTGAGCAGGACCCGGGACCGTTGTTGTCGTCCTGCGCGATCACACGGCCGTTGAACCGGAGGTCCATGAAGGAGTCGGTGGTGCACCCGCCGAGTCCGTTGCTGGTCTCGGCGATGATGCGGCCGGCCTCGGGGATCGCGGTCGAGAAGAGGTCGCTGCCGGCCTTGTCGAAGGCTCCGGGGAAGGCGCCTCCGGCGGTGACGTCGACCCACACCTTGTACTCGACTGTGTAGGACATGAGCGGCGCGTTTGCGGGCGAGAGCACGTCGACCTGGTACGTGCCGACGGGCACCTGGGTCGTGAGGATGGAGCAACCATTCACGCCGGAGTCGTCATCGGCAGCGAGCTGCTGACGCACGCCGTTCGCCACCGAGTACAGCACGAGCCGGGTGTTGCCCGGGCAACCGCCCGCCCCATTGCTGGTCGCGAACCGCACGTGGGAGTTCGTCTCGGTCTTGAACTCGTAGGTGTCGGACCGACCGGCGGGGATGGCGCCGACGAGGCGGTCTTCGCCCTTCCAGACGAGGAAGGCCTCGCGGGTGCAGAGCACGTCGCAGCCGTCGCCGCTGTTGAGGTTCGCGTCGTCACAGGTCTCGCCCGCGTTCACGCCGCCGTTGCCGCAGAGCGCACGCAGCGCGCAGTTGCTCTCGCAGCCGTCGCCGTTCATGACGTTGCCGTCGTCGCAGGCCTCGCCGGGCTCCAGCGTGCCATTCCCACAGACGCCCTCGGAGCGGCACTGCGAAGAACAGCCGTCGCCGTTGACCACGTTGCCGTCGTCGCACTGCTCGGCGCCCGCGCGAATGCGGTTGCCGCACTCGAGTCGGCAGCGGCTGTCACATCCGTCGAGGGCCGCGACGTTGCCGTCGTCGCACACCTCGCCGACGTCCAAGGAGCCGTTGCCACACGAGCCCGAGGGGACCCCGAAGGTGACGTTGAAATTGTAGGCCGGAATCTCCGCGCGGGCGGAGACCAGCACGTCGTAGATCCCGGCATTGAGGTCGAGCTCGATGAGCGAGCAGAGGCCGGCACCGTTGTCGTTGCGCGACATCTCGACACGACGGCCGTCGGCCTCACGGCGGCTGAGAACGAACTGCGTGTCACCGGGGCACACACCGTCGAGGCCACGCGACTCGAAGCGCGCACGCCTCGGCACCGCGAGACTCATGACGTACAGGTCGCTCCCGTTCAGCGGCAGCGCCCCGCGGAAGTTGCCGCCGGCGTTCACCTCGCTGTCGAGTCGGTAGACCATGTTGTACGCCGCGATGGCGTCCCCTGTCCGAGACTCGACCTTGATGTGGTAGGTCGCGGGCGAGAGCTTCATCACGATCTGGGCGCACAGCTCGGGGCCGCTGTCGTCGTCGCGCTTCACCTGGAGCAGGGCGTTGCCGCTCTGTCGGAAGAGGAAGAGCGTGGTATCGACGTTGCACAGGTTGACGCCCGTGTTGGTCTGCAGAGCGAGGGTCGATGCGCTGTCGACGACGAACTTGAACCAGTTCGAGCCGCGGCGCTGAATCGAGCCGACCCGTGTATCGAGGGCGGCGATGATGTCCGAGGACTCGACACGGCAGACCGCCGAGCACCCGTCGCCGTCCACGATGTTGCCGTCATCGCACTGCTCACCCGGATTGATCTTGGTGTTGCCACAGGGCTGCTCGCGCTGGCAGAGGGCCGAGCATCCGTCGCCGGGACGCACGTTGCCGTCGTCGCAGGTCTCTCCCTGGTCCATGATCCGGTTGCCGCACCGGGGCTCGCGGACACAGACCGCGTTGCAGCCATCCCCATTGAGCCGATTGCCGTCGTCACAGCCCTCGGGCAGCTGGACCCGGCCGTCGCCACAGACCGCGCCGACCTCGTTGCGGCAGTTCAGATCGCAGCCGTCGCCGTTGCCACGGTTGCCGTCGTCGCACTGCTCGCCGAGCTCGAGGTTCTCGTTGCCGCAGAGCCCTTCGACGCTGCACACCGCGCTGCAGCCGTCGCCGTTGCCGCGGTTGCCGTCATCGCAGCCTTCGCCCGGATCCAGGGTTCGGTCACCGCAGGCACCGGTGAAGGCGATGCTCAGCACGTGCTCAGGGACAAAGTTGCCGTCCGTCGCGAAGACCTTGATCTCGTAGCTGCCCGGCTCGAGCTGTGTCGCGATCAACGGGCACGGCCCGGGGCCGCTGTCGTCGTCCGTGGCCACCGTGAGCGGGAGCTGGCCCGCACGCATCTGCTGCATGATCATGCGCATGTCGCCGGGGCAGCCGCCCGCCCCGTCGTGGACCGAAGCAGTGACGATTCGGCGCCGGTCGAGCGTGAACTCGTAGCGGTTGAAGCCACCCGCCAGCGCGCCGGGCCCGTTGAAGTCCCCGCCGGCCTGGACGCGCGTGTTTTCGACGCGGCAGACCGCGCTGCACCCGTCGTTGTTGAGCAGGTTGCCGTCGTCGCACTCCTCGGCTCCGGCGACACGACGGTCTCCACAGCCGTCGGCGCGCACGTGCACGACCGAGATCATGTAGTTGTCGATGCCGAGCACGGGATCACGACGGTCGACCACGATCTCGTATCGACCGGTCCGGATTTCGCGCGTCATCGCGGAGCAGAGCGTGTTGTTGATGTTGTCGTTGGTGCCGATGAGGCTGCGCGCGTTCCCCGAGATCTTGTAGAGGAAGACGCGGGTGTCGAGCGGTGCGCGGCAGCCGCGGTTGCCGTCGGACGTGCTCATCGTGAACAGCTCGCTCTCGCCGACGACGTCGAACCAGTAGCGGTCGGCGGTCTGGCCGGGGAAGGCCCCGAGGAAGTTGCCGTTCGCGTTCGCGTCGATGGTCTGCCAGAGGCCGAGGTCGTACCGGCACTGCCGCGCGCGCTGCCCCTTGCCGAGCCAAGCGCGCGTGAAGGCCATGGAGCCGTTGAGGCGCGCCAGAAGCCGCTCATACTCCTCGAGTCGAGCGCGGTAACGCCCCTCGCCGGGGTCCGATACGCACGTCTGACCCGGGCCGCAAATCTTGCCCACCGGATTCTGGGCAACGTTCGCGGCCTCGCGCAGGGCCTGGAGAGCCGCCTGCACCTGGATACGATCCGCGGCGCCGTCGTTCGTGTCCATGCCCGCGTCCACGTAGGCCTGCAACTCCTGCTCGAGGCCCGTGAGGTCGAGCGAAAGCTGGTCCTTGATCGCGTGCCACTGATTGACCCGGAGGGCGGGGTCGTTGACCTTGCTGAGCGCGGCGGCGTCGCACACCTTCAGCGGCGTGTCGAAGTTGCGCAGGAAGAAGTACGCGTTCATCGCGCGGGTCATGAAGTCGAGGATGACGAAGGCGTTCTCTCGGCTACGGACCTTCGTCTCCCACGCGGCCTGGCGATAGACCTCGAGAGCGAGCACCTCGACACGCGCCTTGACGAGGTTCTCGTCGCGGAGGTCGACGCCCGGACGGCTGCGGATGGCCGTTTCCATGCGGCTGATGGCGCGGTAGGTGGTCCGGGCGAGCGACCAGAGGTCGTCCCCGAAGTTCAGGCCGCGGGACTGCGCCTGATAGAGCCGCGACGCGATGGCGTCGACCGCCTGGAAGACCACGCCCGGCTGGTCGTGGCGATCGCCCCACACGGCGCGGTTGACGTAGGTCTCGAGGTCGGCCAGGGGCGCGAGTTGGTTGGGCTGGTGCGTGCCGGGCGCGGCCCGCAGGTACCGCTGCGCGTTCGTCAGCGTCCAAGGCAACAGGATCGGGTAGGTCGCCTCCAGCACGACGAGGTCGTACTTGCGCTGCGACGCGGAGTCCTCGTCGTGGACCTTGAGGGTGAGCTGGGTACGAGTGGCCTCGCGGAACTGGTGCACGACCGTGCTGAACCGCAGCGCGTTGTATTCAGACACGCCGTTGCTGTCGAAGTCCCAGTTGTACGACGTGATGGGCTCGCTCTCGAGCGGCGCGATCGCCTCGACGCGGAACTCGGCCGGCAGCGTCTCGTAGATGAGGTCGGGCTTGGTGAAGTTCGTGATGATGGGCGCAACGTCTCGGGAGTCGATGCGGAACCGCACCACGGTCTGACTGTCTGCGTCGCGGCAGGTCAGCGTTGCATCGAAGATGCCCGGCTCGGCGTAGGAATGCGGCGCACGTACGCCCGCGCTCGGGGGAGTCCCGTCGCCCCAGTCCCACTCGTAGCCGGTGATGGGCTCCGCGGCCGAGCCCGGGCGGCTGTTGGACGCGTCGGCTGTGAACTCGTTCTCGGAGAAGACGATGTACGGTCCGCCCGGCTTACAGTCCGGGCTCACGTCGGCCACCGTGATGCGGAACGGCGTGGTTCCGGTCGCGCCGACCGTGTCGGTGACGGTCAACGCGCCGTTGAGTGTGCGCTGGGCGTTGGTGTTGAAGGGGGCGGTCTTGCCGTTGGCGTCTGCGGTACCGTCGCCGTCGAAGTCCCACGCGTAGCTCACGATGCGGTCGCGCGTCTCGGGCGACAAGGAGTCGCCTCCGTCGACCGTGAGCGCCGCGCCCTGAGTGATCAGGTACGCGTTGGCGCGGCCGGGGTCGGTCGCCGGGTGACCCTGGGGAATCGGGACCGCGATGGGGGCGGCGTTGATGTCGAATCGACGGATGATCGGGCGAGTCTGGCCGGCACAGTCGCGCACGCTCAGGTTCAGCGCGTAGGACCCCGAGGCGTTGATCGGTGCGTTGTTGGCGAAGGCTGCCGAAGCGCCGCCGTTGCGAGACAGCGTGGCGGTCACGTTGGGCGCGCAGACCGCGGCACCTTGAACCGCCCAGTTCACGCTCGCGACGGGCGCGGACAGCGAGCCTTCCGCGGGTGCGTTGAGGGTGACGGGGACCATCTCGGAGAGGCGGTACGTCCGCGCGACCTCGGTGAAGTTGCCGCAGTTGTCGGTGGCGCGCGTCGTCAACGTGCGCTCGCACGTCGAGGAGGTCGTGGCCTGCGAGAGGTCGGGGGCGCCATCGAAGTTGTCGTTGACGTCGACCGTGGGGCGCGGGACGCCCGTCGGCGCGTAGCAGGTGTTGTTCACGAGCTGCGGGCCGACCGTCAGTACGGGGGGCGTGCGGTCGAAGACGATGCGGCCACCGGAGTCGATGGTCGAAGAGCCGCCCGCGTTGTTCGCGAGTCGCACGCTCACGATGTGCTGGCCCTCGGGGATGTTCGCGGGGTTGATCGGGATCGTGACGTTGATGTTCGAGCCATTGGCGGGCACCGCGATGTTCTGCACGGCGACGTCGCGGCCGGCGATGGTCACGGTCGCGGTGACCGGGCGACCATTCGGGTCTCGGACCTGGATCCGCACGTCGAAGTTCGCCGGGCCGATGCAGGCACCATCGGCGACGAGGGGCGCGAGGAGCTGGCCGAGGGGCGGCGGCGCGGCCTGAATGCGGACGTCCGCCTCGTCGACCGCGGAGCAGGTGTTGCGCATGTCGCAGACCTTGAGACGCACGGTCTGCGTCGTGTTCGGCTGCCACAGCGGCGAGATGAAGTTTTCGACGAGGGCGCCCTGGGGCTCGGCCGGGGCGTCCTCGGTGCCGAAGCGACCGTCGCCGTCGATGTCCCACCGGTAGACCGTGAGCGCGTCACAAGGCTCGTCGGGGTCATACGAAGCCCGACCGTCGAGGCGGATGGGGGCGTAGGTGTTCCCGGGGAGTGGGCCGGTGTTGTAGGGGCCGCCCGCGTTGGCGATGGGCGGCAGGTTCTGCGGGTTGATGATGACCTGGGTCGTCGCGACCGAGGTGCGACCCGAGAGGTCGGTGACCTGAAGCCGAGGCGTCATGGTCACGTTACCCATGGCGTCCGGGAGGGCGAACGCGTTCTGCGTGGTGCGCGCGCCCGAGGCGTCGTCGAAGGCGCCGTCGTTGTCGAGGTCCCATCGGTAGGTCAGGAGTTCGAAGCCCTGCCCGGGAGGTCCGTCCGTGCTCGAAGCGCTGCCGTCCAGCGTAATCTGCGCCTGGCAGGTGGTGCGGTTCGGCACGGCGGCGGCGACGGCCGTGGGGCCCGCGACGATCAGCAGCGGGGTGATGGCGTCGGAGGTGACACCGTAGCGGTCGGTCGCGCGCAGGCGGACGTCGTAGCGCCCGACGTTCTGGAGGCCGAGCGCCGTGAGCTGGTTGACCGGCACGTCGAACGCGTCCGTGTTGGCCTTGTCGAACTCGTAGCTGCCGTCGTTCTTCAGGTCCCACTGGTACCGAACGATCCGGTCGCCGCAGCCCTCGTTCGGGTCGAGCGAACCCGCCGCGCTCAGCCGGAGGATTTCGCCGCGCGCGAGGGCGTAGGGTCCGAGCACGTTGCCGTTGGCGTCGCGGAAGCCGCCGGCCTGAGGCTGGGGCGCGAGGTTGCCGAGCTCGATGGTCACGTTCTGCTGGGCAACGGCCGTTCGACCCTGGGTGTCGACGACCTGCAGGCGCATCGTGCGCGGTGTGCCGAAGCCGAACTGGTCGAAGGGCACCTGAACGACCGAGCCGGTGGCGTCGTCGAAGGCGCCGTCGTTGTCGAGGTCCCACCGCCACTCGGCGATGTCGATGTCCGGATGCGGGTGGAAGGAGGCCTGCGCGTCGAGCACCGTGCGCCCCGGGCACTCGACGGCGCTCGGCGACGCGGTGAATCGGGCGGTCGGGTCCGACGGGTGCACGATGATGAACGAGTCGTCGGTGTTGCTCATGCCCGTGCTGTCGGTGATCTGCAGGCGCAACGGGAAGCGACCGGCGCGGTTGACGCCCAACGCGCTGAGTCGGTTCACGTCGAGGTCGAGGCGGGCCTCGATGGCGTCCGAGTTCAGGTCTTCGCGGGTCTCGTCGGCGACGAAGCCCAAGGCCTCGTTGTAGTTCAAGTCCCAGCGGTACCACCGCACGTAGTCGCCGAACTCCTGCTGGTCCGGGTCGAAGGAGGCCACGCCGTTCAGCGTCACGCCCTGCCCGAGCAGGATGTTGTAGCCCGTCTCCGGGAGGTCGGACGGGTCCGCGTCTGCCGTGGGCGGGGTCGGCGGCATGGAGACGTTGACACGCACGCGGCTGATGGCGAATCGGCCCGCGTTGTCGCGGACGCGCAGGCGTGCGTAGTACTCCGGCAGCGGCTCCCCGGCCTCAGGCAGGCGCGCGAGCGTGCCGGTCCAGGTCACGAGGTCCAGGTTCGCGGTCTCGTAGGAGCCGTCGTCATCGAGGTCCCAGTCGCGGTCGACGATGCGGAGCTCGGGGATCGGCGAATACGAGGCGCGGCCGTCGAGGGTGGCCTGCACCCGCAGCGTGCGGACGTTGATCGGCGCGGGGTTCGGGGTCTGCTGGAACGCCGCGATGGGGTTCGCGTCGTAGATGACGATGGTCGAAGTCGTCGTGTTCCGGTTGCCGGCCTCGTCCGTGACCCGCAGCGAAATCGTATTCGCGGGCAGGTTCGTGTCGCGGTTCGCGGGCTGGAGCAAGCGCTGCGACATCAGCTCCCACGGCAGGACCGGCGTCGCGCCGGTGACGTCGATGCCGAGGTCGTTGAAGACACCGTTGCCGTTGACGTCCCACTCGTAGCTCACGATGGAGTCGCCGCAGTCCACGTTGGGGTCGGACGAGCCGGAGCCGTCGAGCTGCAGGTCCTCACCACTCAGCACGATGTGCTGCGCCTTGGAGATGCGCGCGAGAGGGGGCGTATTGCCCAGGGTCGCGTTGATGTTGAGCTGGGCCGTGGCCGTGCGGTTCGCGTCGTCGGTAATCCGCAGGTTCGCCGCGTAGTTGCCGAACTCGGGGTACGCGTAGTTGTAGAAGGAGCCGAAGCCCTCGTAGCCCGCGCGGCCGTCGACGTCCCACTCGTAGCGGACGATGGCGCGGCGGGGGTTGGGGTGCGAGCTCTGCGTGGCGTCGAAGCGTACGGGCACGTTGCAGGTCGTCGGGTTCGGTCCGGCGGTGAACCGCGCGACGGGCTGGCTCTCGTGAATCGTGAGCGTCGTCTGGGCGATGGCCTGGACCCCGGCGGCGTCGGTCACGCGGAACTTGATGGTGTTGGCCACACCGCGGGGCAGCGCGGCGATGATGCCGCCCCAGGCGACCACCGACACGGCGGTCGGGTTCGCGACGTCGTTGTAGTTGCCGTCGTTGTTGAGGTCCCAACCGACGGTGATGGTGTCGCCGCAACCGGCGTTGGAGTCGCTGGCGTTGCCGGCGAGCGTGAGGCTGTTGCCGACCTCGATGACGTACGGGGTGCCGGCGAAGGCCGCGGGGGGCACGTTGGCGACGGCGTTGACGGTGACGCGGGTGGTCGCGGTCTTCTCGACGCCGATGCTGTCGACGAGGCGGAGCGTGGCCGTGAAGGTGCCCGGCCGCATGTACTGGTAAGCGAAGTACTCCTGGAAGATGGCGTCGCTGCGGCGGGTCTGGAAGTCGGGGGCGGCGTTCGTGACCCACCACAGACCGTTGGACGCGTCCACGTCCCACTGGATCGTGTCGATGGTGGCGTTCGTGTTCGGGTGGAAGGACTCGGCGTGGTCGAAGACGACCTCACCGTTGTTGCCGCCCGCGCAGCCCGCGTTCACGAGGGCCTGGTCCACCTTCGCGATGGCGACGGGCTTGGGGTTGAAGAGCACCGGCGTCAAGACGAGCGCGCCCATGGAGGCGCCCATGGAGCCGGAACCCCAGTGGCAGGTCACCGAGGTGGTGTCGCAGTAGTCGTCGACGATGTTGCCGAAGTTGCCGTAGCTCGAGTTGCCGTCGTTGTCCGCCATGTCGCGGTTCATCGCGCGGATGTAGTAGGTGCTGAACTCGCGGTTCCAATCGCGTCCACCGATGGTCGGCGGGGTCGGCGAGCCCGTGCGGTAGCCCTTCTGGTGCGAGTAGATGCCGTAGGTGTTGCCGCAGCGGGGCTGCGAGTACACACCGTCGTTGTCGCCGCAGAGGTAGTCGCCGTGGGACCACAGGCCGTCGAGCCAATGGGTGCCGTGCACGCGGCGCTGGCCCCACCAGTTCGCCGTGAACGTGATGTAGTTGTCGTAGGTCTGCCGGAGCGCACGTGCCGTGTACTTCGAGTAGCCCGGGTACGGGACCGTGTTGTCGTTGACGTTGAGGTTGTGCAGGCCCAGGTATCGAGACCCGAGGATCGAGCCACCGGTGAGCTTGAGGTCGGCGCGCCAGTAGTTGTTCGCAT
>JBMOFP010000115.1:0-19817 GCA_049318805.1 Bradymonadia bacterium
CGAAGCGGCCGTCACCCTGCCGAAATCAGGCGACAACTACGCTGACACAGGGGGGGCTCGATTCTCCGACCGTCTCAATCCGCGAATTGTTGTCGGGCGAACGTCGGCCGGTGGGTGGTCGGACTGGCGTCGCGCTGGAGGACTACGCGCGTGAGATCGTACGCTCGGGGTTCCCAGGCTTGAGGCACCTCAAGGGCAGACCGCTGCGCGCGCAGCTCGATGGCTACCTGAACCACATCGTCGAGCACGACTTCAACGCGCTGGGTCACCGGGTTCGCAATCCGACCGCGTTGCGGCGCTGGTTGACGGCCTACGCCGCCGCGACGGCCACGAGCGCGTCGTTCGAGACGATTCGCGACGCCGCAACCGGCGGCCAGAACGAAAAGCCGGCCAAGACGACGACCCAGCCGTATCGTGACGTGCTGGAACGCCTGTGGATCATCGAGTCGTTGCCCGGGTGGCTGCCGAGTCGGAACGTGGTCGCACGCCTGACCGCGCCGCCCAAGCACCATCTCGCCGACCCGGCCCTTGCCGCTCGGCTCCTCGGCGTCGACGAGGAGGCGCTGCTTCGAGCGACACCCGCAGGTCCGCCGCAGCTCCGTGATGGCCCGCTGCTCGGAAATCTATTCGAGTCGCTCGTCACCCTTTGTGTGCGCGTCTATGCGCAGGCGGCGGAGGCCGGCGTCTCCCATCTGCGAACGCGCGGCGGCGAGCGCGAGGTCGACCTCATCGTGTCACGGGCCGACCAGCGGCTCGTCGCCCTCGAGGTCAAGCTCGCTCGCACGATTTCGGACGCGGATGTTCGGCATCTGCACTGGTTGCGTGAGCAGATCGGCGACGATCTGCTGGACGCCGTCGTCATCCACACGGGGCCCGAGGCCTATCGGCGAGCGGATGGGATCGCGGTCGTTCCGGCCGCGCTGCTCGGACCGTAGGGCGGCACGTCAGCCCCCGGCGTTCGTTCACCCGCTCGGCAGAAACGCCCGCGTCAGGTTGTCCGTGCGCCCCGACTCGAGCACGTACAGGTCGTCTTCGATCCGAATCCCGCCCAGCGGCGCGAGCTGCTCGACCATCGGCCAGTTCACGAGCCGGCCCCGCGCCTCCGCGCGCAGCGGCTCGAGCAGCATCGGGATGAAGTACAGCCCCGGCTCGATCGTGAACACCTGACCCGCGGCGATGCGGCTGGTGTTGCGCAGGAACGGGTTGTCGGCGCGTGGGCGCATCTCGGCGCAGCCGACGTCGTGGGTGCACAGCCCGAGGGAGTGGCCCAACCCGTGTGGCAGAAAGACCCGCGTGACGCCCGAGCTCACGGCCTCGTCCGCGCTGCACCGTACGACGCCGGTTTCGGCCAGCAGCGCGCCCAGCAGCGTGTGCGCCTCGTCGTGCAGTTTCTCGTAGGGCAGGTCGAGCGAAACGGCGTCGCACAGGTGCCGCTGCAGCCGGTCGACCCCCGCCAACAGCCGCCCAAACGTGCCCCCCGAGACCTCGGTCGTCGCCCCGCGTACGTAGGTTCGCGTGATGTCCGACGCGTAGCCGAGGCAGGTCGCCCCTGCGTCCACGAGGAGGGACTGCGCGCCCCGCGGCGAGGCCGTTCGGCCGTAGCTCACGTGGTGCAGCGTCGCCGCGTTCTCGCCCAGCGCGAGGATGTTCTTGTACGGCGTCTCGGGATCGTCCTGCCCCGTGGCCCGCAGGAACTCCAGGTGCAGCTCGAGCTCGCTCTGCTCACCCCCACCCAGGAAGTGGGCCGCGACCGCCGAGTGGCCCAGCGCCGCCCGCCGATTCGCCTCGGTCAGGCACGCGCGTTCGTAGGGTGTCTTGAGCACACGCAGCGCGTCGAGCGCGCGCAGGAGCGCAGGCGGATTGAGCGGGTCCTGCGCGTAACCCAGGCGCGCGGCCTGGGTCGTGTCCTCGGTGATGACGGCGACGCGGCCGCCCTGTGGCAGCGCGGCCGCGAGCGCGCTCACATCCGCGTGAAGCTCGCTCTCGAAGTGCGGCCCCACGAGGTCAATCGGCGCGTGCGTGGGCCCTTCCCAGAAGTTGCGATTCGGCACACGGTGGAGTCGCACCTCGCCCGACTGCGGCACCACGACGACCGCGTCCGGCTCGACCAGAGGCACCACATGGGCGAAGGGGGGCAGGGGACGAAACGGCCACGACTGGTCGTCGAAGCGCGTGCGCGAGACCGTCGCCCCGGCGTGGAGCACGACCGCGTCGAGCTGAGTGCGTTGCAACGCCGCCCGAATCCCCGCGAGCGTGCGCGCCAGGTGCTCGGCGTACAGGCTCGGCAGCAGCAGAACGGTCTCTCTCGACAGCGTGAACACGCGGGCTCTCCGAACTCAGGTGGGCAGATCGTACCAGTCGGGCTTCGACTCGGGCATCACCTGCCGAATGATGCGCCGCGGGAGCGTCTTCTCGAAGAGCCCGACTGAGAACAGCACCTTCGGCGACCCGTGCGGGTCCTTCGCGATGCGACTGCCGCACTGGCCGCAGAAGGATCGCCGCGCTTTCGCGGACGAGTCGTACCACCGCAGCGCGTCCTCGCCCGTCACGGTGACCGCCGCGCGGTCCACCGCGAGCATCGCGAAGAAGTTCCCATGCAGTTTCTGGCAGTCGCCACAGTGGCATGCCACCACGCCCACGGCGTCGGCGGGCACGCGCACGGTGACGGCCCCGCAATGGCATGAACCGGTCAGCGTCTCGTCCATCTCTCGACCCTTCTCGTTTGCGGAAAGTGCCCTGTGTCTTCTCACCCGCGGTCCAGACCGACAATCGGAATCGGCGCCGCCGGTGGCCCTCGTGACGCAGCGCGTCGTTCCGCGAAGCTCGCCCCGGACTCCGCCCCTGCGTTAGCGTGCGCGTGTCTTCACCGAGCGCGGAGCGTAAAGACCATGATTCAGGCCCGATCTACGGCGTTGTTCCTTTGGGGACTCACCACCCTCGTCCCGCTCGTGGCGGGCGCCCAAGGCCGCGCGATGGGGCCCGATCCCCGCGACGTGTGGGAAGGCAACATGGACTACGCCGCCTCGGCGGGGAGCCTCTTGGACTGTCAAGAGGGCACCTGCGCCGGCAGCGGGAACAACTGCGACGGGCTCGACTCCGGCACCATCCGCTTGGAGACGATCCCCGAAACGCCCGACTTGCGGGTCGTCTATGCGCAGGTGACCTGGGTCGCCTCGATCCCGGCCAGCGCGCTCGCCGATCGAGAGATCACCCTCACGCCGCCTCGCGGCGCGGCGCTGAACCTGATGGCCGACGACGCGCGCTCGGAGAGCTTCGCCGACGCCGCCGACGCGCAAACGTGCGAGCTCATTCCGATCATCTGCGGCGGCGACTCCGTGAACTGCAACTTCACGTTCTTCAGCCACGTCGCCGACATCACGGACGCCCTGAACACCCACCGCGAGGGCGGGGGCACGCTGAACGGCGAGTGGCGCATCTCCAACGTGACCATCCCGGGCGCGACCGACGCCGATCCCGAGACCGCGATCATGGCCTTCGGCAGCATCGTCATCGGCGGCTGGTCGCTCCTCGTCATCTACGAGGACACGGTCTCGCTCCCGCTGCGCCGACTCTACTACTACCAGGGCTTCGAGCTGATCTCCGGCGGTGAACGGCGTCTGCGTCCGCGTGGCTTCCTCGCGCCCGCGAACCCCGCCGTGGACCTCACCTTCTTCGCCCTCGAGGGCGACAGCGGCACCTCGGGCGACAGCCTGAGCATCAACGGCAACGAGGTCCAGGACGCCTGCAACCCGGCCCGCAACATCTTCAACGACACCGTGAACTCCGGCCTCGCCGACGGGAGCTGCCGGCAGGGCACCCGCGGGGTCGACCTCGACTCGTTCACCCTGCGGGACGCCATCGAGCCGGGTGACGAGGACGCCGACGTGCTGATCACGCTGCCGCGCGGCGACGGCTTCATCACCGCGGGTGAGCAGATCTTCACGAACTGGCTGATGATCGCGTTCGACCACATCCCACCGAGCTTCGAGAGCCTCAAGCCCGAGAAGTCCGCGCAGCCGCCGTCGCGCAGCGTGGTTCAGCCCGGTGACCCCATCGACTACCTGATCGTGGTCGAGAACTCCGGCGGCGACTTCGCGACGGGCGTGGTCGTGACCGATGCGCCCCCCGAGGGCACGACATACGTCGCGGGCTCCACGGTCTTCGACAACCTCGCGGTCGCCGACCTGCCCAACGGCACCACGGCGCTGGCCGGCGGCCTCAACATCACGCGGCTCCCCGGCGTCGAGCGCATCGGTCCGGGGGAACGGCACACGGTGCGGTTCCGCGTGACCGTGAACCAGGACACCCCCGAGGGCGCGATCCTGACGAACATCGCCTCCATCGCGGCCGATGGTGTGGCCGCGGTCCGCACCGACCCGGTGCAGCACTCCGTGGGCGTGGAGCCGGACGGTGGATTCCCCATCGTCGACGCCCAGGTCCCCGAGGACGCCTCGACCCGTCTCGACCAGGGCTTCGAGGACCTCGACCAGGGTGTGCCGCCCGGCAGCGAGGTCGGCCCCTGCCCACCGGGCACGACCCGGCAGGGCGACGAGTGTGTGCCCTCGCTCTGCCGCGAAGGCCTCGTCTTCATCGACGGTGAGTGCGTGGTGCCGCCGGATGCGGCGCCGATCGACAACCTGTGCGGCCCGGGCCTTCGCCCCGACGGTCTCGGCGGGTGCGCGCTGTTGTGCAGCACCGGCACCGTGTGGGACCCGAACTGCGGGAGCGCGGGGCAGTGTCGTGCCGAGAACGCGCCCGCATGCGCGGCGAGCGGCGGCAGCTCAGGGTGTGGCTGTGACCTCTCGGGCCGCACGACCGCGCCGGTTTCGCTCTGGATCGGCCTCACCGCCGTCGTCGGGCTCGCCGGATTCCGCATGCGGCGCCGCCGCGTCTGACCTTGCGGGGGCCTCACTGGAAGTGATACATACCGCTGCGTAGACCTGCGGAAACGAACGGGGAGGAAACGCATGAATCAATTCTCGAAGGTGCTCTTCGGCACCCTGCTCGGCAGCACGCTCGTGCTTGCCGCTTGTGACTCCAAGGAAGACGACGCCGGGGGCACCGGGGGCGGCGGCAGCGTCGGCGGGTCCGAGGGCGACCTCGGCGTCGGTGGCTCGCCCGTCGGTGGCACGCCCGTCGGCGGCGCGCCTGTCGGTGGCGGACCCGTCGGTGGCGGACCCGTCGGTGGCGGACCCGTCGGCGGCGCACCCGTCGGTGGCACGCCTGTCGGCGGTATGCCCGTGGGTGGCGCGGTCGTCCTGCCCGTCGAGTGTGCGGACCAGCCCGATAGCCTTTACAAGACCCTCGGCTGCACCGCGGGCATCGAGGCGGCCACGGCGGCCTTCATCGGCAAGGTGCTCGCCGACAACCGCATCAACGGTTACTTCCACAACCAGTCGGTGAACACCACGCGGTTCGTCACCTGCCTGAACAAGTTCATGGTCGCGGCCGTGGACCAGGGCGGGACGCTCTCGGGTGTCACCTACCCCGGCCTCGGCAACGAAGAAGTCATCGACGCCGATGGCTGCCGGAACATGGTCGACTCGCACCGCGGGCTCGGCATCAGCCAGCAGGACTGGAACGACCTCGTCGAGGACCTCGTCGTCACCCTCACCGAACTCGAGGTGCCGGCCGACATCGTCATGGCGCTCGGCGCGGGCCTCGGCCCGCTCGCGGGCCAGATCATCGAGGACCCGACCGACACCGTGAAGCTGTACCACCAGCTCGGCGGCAAGGAGGCGATCATCGCGGTCGTCGACGGCCTGGTGACCAACATCGCCAACGACCCCAAGCTGCTGTCGTTCTTCACGAACCTCGACCGCATCCCCCGCGTCAAGACCTGCCTCGTGCGGCAGGTGTGCGCGGTGGCCAGCGGGCCGTGTGAGTTCGGTGGCGAGACGGCCAACGAGTGGGAGCCCGGTGTCACGGCCGAGACGCCCTGCATCACCGACATGCAGGCCCTCCACGCCGGCATGCAGAACCCCGACGGCGACGTGATCACCGTGGCGGACTTCCTGGCCCTCGGGAACGCGCTCACCGACTCGATGACCGCGCTCAACGTGCCCGCGCCCCAGCAGGAGGCCGTGATGGGCGCCATCGTGGCGACCTGCCCGGCGATCGTGGCGCCTGAAGAGGCGGGCCTGTGCCCCGGTGGCGCGGTCGACCAGCCGCCCCCCCCGCCCCCGCAGAACTGATCGAAGCGGTCGTCGGTGCGGGCCCTCGTCTGTGTCGTCGCGTCGCTCCTCGTAGGCGCGTGCGAACAGAAGCCTGGTCCGGTCGTCGCGCCGGCGGTCGTGTCTTCGGGCGCGCCTTCCGGCCCGGCCTCCGCGCCCACGAGCGGTGCCGGCTGGTCCCACGGGGCCCCGCGGTTGAACGTCTGGGACCCCTTGCCCGACGTCCTACCGCCGACTGAAGACCCGCCGGCCGGGCCGCGCGCGCCGACCACGGCCCTCTTCGGCGCGCGTGTCGGCTTCACGACCTTCGCCGAGGCTCAGGCCTTGACCCAGGCTCTGGGCCTCACGTGCGCGAACAAGTCCGTGCGCGCCGCGGTGCAGGCCATGCGCGACGCGAAGGTGCGCGAGGTCAACGCCGCGAAGGCTGCCGGCAAGGGCATCGACTCCGTGACGGGCGCGTCGATCGTGCTCTGGCGAAGTCCGCGTGAAACGAACCCTCAGGTCCGCTGGGCCTGCGACGGCATTGATCCGGCGCAGGTCGGCGACCGACAGCGGCCCTCGGTCCCGCAGGCGCGCCTGCTCTTCGTTTTCGACGCGCCCCACCTGCCGCTGCGCGATGTCTCGCTCCAACGGAGCTACCCGACGGCGCGTGAGGCCGAGGGTGTCGCCGATGTCACCGCGACCGTCGCCGCGCTCACGGCGGCCTTCGGCTCGCCCAACGCCGGTTCTGCCGAGGTCCCGGACGGCAAGACCCCGATCCCGCCCATGCGTTCCCTCAAGTGGGCCTGGAGCTGGGCCGACGCCTTCGTGAAGCTCCAGGTCGTGAACTACCCGAGCGGGCTCAGCCTGACCGAGGAGATCGGCATCCTGCCGAAGATCCGGTCCGACGCGCCCGCAATGGGGCGCTGAGACTCGCAGGACGCTGAAAAAGTCCGTCCATGGACGGACTTTTTCGGCGTCCTGTCAGCCCGCCAAGGACCGCAGGAGTCTGTCGCCCGTCGTCGTGATCTCGGCATGCAGCGCCTGCGAGCGCAGCTCGGCGCGTTCGAGGAACCGCTCGAGCAGCGGTCGGCGTGCGTCGAACCGGCCGGCCTGTTCGAGCAGGATCTCGGCCACGGCTTCGTCGCAGAGCAGGCGTGTGAGCCGCTCCGCGTGCAGCATCGCCAGCGCGAAGTCGCGCTTCGGGTCCCACGCGCGGCGCAAAACGGTCGACCACTCGGCGAAGGGTGTGGCGCGGAGCTTGGCGCTGGCGGTGCGTGTCATCAGGTGACGTTGCGCGGCGAGCGAACGCTGTTGGAGTCGGGCCACGGCCCGCTCGAGCGGGTCCCGCGCCGAGACCGCCGCCCACTGCGCATGCGCGACGCGGCGCGCAAACCCCGCGGGATCCTTGATGATTCCACCGAGGGTGTCCTTCATCGCCATGAGCGCCTGAATCTGGCTCGTGCCCTCGTAGATCGGCATGACCAGGGCGTCCCGCAGGAGTTTCTCGGCGCCGTACTCCTTCGTGTAGCCGACCCCGCCGTGGAGCTGCACACACCGCCGCGCGAGCTCGACCCCACGTTCGGACGCCAGATACTTCGACAGCGGCGTCAGTCGCCGGGCCCGGGCGCGGGCCTGCTTCATGCGTCGCTCCAGGGTCTTCGCCTCTTCAGAGCCGGCGTCGACCGCGAAGGCGAGCTGCACGCGCAGCCGCTGGCTCAGCTCCTCGGCGTAGGCGCCGGTGACCGCGAGCGCCCGAATGGCCTGGGTGTCGACCTCCATCTCGTCGAGGGCGTCGGCGATGAGCTCGTGGCGCGCAATCATCTTGCCCATGCTCGGGCGCTGCTCCGCGTAGGTCCGCGCGAGGCGCGTCGACGCCTCGCACAGGCCCAGAGCCTCGAACGCCACGCCGAGGCGCGCGTTGTTCATCAGCAGGAGCATCTGCTGGAAACCCTCGCCCCGCCGGCCCACAAGGTCGGCGGGTGTGTCGTCGAACCTTACCGCGGCGGTCGCCGAGCCATGGTGGCCGAGCTTCTCTTCGACCCGGTCCACGAAGCCGAGTCGGCGTCGACCCGTAGGGGTGTCCGCCCACATCGGCACCATGAACATCGACAGGCCCTCGAGCCCTCCAAAGGGCCCGTCCGCGGTGGCCCCGGTCTCGCTGCGGGCGACGACGAAGTGGTACTTGCCGTGCCCCGAGGTGATGAAGACCTTCTCGCCGGTGAGCCGCCACTGACCGTCCGGGTCCTGGCGCGCCTGCGTACGCAGCGCGGCCATGTCGCTCCCGGCGTTGGGCTCCGTGATGTCCATGCAGCCCCACGCGCGCCCCTCGGCGATCTCGCGGATGGGCTCGGCCCAACGGGTCGCGGTGATGCGGCCCGTCGCGCGGTCCCACGTGGTGCTGCCCTCCGAGATCGAGAAGAACAGAAGCGCCATCGCCATGCCGCCGTGGAAGCCGTGGTGCGACATGACCGAGACGTCGGCGCGAGCGAAGAGCTCGGAGTTCAGAAAGTACAGCAAAAGCGGACAGTTGGAGCCGCCGAGTTCACGCGGCAGCGACATGCCGTGCAGTCCGAGGCCGTTGATCTCGTCGAAGACCTTCGCGAGTGTCGGAGGGAACTGAACCTCGCCGTCGGCGTACACGACCCCTTCGCGGTCGATGCGCGCCGCGTGGGGCGCGACGCGTGTCGCCGCGAAGCCACCGACGGTTTCGAGCATGTCGCGGTAGGACTCGAGGGCCTCCTCGAGGTTGCGCGGGCCCTCGGCGCCCGGCCCGACGCCGAATCGGTAGTCCTGCTCCACGAGCGCCACGAGAGGCGCCCAGTCGATGCCCTGCTCCATGTAGAAGCGGAGATCTTCGTTGTCGCGGTAGAAGTGCGTACTCATGGCCGCGTTCTATCGCTATTGTTCCCGGCCATGAGCCCGAAAATCACCACCGCACTCTCTGTGGTTCTCTCGCTGAGCCTCGCCGCTTGCGCAGACGAGCCCGCACCCGACTTCTCCGGCGATCCGGACGCCGCGGACACCGCCGGAGGCAACGCGGCCCCGCTGGGCGGCCAGACCCCCGGCAGCGGCCCGCCCGCCCCGGTCGGTGGAGCCGTCGGGCCCGCTGGAGGCACGCCCGCCCCGTCGGGAGGCACCCCCGCGCCCGTCGGCGGCACACCCGAGCCCATCGGGGGCACGCCCGGCCCGGTCGGGGGCGTTCCGCAGCCGGTGGGCGGCGAGCCCGGCCCGGTCGGCGGCGCCCCGGTCGAGCCCGAGCCGCCCCGCGAGAATCGCGATGTCGAGGGTGAAGCCACGGGCCTGTGGTGCGGGGAGTTCCGCGTCGTGGCGCCGGTCGTCGTGCCCGCGGGCGGCACACTCACCGTCTGCCCCGGCACGGTCATCACCGTGACCGGCGGCCCCGGCGCGGGCCTCGCCGTCGCCGGCACACTCATCCTGCAGGGCCGCGAGGATGCCCGCGTGCGCATCGAGGGCGACGCGGGCTGGCGCGGCGTGCGGGTCGGCGGTCGCCTCGAGGGCACGTTCTTCGACGTCCGCGGCGCCGAGGTCTGCCTCAGCACGATCACCGGCGGGGTCGTCCAGGCGACGAACGCCCTGGTGGAGAGCTGCAGCGAGGCCCTGTCGATGCAGGGGGACATGCACTTCGAGCGCTCCCAGATCTACGACGGCCGGAGCGTGCAGATCGAGTCCGGTGTGCTCACGCTCATCGACACGGTCGTCGACTTCCGACGCGCCATCGTCGGCCCGGACTGCTTCCGTTGGACCGGGGGCGGCGCGCGCATCGAGCACAGCCGCATCACCGGGTGCCACTGCCCGCTGCATTTCGAGCGGACCGACTCCGAGGTCTCGGTGACGGACTCGATCCTCGACGGGGCCACGAACCCCGTGATGATTGCGCGGACCCGCGCCGTCATGCACCGCAACCACATGGACGGCGTCGGCGACCACCTGCTCGACATCGGCGGTGGCATCGACTGCGACATCAGCGACAACTACTTCAACGGCGGCGCGCCGCGCGTGGGCACGGGCAACCCGGGGCAGTTCACCGGTGCCGACGCCTTCCGGGCCGAAGCCGTACCCGGCGTCGGCCCGCGCTGAAGCCTCAGCGGCGCTCGCGCAGCAGGTCGCGAATCTCGGTGAGCAGCACCTCGCTCGCCGGGGGAGGAGGGGGCGCCGCGGGCGGCGCTGCGTCGGCCTCGGCGCGCTTCAGCTTGTTCAGGGTGCGCACCATCATGAAGACGGCGAACGCGACCATGATGAAGTTGATGAGCGCGTTGAGGAAGACGCCGTAGGCGATGACCGGGGCGCCGGCCTTCGTCGCCTCGTCCAGCGTGGCGTACTTCGTATCCCCCAGGACCAGGTACAGGTTGTTGAAGTTCACGTTGCCGATCAGAAGGCCGATCGGCGGCATCAGCACCTTGTCGACGAGCGTGGTCGTGATGGTGCCGAAAGCGGCGCCGATGATCACGCCGACCGCCATGTCGAGCACGTTGCCCTTGATGGCGAAGTCTTTGAACTCACTCAGGATTTTCACAGGATTGCCTCTCAGAGAAGGTCGACGCCGGCGCTGAAGAGCAGGCCGTTCTGGATCTGCCACACGTCGGCGACGAGCGGCTGCTTCTTCAGGCTGGCGACGTAGTCGAGCGAGCCCCAGGTGGACAGCTTCGCGGAGACCTTCGCCTGGATGTCGGAGTTCAGCAAGTCCATGCCCTCGAGGTCCGTCTCGGCGGTCGTCACCACGGGCAGCAGGAAGTTCGCCAGCACGCTGTAGCCGACGAGCTCATTGAGCTGCCCCTTGGCGCCGGCTTCGAACTCGGCGCCGGCCTCGAGGACGTCCTGCAGCTCGGTCACGGTGACCTGGCCCGCCGTGCCCGCGTCCACCACGCCGTAGCCCTGGCGCACGATGAGCTGCTGCACACCGGCGCCGAGCTTCAGCCCGGTCTCGAAGGCCGGGTCCTTTGTGGGCTCCGCGAAAAAGCCGATGGATTCACGCAACGTGAGGGGCTCGAAGGCCCCCGTCGTCTGGAAGCCCGCGCCCGCGCTGTGGTTGGCGATCTGCTGTCCGTCGAGCAGCACGACGTACGGCTCGCCCTGGGTGACGTAGCCCGGGAACATCGCGGTGTTGAGACGGAGACGCCCGAAGGGACCGATCCACGGGACCGAAGCCAGGTGGTACAGGTACGTCGACTCGAGCGTGAGGTCGTCCATGGACTTCTGCCAGTTGTCGATCGCCGGGGAGCGGGACTGCTGGTACTTGATCGCGATGCTGTTCAGCCACTCGTGCTGGCCGGACTTCAGGTTCGCGGCGCCCTCGAGCACGAGGCCGAGCTGGATGGTCGAGCCGTTCGTGCTGCCGACGACGTCGCGGTTGTAGTTCGTCGACGCGTTGCTCCCGAAGCGGAGCTTGAGCTTCCAGCCATCGGGTTCGGTCGCGGTTGCCGCCGCGCCGGCCTGGGCCGTCGCGGCCTCGGGCACCCAGACCTTCGTCGCGGCGTCCTGGGCGGACGCTGCGCCCGCAAACCCGCTCAGGACAATCGCGCACATCTGCGCCACTCGTTTCCCGTTTGCCTGACTCGACGACCGCATCGATTCGCCCTCCCTCGGCTGGCCACGTTGTTTTCACGTTCGAATCGGGGCCGGTGTACTCGACGCCCGTTGCCATTTTCCACGCAAAACCGTCACGGAATCGGCGCGCATGCGGCGGGTCGTTCCAGGGGCCGCGCGTTGCGGGCAGGCCCGTGGTTCCGTTACGATGCGGGCTCGGCGGGGCAACCACGCTCCGCGGACGGAGCCCGTGCATGCAGCGCTCGCCCTCGCCCCGCCGCCCTCGCGGCCTCTCCATTCTCGCGGCCCTCACGTGCCTCGTGGCGACCTTCGCCCTGGGACTGACCCCCGCGGGCGCCCAGATCACGAACTTCAGTCGCGATGTTTCGTCGTCCATCGATCGCGGCCTGGCCTGGCTCGACGCGAACGGGGCCTTCAACAACCCGAGTGCGGCCGGGGACGCCGCGGGTTTGACCGCGTTGGCCCTGCTCGAGAAGCGCATCAGCGCGGACCAGAACGCCGACCCCATCGGCTACGCCAACGCGAGCCCGGCCGACCAGGCGCGCATCGCGAACGTGATGGCCTACGTCATCAATCGGGCGCGCGGCAACGCGTTCCAAGCCTACCGGGACGGCGGCGATCTGATGGCGCTGTCGGTCTATCTGCGGTCCGGCGGACCCGACCAGGGCGGCGCGCTCCAGGCCATTCAACAAATCTTCGACCGCATCTCCCCAAACCAGAACGGCAGCGGCTACTGGTGTTACTCCAACGGCGGCTGCAACGACTCCTCGACCACGCAGCTCACCATGGCGGGCCTCGCGGCGGCGCGCGGGGTGTTCAATGACCCCGCGTACGCTGACCCGGGTCGGCTCGCGCGGCTCGACCAGATGGCGCGGCTCACGGCGCAGGGCTACCGCAACAACGCGCGGGGCGGCGACCTCGAGGGCGGCGAGCTCGGTCACAGCTACAACGCGGGCGGCGCCCCCTCCATGCAGCAAACGGCCTCGGGGCTGTGGTGCATGATCATCGGCGGCGCCGACCTGAACGACGGCTCGGTGCAGGGCTACCTGCGTTGGCTGCGCAACCGCTACAACTTCCAGAGCACCCGGCGCGCGCCCGAGAGCTGGCCCGAGGCGTACTACTACTACCTGTGGTCTTCGGCGAAGGCCTACACCTTCCTGGAGGACTCGGGCGTCGTGGCGGGCCCGGGCAACCTTTCGACGGCGAACCTCGGCACCTTGCCGCCGGGCGCGGCTCCGGGCGATGGCACCCGTCTGCTCCGCTACGACCCGAACGCCGTGCCGCGCGCGCGCCAGTTCGGCGGCGAGGGCGCGGGCTACTACGCGTCGCCCTTCGAGCCCTCGCGCTGGTACTTCGACTACGCCTACTGGCTGATGAACAACCAGCCCAACGGCTACTTCGACACCGCGGACGGTCAGGAACACTGGATCTCGTGGTCGGACCAGGCCTTCGCGCTGCTCGTGCTCGAGCGCTCCGTGGGCGGTGGCTGCAACGACAGCGACGACGACCGGGCGTGCGACTTCGAGGACAACTGCCCCCAGGTCGACAACCCGGGCCAGGAGGACGCGGACGCCGACGGGCTCGGCGACGCCTGCGACAACTGTCGCAACGCGCCCAACGCCGACCAGGCCGACGCGGACGGAGACGCCCTCGGGAACGGCTGCGACAACTGCCCCGGGGTCGCCAACGCCGACCAAATCGACGTGGACGTGGATGGCATCGGCGACGCGTGTGACGCGGTCATCTGCATCCCCTCGGGGCCCGAGGTTTGCGACGGCGTCGACAACGACTGCGACGGCGTCGTGGACGACGGCAACCCCGGGGGCGACGCCGCGTGCAATACCGGTCTGCTCGGGGTCTGCGCCGAGGGCATCACGGCCTGCCGGAACGCCCAGGTCGTGTGCCTCGAGACCGTCTCGCCCGCCCCGGACGTATGCAACGGACGCGACGACAACTGCGACGGTCAGGTCGACGAGGGCAACCCCGGCGGTGACGTGCCGTGTGAGACGGGCGCCCTGGGCATCTGCGGGGCCGGGGTCGCGCAGTGTGTCGGCGGGCAGGTGCTCTGCGTGCCGAACTTCGATCCGCGCGCCGAGCTCTGCAACGGGCTAGACGACGACTGCGACGGCGAGGACGACGAGGACAACCCGAACGGCGACATGGCGTGTGATACGGGCGCGCTCGGGGTCTGCGCCGAGGGCCGCTCGCTCTGTGACCAGGGGCGTGTCCTCTGTCTGGACCTGAACCTGCCGGACCCCGAGGTCTGCAACGGCCTGGACGACGACTGCAACGGCGAGGTCGACGACGGCGACCCCCAGGGCGGCGTCGTGTGCGCCACGGGGGAGGCGGGCCTGTGCTCCGCGGGTGTGACTCGCTGCCTCCTCGGCGCGGTGGAGTGTGTGCCCGATCGCCTGGCCGAGGCCGAGGTCTGCAACGGACTCGACGACGACTGTGACGGCGAGGCCGACGACGGCAACCCCGGCGGTGACCAGCGCTGCGACACCGGCCAGCGCGGGGTCGGCGCCGATGGCCGCACCGCGTGCCGCGATGGTCTGATCGCCTGCGACCGCCTGGGCGCGCCGGGCGTGGAGCTCTGCAACGGCCTGGACGACGACTGCGACGGCTCGGCCGACGAGGGCCTGCCCATCGGCCAGCCCTGTGAGACGGACCTGCCCGGCGTGTGCGTCGATGGCCGCTACGTTTGTGACGGCGGCGCGCTCGACTGCGCGCCCGTCGTGGCGCCGAGCCTCGAGTTCTGCGACGGCCTCGACAACGACTGCAACGGCCTCACGGACGACGCCGTCGAAGGTGTGGGCGAGGTCTGCGCTTCGGGCGAGCGCGGCGAATGTGCCCGTGGCCGTAGGGTCTGCGAGGGCGGCGTGCTCGCGTGCATCGCCGACGAGACCCCCTCGGACGAGCGTTGCGACCGTGAGGACGACGACTGCGACGGCACCATCGACGAAGGGCTGCGCAACGCGTGCGGGGTCTGCGGCCCGGTGCCGGCCGAGGTTTGCGACGGCCTCGACGAGGACTGCGACGGCGTCGTGGACGACGGGGCTCCGTGCCCCGCAGGACAGCTCTGCCGGGCCGGTCGTTGCGCCGACGCCTGCGTGAACAACGAATGCCCCGAGAACACGCAGTGTGTGGACGGCGCCTGCCTCGGGCCCTGCGACCTCGTCACCTGCGAAGAGGACGAGCTGTGCCGCGACGGCGCGTGCGTCGACCGGTGCGCGGGCGTCTCCTGCGAGAACGGCCTGGTCTGCGCGCTGGGCGAGTGTGTCGAGGACAACTGCTTCATCGCCGGTTGCCCCGACGGGGAGCGCTGCGTGGCCCTCACGTGTGTCGCGGACCCTTGTGCCAACGTCGACTGCGACGCGGGCGAGTTCTGTCGCGAGGGGGCATGTGTCTCGAGCTGCGCCGAGGTGAGCTGTCGTTTCGGCGAGGCCTGCCGCGACGGCGTGTGTGTCGCCGAGCCGTGCGGTGGCATCGAGTGCCCGGACGGCCAGCGATGCGACGACGGCGCCTGCCTGCCCGACGCCTGCGTCGGCATCGAGTGCGGCCCGGGGCAGCGCTGCGAGGACGGCCTCTGCACGGGGGATCCGTGCTTCGAGGTGAAGTGTCCGTTGGGCGAGGTCTGCGAGGTCGCCGACGACGGCACGGCCCAGTGCAAGGCCGCGTGGCCGCCCATCGACGAGCCCGGCTTCATGCCCGACGGCGGCACGCCCGACGCCGGGCCGTCGACCCGCGACGCCGGCGACGACTCGATGGAGTTCGGCGTGCCGCCCAGCGACTTCGACGGGCCCCGGACCATCGCGCAGCGCGATGCTCAGCCCGCCGAGGACGGCGCGCCGGAACAGGTCAGCGATTGCGCCTGCCGCACCCCGGGGCGCGATCCCGCCGCCGCGTGGCCGCTCCTGCTGCTCATCGTGCCGGCGCTTCGGCGGCGGCGCCGCGCAGGGCGCTGACGAGCGCCGCGGGTTCGCGGATTCGATCCGACGTTGCCGCGCAAGGATGGGTCACCGCTGCAGCTCAAAGCCCCGCGGTGAGGTCGCCGAGGTCCTGTGCAAGGTAGCCGAACGCCTCCACGGCCGACCGTTGCTGGAGCGTGAGCGCAGGAGCGATGGCGACGCGCTCGACGTTCCACGACGAGAAGCGCGGGACCAAGGCCAGAAAGCCCTTCACGTGGAGATCGAAGCGAGCCAAGTCCGACACGAGCTTGTCGCCCTGACGTTTGCAGGTGCCGAGGCGGATGGTCTGGGATGCGTCGTCGAGCGCGACGAGGTCGATCTCGATCTGCTTGCCGGCCCGGTCCGCCTTGTCCCAGAAGCCCTCGACGCGATGCGTGAGGCTGAAGCCGGAGAGCCCTTTGCGGCTCCGCTCGGCGTACAGCGCGGCCACCAGCCGTTCGAGGCCGTGACCCTCGGCCTCCATCAGTCGCTGGTCCGCCTCGGCCACGAGTTGCGCCATGGGCCGGAAGTGGACGGCCGCGGTCGCGGTCTGCAGCGCCGCCAACCAGGAGCGGAGGAAGTTGTCCGTGATGTAGAAGCGCCCATTACGACTCGTGGGCTTCGCGAAGATGGGCTGTAGACGGTCGATCATGCGGAAGCGCTCCCGCAGGATTTTGATGTAGCCCCCAACCTGCTTCTCGCTTGCGGGGTCGACCGAGCGGGTATGCGCGTCGATGTCTCCGTGGGTGCAGCCCGGATGCGTCGCGACGAACTTCAGGATGAGATCGTAGCGTCCACGGAGTTCCCTCAGGAACCAGTTGTCGGCCTCGTTGCGCAGCGGCGACGAGCTGCTGAAGAACATGGTCTCGAGCAGCTCGCGCCGAGGTGCGCCGAGGACACCCTGCTCGAAGCAGTCGCGGTAGAACTTCGGGACCCCCTCGAAGAGGTTCCAGAGGAAGAGCAGCGTCTCCATGTCCGCGGTGGCATGCGCGCGCAGGATCTCGAGGACGGAGGCGACGTCGAGGTGCGTGACGTCGAGATCGTCGGTGATGCGGTTGAAGAGCGGAGCGCTTCGATCCTCGAGCAAAGCGGCCATCTCCGTGTGGATGGAACCGAGCACGAGCAGCCCGCCGGGCACGGCGGCGGCGTCCGCACCGAGCCGGTCCACCTCGAGCTGGAGGTGCGACGTGAACTCGAACAGCACCTTTCGATGGAAGTACTGGAACTCATCGAGGACGACGACCCAGCCGTCGCGCACGAGCCTCGAGATGTCCTGTGCCAGGCTGCGGAGGTCGGTTGGACGGGGCCCGGGCACCGCGAAGAGGTCGTAGAAGTCGCGCGCCGTGGCGAGGACGCCCGCGGGGTCCGAGTCCGGAATCTGGATGTAGAGCAAGCGCTCCCGGGCCGACCGTTTGAGCGCCTCCTGGACGAGCGAGGTCTTTCCGATGCGCCGTCGGCCGGTGATCTTCGCAAAGAACCACCGCCGTCGCTGCAGGATGGACGTGAGTCGTTCGAGCTCAGGGCTCCGCCCGTAGAAGTGCCAGGAACTGAGCTGCTCGCTGCCCATCGCGTTAACGTAAAACATTTTACGCTAGTCCGCAACCGGTCAAGTAAGCCAATCATTACGAGGGTTTAACCAAGAGCTTGTCCCCGATCTCCGGGCGGGTTGGCTACGGCGCCATGGCTTCCCGTTGTCGAAGACGCCGATGGACTCGTCGACTGCGAGGTGCGCGCGTCGCCCCCGCGCGCGTCCGCTTGGCGCGTGTCGTGATCCGCGGTTTCTTCGCGCATGTCGACTCGCTGCCCCCTCCGCAGCCGCCCCGCCCACGCCCCGCGAGTTAAGGCCGGCACCCGGTGGACGGGCGGGCCACGCGCGCTGGTCTGCATGACACTCGCGATGACCGCGTTCGGGTGCGGCGGGCCGCAACACACCCTCGTCGGGCAGGGGCGGGAGATCGACGAGGTCCGATTCGAGGACGACGACGGCTGCCTCGACCCGGACAACGACGGCGACGGCGTCCCCGACACGGTGGACCGCGCGCCGGGCCAGGCCGAGGTGAAGAACGGGTACCAGGACGACGACGGCGCCCCCGACGCGGCGCCCGCCGCCACCACGGACCTCGTGGTGCGGATCGACCCCTTCGAGTTCGTGCCGGGCTCGACGCGACCCCGGGCCGACGGCGATGCGATTCGTTGCGCCCTCGAATTGCTCGGCGACTTCAGCGAGACACGTTTCGTGCTCTACGGACACACAGACGACCAGGGCGCGCTGGAGCGCAACCTGCGCCTGTCGGCGAGGCGTGCGGAGGCCGCGCGCGCGCTGCTCGTGGCCCGCGGCGCCGCACGAGAGCAGCTCGACGTGCTCGGCGTCGGGTCCGCCGAACCCCTCGACCCCGGCACCTCGGAGGCGGCGCGGGCCAGGAATCGCCGCGTCGAGATGCGGGTCGCACCGGCGCCGTTGGGCGCTCCCTCGGCTGGAAGTGATTCCGCGCTCTCCAGGTGACCGGGTCGCGGGGTCAATTGCCCGTCCGTCGCCTCGTGGCCGAGCCGACGCGGGCCGTCACCCGCGAAGCCCGAGGCGCCCGCGGACCCCAGCGTCCAACCGGGCGCGCGTGGCGGCGGGTTCACCGGAAACGTCGCTGGGGTCGGTCAGGACAAGCGTGAAGGCCTCCGTACTCCCGTCGGGGCGCTGAACGGCGACGTCGAACGTCAGCGTCATGGCGTACCAGCTGTCGCGCTCTCGAAGGAGCGCGGTCCAACGGCCGCCGTCCGGGAGCGGCGTCGGCTTGGAGAAGTCGAAGAGCCGAAGGTCGTCGTCGGTTGCGGGGATGTGCAAGAGGCCTCCCAGATCAGATGCCCAGGACCTCCAGGCCCTCGCGTCGGGCGGCCTCGGCCAGGCGGCCATCGAAGGTCACGAAGGGCAGGGCGCGCCCGAGTTGGTCGCCGACCACCAGGGCGGCCGCAAGTTGCCCGGCGTCGGCGGCGCGCAAGGGATGCACGTGCAAGCAGCGCTCGGCGCGACGCCGCACGGCTTCGACGTCGAGGACTTCGGTCCAGACGTCGCGCAACTGGTCCATACGCCGCACTGCGGACCAGACCTCCGTCTCTGTCAGGACACCCTCCCGCGAGAGGCGCCGAAGCGCCGAGACACACTCGACGGGCGTCCAGGCCCACGTGACGACCCGTGGATCCTCGTCGCGGAGCCGAAGCGCAGCCGCCGTCGACGCCTGCGAACAGAGCATAGGCACCACGGCGGAGGCGTCCCAGAATCTCATCGCCCCTCCGCCCGGTCGGCGAGCAGCGCCTCGAGCAACGGCGCGGCCGGCGCGTCGTGCACGTCCACGGACCAGGCCGGCCAACGACCCGTGCCACGACGCACGCCCCCGGCCCGCTCCAGAGCCTCCAGGCGGACCTCCAGAGACTCATCGTCCGAAGCACCCGCCCCCGGTGCCACGGGCCGCAGCTCCGCAACCGGTGTGTTGCGCCTCATGACAAGGATCCGTTCACCGGCCTCGACCCGGTGCAGATACTCGGAGAGATGGTCGCGCAGCTCGGCAATTGTGGCGCTTTTCATGACGCCATGATGGCGCTTTGCTGATGGACGGTCAATGGGCAGCCGGCCTCAGCCCCTGCGACCTTGAAATCAGGTCATCACGTCATCAACGATCGGGTCATGCGGACCACCTTGACCCTCGACGAAGACGTCTACCGCGCTGCGAAGGCCTTAGCGCTGGCTCGGTCGACCTCCATCGGTGCAGTGATCTCGGATCTGGTTAGGAAGGCCATGGAAACACGGGTTCCAACCGCGACGCGGGGTGACTTTCCAGTCTTCACTGTCCAGCCGGGATCCCGTCCCATCACCCTGGAAGACGTCCAGCGCGCCCAGGAAGACGAGTGACGCACCTCCTCGACGTGAATCTCCTCGTGGCGCTCGCCTGGCCGAGCCATGTACATCACGCCCCTGCCCATGCATGGTTCGCGGAGCGGTCCGAACCGTGGGCGACCTGTCCCATCACGCGTCTGGGCTTCGTTCGCGTCTCCTCGAACGCCGCCGCCATCCCGGACGCGGTGTCGCCCGCCGCGGCGTTGGAAGTGCTTCAGACGACCGTCCGGAATTGAGTGCGGGGCGTCCACACAGGTGCTTGCAGCG
>JBMOFP010000116.1:0-19778 GCA_049318805.1 Bradymonadia bacterium
AGAAAGAGCCTCGGCGTAGGCCTTGTTTTTGATGAGGTTGCGCAGACCGAAGAGCCGAAGCGAGTCCGTGAAGGCCGGCAGGAACCGCAGGTAGACGAGCTGACGACTCGGCAGGATCTCGAAGTCGAGGGGGGTCGTCACGCCCTCGACGCGGGTCCCCTCGAGCTCGATGATCGGCGTCACCTGGCCCTCGAGCCGCCCGGGACGCGCGCCGAGGTCGGCGCTGTTGCAGTCGAAGTCGTAGTCCACACGCATCGAGAAGACGAGCTCGTTGCCGGACAGCCATGTGGGGTTGAGCTCCAGCCCCCCCGGCGGGAGCGAGGTCGGCTCTCCGTCACGGGGCGTGAAGGTGCCGTCGAGACGAAGTGTCGTCGCGCCCTGTGAACCGCCGACAAAGCCCTGGCCGAAGATCGTGACGCGTTGTCCGCGGCTCGCGGCGCGCGGGGTGACCTGCTCGATCGTCGGCACCAACAGGTCGAAGCGGACGGGCACGAAGGGGCTCCCGCGGGTCCAGCCCTGCCCGCTGTTGGTCAGCGCCGCCTCACCCTCGAAGCGACCGGGCTCGATGCCGAACCAGGCGAGCTCGATCTCGACCTGGCCGCGAGAACGGTCCAGGCCCGTAGGATCAAGAGCGACGACGGGCACCTCGGTGACCGCGAGCTCCCTTTCGCTGCCGACACCGTCCGGCAGGAAACGACCGCGCAGCGCGATCGTCGTTTGCCCTTCACTGGGCGTGAGCAACCCCTGTGCGTCCACGGGCCAGGGACTCTGAGGGAACGCGCCCGGGGCGCCGCGCGTGAAGACCGGATCGAGCCCCGAGCGGACCTCGAATCGCACGGCCGGGGTCGCCTCGCCGGTGCTCTCGCCATAGACGACCTCGAGCTCGAGGCGACCCTCGAACGTGCCCTCGGGGAGCCCGCTGAACGTCGAAGGCGTGAGGACGAGCTCGAGCACGGCATCGTCGCGGCGATCGACCGTCAAGGGGCGCTCGAGGGGCGCGCCCGCGAGCGCCCCGACGAGGCGGGCGGTCCACACACCGGCGTCGAGGAAGCCCGAGCCCACGACACGGAGCCTGGAGCCGGGCACGGCGACGGGGGCCTCGACCCGCGTGATCTCGAGGGGAAAGCGACGGGGCGTGCTCGCGGAGGCGGCCGGCTCGTCGGCGCACCCCGACGGCCCGAACCCCAGCGCCGCCAGGGTGAGGATCGAGAGCAGAGCCGCGGGGGCCCTCACGGCAGGCATGCTCGACCGCCCGGGACGACACGACACGAGTACCCCGCCCGGCAGTCCGCGTTGTCGAGGCAGGCCTTCAGGCATGCGCTCAGCTCACCGAGCCCCGGCAAAGGCGCGCACAGCGTGTCGCGCGGGCAGTCGTCGGAGACGCAGCCGCCTGAAGCGCAGTAGCCCCCGGGGAGGTCGAAGCACACGTCCGTGCCCTCGCAGTCGGTGTGAGACGTGCACCGGTCACCGGTGCGTCCCGCACCGGCCGGGAGGCACCCCGTGGTGTAGTCCTCCAGGCGCTTGCACGAGTACCCCGCCTCCTCGCGGCACTCGAACGAGGAGCGGCACGGATCCGCGCAGAGTCCGCCCGTGGAGACCGGATCCAGGCCCGTGCGGGGCGCGACACACTCGGCATCGGGTCCGCAGGTGCCCGCGCCGTCGCACCCCTGGTCGACGCACGCGCCCCCCGCGCAGTACGAGCCCGCGGGACACTGCAAAGTGACCTGGCACGCCTGCACGTCGAGCGTCTCGATGCGCAGGCCGTAGGCGTTCTGGACGCTCCGTGTCGCGCCGAAGACCTCGGCGACGAAGATGTCGTCCACCGGCGCCTCGTACTCGATGAGCTCGGTGTCCCGGTAGCTCAGCGACTCGGCGACCCTCTCCCCGGTCGAGCGGTACAGGCGCAGGTCGAGGTCGCCCAGCGCGTGGTCGAACGCGACCGTCACCCGCACGACCTCGCCCGCCCGAGTCTCGAAGCCGTAGAAGTCGCGGTCTTGAGCGCACACCGCCAAGCCGATCTCGTCGAAGGGCAGCGGCTCCGCGGGCGAGAAGTCTTCGAGCGTATCGTTGCCGAAGGCCCCGCCGTCGAAGGCGTCGTCCGTGCAGGCGCGGTCACACTCCCCCGGGCCGACCTCGAGCGCGAGCGCGTACTGGTTCCGCGCGCCCTCGTAGGCGCTGATCGCGACCAGCGCGTCCCCGGACTCGAGCGCACAGGGCTCGTAGACCTCTTCGACCGCGGCGTTGGCCTGCGCGCTCTGGTAGGCGAACTCGTCCGTGTCCCCCGGCATCTGCATGAAGAGGTCCAGGTCGCCCCGCTCGGCGTTCATCTCGATGCGCGCCCGCAAGCTCTCACCCGCGGCGACCGCCACCCGGAAGAAGTCGACGCCGTCGTCGCAGACCGAGAGGTCGGGATGACGGCCCGCGGGCAGCGTCACCGCCTCTGGAGGGGCTCCGTTCCCCGCCCCGGCCACTTCGTAGGCGTCCGCCGCGCAGATTTGTCCGCAGTTCTGGTCCGCCGGGACGCATTGGGACTCGGTCACGCCGTCGACGCTGGTGATCTGGATGCACTGCCGTCCCTCGCCGCACTGGCCACCGGTGCAGGCCGTCGCGCAGAAGAACTCCGAGCGGAGCGGCACGCAGTGGTCCCCCGGTCCGCCGCACTGGGCGTCCGCGACGCACGGCGCGCACTCTCCGTAGGTTCGCCCGTCTCCTTCCGCCCCGCCGACGGCGGTGAAGCGGAAAATCTCGGTGTCGGTGCTGTGGTCGCACGCGGTCCCGTCCGGGTCGTCGTTGTCGGTCGCGGTGATGACGTAGCGGACCTCGCGGGTCTCGCCGTCGGCCAGCCCCAGGTTGGGGATCGTCGCGACATAACGGTCCCCGCCCAGCGCCCGAAACTCGACGAACGGCCAGCCGCTCGTGTCGACGACCTCACCCTCCGCGGCGACGTCGGTGTTGTAGGCGAGCGCCGGCGCGGACTTGAAGCCGACGTCATCGGTGATGGTGGCCTCGAGCTCGTAGTTCAAGGGACCGGAGAGTGTGTCCGGCGGGCTGTGGGCGACGCGGGGCGGACTGCCCGGGCAGTTGGCGCCTGCGTCCCGTTTGAAACGGATGAGGAACCGCTTCGAGACGGGCAGGTCCTCTCCGGTTCGCCGGGCTTCGAAGACCACGGTGTGGTTCAGACTCTCGTCCAGGAGGGCCTCACCGGGGCACCAATCGAGCCGCTTGGTCTTCGAATTCTCCGGCGGAAAGAGCGTGGCCCCTTCCGGCGCGGGCTCCGCGAGCTTGAGCTCGACCTCTCCCTCCGGCACCAGGTCGGCCCGAACCACGACGGGCAAGCGGTCGACACACGCGGACTTGCGCAGGTCCACGACCATGCCCGCGCCGGGCGGGTCGGTGAAGACCAGCCCCGTGGGCCCCAGGCCCGGATTGACCACCGTGAGCGCGATGGTCTCGCTGGCGCGCCCCCCCTTGCCGTCGCGCACGGTGAAGGTCAGTCGGTAGCGGAGCTGGTCCTGGGGGCCCGCATCGGCGATCCCGGGGGTCCACGTGAAGACGGCCTGGCCCGGGCTTGTCGGCAGAATGCCCGGCCGACCTCCGGTCGTCGCCGTCTGGGTCACGGGGGGCGGATCCAGCTCGAACTCGAAGGCCAGCCTGTCGTTGTCCGCATCCCCGGCGACGAGCTGGATGTTCCCCGGCGTGTTCACCGTGAAGGTGTAGTCGTCCAGCGGCCGGAGCTGCGGGCTCGAGTTCGTCTCCCCTGCGCACCCCTGAAGGAGCGAGAGGAGGATGAGGGGAAACAGTGCGCGCAGTCGGTTCATGCGCGTGGAATCTAGCACCGGGCCTCGGTTCACCGAAACGTCACCCGTCCAGAGTCCCCGGTGGAGTCGGTCGGGTTGAACACCGACCCCGCGCATCGTAGCGTGCCGTCCGAACCCGGCCCACGAAACGGAGTGCTGCAAGATGAGTGAGATCATCGACATCCACGCGCGCGAGATCCTCGACAGCCGCGGAAACCCGACCATCGAGGTCGAGGTCACCCTCGATGGGGGCGCGACCGGGCGCTTCGCCGTGCCCTCGGGCGCGTCGACCGGCGAGCACGAGGCCCTGGAACTCCGGGACGGCGAGAAGGACCGCTACCTCGGCAAAGGCGTGCGGCAAGCGGTTCAGAACGTGACCGAGGTCATCGCGCCCGAGCTCGTCGGCTTCCCCGCGGACGAGCAGCGCGCCATCGACGGCGAGCTCCTTCGCCTCGACGGCACACCGAACAAGAGCAACCTCGGGGCGAACGCGATGCTCGGCGTGAGCATCGCCACCGCCCGGGCCGCGGCCGACCACTACGACCTGCCCCTCTGGCGCTACCTGGGCGGCGCGAACGCCCACGTTCTCCCGATCCCGCTGATGAACATCATCAACGGCGGCGCCCACGCCGACAACAACCTCGACTTCCAGGAGTTCATGGTGGTGCCGCTCGGGGCGCCGACCTTCAGCGAGGCGCTGCGCATGGGCGCCGAGGTCTTCCACCACCTGAAGCAGGTCCTGAAGAAGCAGAAGCTCAACACCGCGGTCGGCGATGAGGGCGGCTTCGCGCCGAACCTGCCGAGCAACGAGGCCGCCCTGTCCACGGTGCTCGAGGCGATCAACGCCGCGGGCTACACGCCCGGTCGGGACGTGGGCCTCGCGCTGGACGTCGCGTCGAGCGCGTTCTTCCGAGACGGCCGCTACGTGCTCGACGGGGAGGGCCGGAGCTTCTCGCCCACGGAGCTGGTCGACTTCTACGCGGGGCTCTGCGACCGCTACCCAATCGTGTCCATCGAGGACGGCATGGCCGAGGACGATTGGGACGGCTGGACGGCGCTGACGGAGCGGCTCGGGGCCCGGGTTCAGATCGTCGGTGACGACCTCTTTGTCACGAACACGACGCGTCTCGAAGAGGGCATCCGCCGACGAAGCGCCAACAGCGTGCTCGTGAAGGTCAACCAGATCGGCACGCTGACGGAGACCCTCGACTGCATCAACCGGGCGCAGCGGGCCGGTTTCACGACGATCATCAGCCACCGGAGCGGTGAGACCGAGGACACCACGATCGCCGACCTCGCCGTGGCCGTGAACGCGGGGCAGATCAAGACCGGCAGCGCCAGCCGGAGCGACCGCGTGGCGAAGTACAATCAGCTCCTGCGCATCGAAGAGGCGCTCGCGGAGACCGCGGTCTTCGGGGGCGGCGCGTTCCGGCGCTGAGCCGGCTCAGGCCGACGGCGCGAACCGGCTCTGCTTCTCGAGCACCACGCGCCGGATCACGTTGCGCGCGCTCTCGGAGAGCCCGATGAAGGCCGCGCCGACCCGATAGTTCCCGTCGTGGAGCGGGTAGGTGTAGACGATGCGCGCCCGCACGCTGAAGTCAGCGACCCCGACGGCCTGCTGGAGCGCGGTCGCTTGCACCAGCACGATCTCACCGAGGGCGGGAGGAGGCCGCAGGATCCACGAGAGCCCGCCCTCCCCCACGTTCACGCCGACGCCGCCCGGGGACGGTCCGAGGGGCATCCCGTGGATGCCACCGCGCGCGAACTGGCGCCGATTCGGCCCGCGCCACTCTCCGATGGGCGCCGTCGTCGCCTGAGACATGTCCCGGCAGAGGGCGGACTCCACCTTCGCGATGAGCAGCGTGGGATCGAGCGGCTTGACGAGATAGTCCACGACCCCGAGAGACAAAGCGCGGTCGAGGTCCGTGGCGGTGCTCAGCGCCGTCAGCATGATCACCGGAATGGCGGCCGCTTTCGGGTACTTCCGCATCAGCTCGAGGAGCTGAAAGCCATCCATCTCGGGCATGCGGATGTCGAGGACGATCAGGTCGGGCACGACCTGCTGAAGGATCCGGACCGCAGCCTTGCCGTCTTCAGCCTCGAGCACCTCATAACCGGCGCGCTTGAGGTTGTAAGCGATCAGCTTGCGGATGTTCGGGGCATCCTCGACGGTGAGAATCTTCTTCGACATGGCGCCCCGGGAGCCTATCACAACCTGCTGCCGGGCCGAACTTCGCGCCATCGCCGTCGTTGAGACGCAGACTCGCGTCGCGTAGAGTCCCGGCGATGGATGACGGTCTCCCTCTTCCGCCCGTGCTCGACGCGCTCCGGCAGGCTGCGGCGGCGCCCGACGCAACCGCGGCGTACGCGTTGGTCGAGAGCGCGCTGATGGGGACCGTGGCGGGCCCCGACCCGGCCTCGATGGGGGTCCCCGCTTGGGACCGCGTCTTCGAAGCCGAAGCGATGGTCGATCCCGAGCGGCGCGCGTCTCGGATGCTGAAGCGCAAAAAGCGCCTCGACGACGACGACGAGCCGGCCGAGGACAAAGAGACCACGCTCGACGTCGCGACCGTCGAACGCGCTGCGGCGCTGCTCGACGCGCTGGAGCGGGTGCGGGCGCAGGTGGACGTGCATCCGAGCGTGGAGGCGCGCGCTCCGTGGGTGGACGCGCGCGTCGAGCTGGAGCGTCGCCTCGCACGCATGTGCCGCCACGATCGTGGTCTCGAGGCCGCGGTGCGCGGCGTTACGGACCTCGACCCCCTGGGCGCGGGGGAGCGCCTGCGGGCGAGCGTCGGCCGGTCTGGCGCAGCCGCCCCGAGCCCCATCGACCGGGTCTCACTGCCGCCGGTCTCGGGTCGCGGACCCTACGCCGATGCGCTCGACGAGAGCCGGCGTCATCTCGACGCGCCGCTCGCGCTCGAGCTCGGTGACGCGGACCGGGCACACCTGGCGTCGGTGCGCGCGGAAGCCGAGAGCGCCGTCGCAGCGGCCGTTGCGGCGCCGAGTCCATCGGCGAAGGCTTCGGCCGTAGAGACCGCCCGTCGGGCGCTCGCGCGTGAGGTCTCCGAGGCCCAGCGACTGCTGGGCGCGCCCGTGCTCACACACGAAACGGTGCGGGCGCGTCGTGCCCTGCTCGAGGTCGCGCCGCCCACCGCGGTCGCCGCCCCTGCCGAGCCTTCGGCGGCGCCGTTCACGCTCGCACGCGGCGTCCCCGAGGCGCCTCTCCTTGCGGCCCCGAGCGCCGAGGCGAACGTCGTCGAGGCGCTGCGCGCTGGCGAACGGTTCGAGGTCGAGCCCGGACCTCCGGGGGCCGCGTTCGTCGCGGTGCGCCGGGCGGGCCAGGCTGCCCCCACGTGGGTGCCGAGCGCCCTGGTGAGCCCCGCGGCGTCTCGAGACCGCGGTTGGCCGGGGCCGACAGGGGCGCCGCCCGACGTGCCTCGAGTGATGCCCCCGCGCGCCGTCCGGGCCGCGTCGCCCGTCCAGCGCCCCCCCCTCGACGTGGGCTTGCTCGCGGTGCACGCGCTGGACGTCCAGCTCCCCCCGGACGCTCCCGCGGGCGCCACACGGACCGTCGAACGCGCCCTGGACGCGCTGCCCGACGTCCTGCGCTCCCGGGGCGCCGGACGGACACTCTCCGACGTCGGCCCCGCCGTGGACCTCGAGCTCGTCGTGGAGCTGCCGAGCGGGGTGCGGGACCCGGCGGTCCGCAGTCGACTCCTGGCCGACCAGATCGCGGACGCGCTGCTCGCACGCGGGCACAGCAAACTCGACGTGGTGCGGCTCCAGGTGCGCACGCGGGAGGTCGAGGAGGCGCCGACCCCGGAGACCGTCTTGACTCGCCTCGGCGCGGGCGACGACGAGGCCGTCGCGCGTCTCCTCGCGGCGGAACGGCGGCCCCTGGACGCGTCGCAACGAGCGCGGCTCGCCGACTTCTTCGGTCACGACTTCGCGGACGTGGCCGTCTTTGCAGGGCCGATGTCCGGCGCCCTGGCGCGTTCTCTCTCCGCCGAGGCGTTCACCCACGGGCGCATGGTCTTTTTCGACCCGAAGCACTATCGCCCCGACACCGCTCAAGGCGAAGCACTGCTGGCTCACGAGTTGGCGCACACCCGACAGGCCGAGGGCGACGACCGCTCCGCCCGCTCGAAGGAGGCCGAGGCCCTCGCCACCGAGGCCCGCTACCTCGGCTGGCTGACGCCCGGCGGCGCACCGCTCGCCCTCGAATCGGACGACCCCCTCGCGCCCTCGCGGCCCTCCGCCGCGAAGGCCGACGACGCCTCGGGGCGTGGTGTGGCGCGGGCCGTCGCCGGTCGTGAGGTCGAGAAGGGTGACGGACCGCGGGCCGAGACCGCCGAGTTCGAGCGCCGTGTCGAGCAGGTGCTCGATCGTGTGCGCTCGCTGCTCGAGGAGCGGGGCGACTTCGAATCCGACCGCGTCGGTCGACTGTTCCGCTCGGGCGTGCGCCGGCTCTGAGAGGGTCGACCCTCTGAGGCGTCAGTAGGCCGCGGTCACCCGCACGAAGGCGCCGCCATGGGACTCGTCGGGTCGCGCGAGGTCCTCGTCGCTGAAGCGTGTGAAGTTCCAGCCGCCCCCGAGGCGGACCCGGTCCTCGACGATGTACGCGACCTCCACCAGGAAGCCGTGGGCACGCTCTCCCGCCAGCGTTGCGCCCAGGAACCGGTACTCCGCGCCCACGTCCAAGCGGCGCAGGACGTGCCGGTCGAGCCGGTTGATCCAGAGCAGCGTGCGCGCCGTCCGTGTCGGCAGCGCCGCCTCGCTCAAGGCGTAGCGCTTCCACGCGAGCTTCTCCGTGAGACGCAGGCGCCACGGCAACTCGAGCATCGGTGTCACGGAGACCACGTCGAGTTCCTCCCGAGTCGAGGGTGAATCGGTCTCGAACGCGATGGGCGACCGCTCGTAGCGTTTCGCCCACTGGCCGAGCACGATCAGGGTGTCGTCGGCGAGCGGACGCCACGCCGCGCCGAATCCGACCTCGAGCGCGCTCGCACGGGTCGTCTCGTCGTCGAGGGCGACGGAACGTGTGGCGTTCAGACGACCGGAGAGTTCGACGGCGCTGGAGACCCGCCAGCGGATGGACGTCAACGTCAGGAGTTGGAGGGTGTCGACCAGCGCGAAGGCCTCGTCGAGGTCGTCGTAGCGCAACTCCTGCCGGGTCGACGCGGAGACCCCCGCGCGCACCCACTCGGCGCCGGCGGAGACCGCGTCCGTGGACAGCCGCGCCGCCCCGTCGCCCAGCGCCTGGGCGCGCTCGTAGCCGGCGTCGACGGAGAGCCCGCGGCGGAGCGCGGTGCGCTTCCCGAGGCCGAGCACGGCCCGATGCCCGCCGTCCTGCTGGCCGTGACCGTCCACCTGGAGCTGGTACTCGCCGTAGCTCCGCCCGCTCGCATCTTCGCCCCAGCGCTCTTCGGCCCCGACGACGGCCGTCGCGCGCTCGGTCGAGTCGACGCGTTCGAAGCGCTGCTGGGTGTAAGCCGTGCGACGCTCGTCCAGCTCTGCGCGCAGGCCGATCTCCGTCGCGTTGTCCCCCGAGAATCGCAGGCGCTCCATGGCCTCCAGCTCGATCCCGACGTCCGGTCGGTACCGTGCCCCCACGGACGACGTGAAGAGGTCCGCGACGCTGTCGTGCAGGCGGTCGTCCCCCTGCACGACGACCTCTTGACCGAAGAGCAGCGTCCACTTCGAGTCCAGGCGCCACGCCGCGTCCTCCGCGACCGTCGTGACCTCGAGCGGCGCGTCGACCGTGTCGGTGCGCTCGCGTGTCTGGGTGAGACGCGTGGTGAGGGACCACGGCCCGCGTGTCCAACCGTGCTCGGCCTCGACGACACGGCGCTGGGCAGGTGGGGCCTCGTAGGGGGCCGGGTCGGCGCCGTCGAGCGCACGCACCTGGTCGAACCGCAGGGCCAGTCGATGGGCGCGGTCGACCTGCCACCGGCTCGACGCCTCGACCTTCTCCTGCCCGACCTGCGCGGCGAGCCCTGTCGCGGCGTACCCGGCCCCCGCGCGTTGAAACACGACCTCGGTCCGCCAGTGTTCGCCGTTCGGTCCTCGAGGGCCATCCGGTGTGCCTGTCCGCAGGTCGTCGAGCTCGACGCTCCCTTGCAGACGCAGCGCCTGTCCGCGTGCGCCCCCCGGACCCACCGGACGCCAGCTCAGGCCGCCATCGATGGAGCTCAGGCGCGCCCCCGTCGAGGACTCGCTGCGCGCGAGCTCGACGCCCACACCCGTGGCCTCCCCGAGCACGAGGCCGACCTCGCCGCCGTATAGTCTGTAGGGGGCGACCCCGACCTCCGTCCGGCCCTCCTGCACCAGGCCGCCCCCGAGGACCACCGGACCGAGCCGCTCCCGGGCGTGGGCCCCCGCCGCCACGGAGCCGTCGGCCCTCGGGTCACGGTGGTCGAACTCGACCGCCAGAAACTGGTCCGCGCTGCCCAGCAAGGCGGGGCGGCGTCCGTCCAGCACGCCCGGCTGGCTCTCCCCTGCCGCCGACTCACCGACGGTGCCGGCCAGCGGGCGATGAAGCAGGAGTCGGCCCTCGCGAGGCCGCAGCGTGTAGTCGCGGTCCGCGACGAGCGGGACACGCGCCCGCTCCAGGCCCGTCGAGCGGTCGCGCACGACGATCCACACCCGCTCGCTGCCCTCGACCAGTTCCCGCCTCGGCAGGTAGTACAGCGAGCCGCCCGTCGCGCGCAGCTCTACGGCGACATGGCGTTCCGGCGCGTCCTGGTCCGCGGCGAAGGCCTCCAGGCCGTAGGTGCCCGCGGCGCGCCCCGGTCGCTCCAAGCGCAGGTGACCACCGGTCAACTTCCGCTCGTAGCGCAACACACCGAGGCCGCGGATCGACGTCTCGAAGTCGCCGACCGTCAAGCGGCTCGCGTCCGCCTCGATGAGCACGTACAGGGGCCCGCGCGCCTGGCCTTCGACGAAGGGGGTGGCGTCGTCGCCGTAGACGGGGTAGCTCGCGTCCAGGTCGACGAGGCGCCGAGCGGCCTCCGTCGAACGGCTGCGCGCCGTGTCCGCGTGCGCCGTGAAACGATACTCGTCGAAGAGGCCCCCGAGCACGTCCTCGCCGCGGGCGTACCCCTTGAGGAAGAGGGTGCCGCGCCCTTCGACGCTGACGTTTTCTCCGAGGTCGACCGTGTGGCCCTCGGCCAGGGGCTCGATGGTACGGCGACCGCCGCCGAGACCGTCCGCGAGCGCGACCAGGAAGAAGCTCGACGCCGGCAGGGCAAAGGAGCGCTCGACCCGCGACGCGTCGTGCTCCGTCTGGGCGAGCACCTCGATTCGCGGGTCGAGGTGGGTCAGCCAGACCGCCCCGCCGAAGCGTCCATCCGCCTCGACCGGCACCTCGAGGCCGTTGACGGTGACTACGGCGCCCGGGGCCGTGAGGCCCCAGTACGGGACCGAGCGCCCACGCAGAGGGGCGCCCGACGGCGGCAAATGGACCTCCAGAGGGACCGGAGTCGCCCCCTCGTGCCCGAGCCCCGCGACCCCTCGGGCGCTCGGCAGGGGCGTGTCCAGGTGACGAGAGGCGCGCACCGCCAGGACCTGCCGCGCGCTCTCCGGAAGCGGCGAACGCGGCGCGGGCGCAACGACGAGCGCGGCGGGCGTCGCGTCGCCCGTCGGCACGTAGGCGCGCAGCCCCAGCGCGTCGACCTGGTCGGTCGCCGGGGGCCAAACGACCGTGCTCGGGCGCGCCGCGGTCGGGTTCGGCGAGGGCGTGGGGCTCGTCGTTTCCACACGGCCGTAGGGTCCGGGCTCCGAGGGCGCCGCCGCGGTTTCCGCCGGAGAGTCCATCCGCGCATATGGGCTCGGGGGACGCAACCTGGGCGCCCAGCGCGGAGAAGAAGCCGGCGTGGCCGGTACGTCGAACTCGCGAACGACGGTCACACCGTCGGGCGACGTCACCTCGATCCACGCGGGGAGGCCTCGGGGCACGGCGACGACCGCGGCATACCGGCCCGCGGCGCCAGGCAGGACCGTCTCGCCCTCCACCCGAACCTGCCACTCGCCGGGAGGACGATGGATCGCGCGGGCCGCGGCGTCGACGCGCGGGGCCACAAAGAGCCACGCGCCGTCGACCTGGCGACACGCGAGGTGTGTCGCGCCCCCCGCAGGCGGACCGCGGCTCGCGAGGGTCGCCGGCGGAGACCCCTGCCCGCCCATGCGTTCGACCACTCGACCGGTCGCGTCCTCCGTGACGACCTGCCACTGGGTGCAGGTGGGCCGCTCGAGCAGCCGGAGGGCACCTTGCGCGGTCTCGAGACGGGGCACCGTCGCGGGCCACACGAAGGCCGCGCCGTCGAGCCGCAGGCCGTGCTCAGGGTGACCCTCGAGGGTCACGCGTCGGGCCGAAACGAGACGCGGCACGCCGTCCGAGCTGGTTTCCAACGCGAAGGTCGCGTGGCGGCCGTCGGCGGCGCGCATCGTGACCTCGACAGCGCCCGCGGCGTCGAGGGGGGCCACGAGCGAGAAGTCCCCCCGTTCGTCCGGGACCGTGCGCACGCCCCCCGCCTCGACCGCCGACGCCCACAGTGGCCCATGGCCGGCGTCCCCCTCGACCGCCGCCCGAGAGGGCTCCAGAGAGAACTCGAGCCTTCGGTTGCGCGCACGCTGCCGCTCGGTGAGGTTGGGCACCCGCGGCGCCTCGGCCCCGCGGGGAATCACCTCGAGCGTCCGGCCAGGGCCGTGCCACAGGCGCGACAGCCGCTCCGCGAGCGCGCTCGCAGAGAGCGTCGTACGTTCGAGCGGGTTCGAGGGTGTGGGTGCGTCGTCGGTATGGACCTCGACCACCAGGTGTCCACGCTGCGCGCCGACGGCCTTGATCGCGGTTTCCAGGGACGCGTCGAGGCCACCCCGCGGTAGACCGGCGGCGTCGAGGTCGGGCTGCTCGACGACCCACACGGGTGCAGCGCCTCGACGCGCCGAGCTCCGACTCGAGAACACCTCGGCGGGGCCGCCGAGCTCGAGTCCGGCGGCGCTGGTCAAGTTCCAGCGCAACGCGATGCGCTCGGAGCGCTCCGCCAGAGAACGCGCTTCGGGTCGCGCGGCGGCCCAGGGGAGGCGCACCGGCGGTGTGTCGAAGCCTTCCGCCCACAGGACCTCCTCGCTCGCGCCCCCGGCGCTCCAGCCCGACAGCCAGACGGCCCAACGCCGGACCGCGTGTGACGCGGGGACCAGCAGCTCGACCGAGAGTTCCTCGGCATTGGGGGAGACGACGCCCGAGGTCTGCGAGACCTGGGCCGAGCCACCGCCGGTCGTTCTCCAAAGGCGCAGGCCCGGCGCATCGCCGTGCCATTGCACGGCCCCGGACTCGAGGCGCAGCGCCCGCGCATTGCCCGAGAGCACGAGGACCCGCGGCCGTGCAGCCGCGACAGGCGGCGTCGGTGCGTTCGCAGGCCGTTGAGCGATGCGCTCGAGGGGGCAAGTCGTCCCGAACTCCACGCGGGTCGGTAGGCCGCGCGTCAACGTGCGGACCACCCGCTCGGGGGTCGTCGTTCGCGCCTCGGGCGGGAGTGTGGTCACGTCGAGCGCGAACGCATGGGCGCCCGCGTCCAGGCCCTCCAGGTGAAATCGGCCATCCAGATCCGTCGTGACGAAGGCGCCCCGATCAGTGCCCACACACACGCCCGGCAGGCCATTTTCGCGAGGACCGGGCTGACCGTCGCCGTCCTCGTCGCAGAAGACACGGCCGAGCGCGAAGCCACGATCGAAGACCGGATCGGCGTCGATCGCCACCCCTACGGAGACACGGTCGGTCAACGGCGCTTCGTCCCACTGCACCGCGCGGAGTCCCAGGCCGACGCGCGCCACGGGCGCCTGGTCGGCGCGCACGCTCATCTGCCATCGAAGGCGGAGCGCCTCCCCTGCCCGAAGATCCAACGGGCGTACGCTTCGACGGCCGTCCCGCGCTTCGACGACGCCGAAACGCAACGGTCGGCCGGACGTGGGCTCCCACGCCCCGAAGGGCGACTCACGGCCTTCTCGCACGCGGTACCAGGTGGCCGAACCCGCCACGTAGGCGAGCGCGTCGTGGGGTTCGGCAACCACGTAAACGCCTCCGCGTCCGGTCACCGGATCGAACCGTTGGTCGCGGGGAGACGTACTCACGAGGTCGAGCTCGAAGCTCGCGATGCCGCCGGGCAGAACCCGGCTCCGGAGCGCGCGTCCCGACAGGCGCACCAGCGAGGACTGCGGATCGAGGGGGATGTTGTTCCCGGAGAGGCGCCCCGGTGTGTTCTGAACGACGAGGGTCGCCGTCCAGGGCGTTGGTGTGTCCGCGAAGGGCCACGGTCTCGGGTTCAGCGAGCGCCCATCGGCCGGGGGGGGCGGAGACACGGGTGGGCGAACGACCGAGGGAAAGACGTGGCGCCCATCTAGGGCGTCGAGGACGAGGGTGTACGTCCCGGCGCGGCGAAAGACGACGTGGTACAGCCCCCCGTTGGAGGTCGTCTGGTCCGCCTGGGACGGATCGTCGAGATCGGCCGGATCCACGGGCCGCGCGACGCCTCCGGCGACCCGCGCGACCCGAACGCGCACGCCGTCCAGCAGCGCGCCTGAGCCCGTGTCCCAGACACGCCCCGTCGGGCGCACCGCCACCTCGAGCCGCTCTCCCCGCGCGCCGGCCCAGGTGCGTCGCTCGAGCACGGTGCCCGCCGCCATGGACACCTCGAGGTCGAGTTCGCCGGGGGGGACCGCCTCGAGGTCGAACTGCCCGTCGCCACCGGTCGTCGCTCGCCGCGCGGCCCCGCCCGACGGCGCTCCCGTAGGCGCCGCTTCGACGCTCAGCGCCGAGAGCGCCGGCTCACCGTCGTCGAAGCGTCCGTTGCCGTTCGAGTCTTCAAAGACCCGTCCCGAGAGTGTGCCCGGCCGAGCGGTCGTGTCGAGGCAAGGGGGCGTCAGCCGCTGGGGAGCGACGCCTGCCGCGGCAACCTCGACCTCGAAGCAGCGTGTCGGCGGACCTGGCCCGACGAGGGCCCCGACCTCGACGATCGCGGACGCGCCGGGCGCCAGCCCGAAGCCCTCGACACGCCAGGTGCTGCCGTCCGCGGAAACGACGAAGCGCGAACCCGCCGGGGTCGAGGTCGCCGTGGGCGTCTCGATGCCCAGGGGCGCACGTATCTCAGCCTGCGCGGCGTCGAGGACCACGTTGCCGCGGTTGACGAGCTCGACCCGCAGCCGAATCACACTCCCCGGACCCGCGGGTCCGCCCGTCGGAGTCCCAACGGAGGCCGTCCCTTCCAGCGCGCGCGCCGGCGCGTCCCCGACCGTCACGCGTGTCGGCGCGTCGCCATCCTCCTCGAGGTCGTCGGCGTCCGAGTCCTCAAAGGGCAGCCCCGAGGCAAAGAGACGGGCCTGATTCGTCACCTCGGGGCCCGCCGTGACTCTCGACCGGAACGTCACGATCCGCGTCGCCCCCGGCGCGATCGTGTCGAGGCGCACGGAGACACGCCCGTCCAGAACGTCGCCGGCATCGGCGTCCGCGCGGTCCGTGAGCGGTGTGCCGTCCAGGGTCAAGGAGCCGGCCTCGAAGGCCGTTCGGGCCGAGAGCGGGTCCGTGAGCGCGACGTTCCGCGCTTCGGCGTCCCCGCCGTTCCGCACCCGCAGCGTCCACAGCAGGGTGTCCCCAATCTGGGCGCGGTCGCTGGCCGCCCCGACCACCGAGACCGTCTTGCGGAACGCGCCGAGGTCCGGGGCGCCGGCGCCGAGCACAAAGAGCGTCGGGTCGGAACGTGCGGGCGTCTCGGGGTCGTCGCTCTGGGTCAACGCGCCGTTCGGGACCTCCAGCCTCCGGACCGCGAACTGATTCGACACGACGGTCCCGGGTGCGAGGTCGGCGTCGATCCGCGTCGTCAAAACGAGGCGCAGAGTCTCGCCGGCGCCCAGGCTCGCCGTCGTCCAGCGAAGCGGATCGACCGCGTCGAGGACGATCGGCGTTCCATCGGCGCTCTCCAGCCCCTCGAGCGAGAGCCCTTCGGCGAGCGGGTCGAAAAACTCGAGGGCCCCGCTCGAGCCGGGTCCGCCGTAGGTCACGTCGAGCAACCAGACCGCGGTGCCGCCGGCCTGGAACCCGCCCGTCGCCGGGCGTTCGAGGCGCTTCTCGACCGTCAGTGTCGGATCGCCGCCCTGGGCGCGCGCGCTCCCCGCGAAGGCCAGCAAGACCCCGAGGAGCGTCGGCAACAGCCGAAGGGGGCCATGCACGGCCGTGGCCCCGCCGCCGCTACGGGTAGACTTCGTTCAGGAACGCCGGAGCCGGGAAGTAGATCTCGGCCCGGCCCATGGTCGTCAGGCTCTCCTGACCCGCCAGACCCACACCGCCCAGGAGCATCACGGTGCCGTTCTGGAGCTGCACGGTCTCGTGGCCGTAGCGCTCCTGGCTCATGCCGCAGCCGTCGGGCAGCCGACGCTCGGTGAAGAGCTGCATGCACGCCTGGTCGGGCGGGCACGGCACGAGGCGTGTGGTGCTCCGCAGCGGTCGCTTGCCCTGCGCGCCGCCCGACAGCAAGACGCTCCCGTCGCCGAGCACGACGGCGCCCAGGTCTCCGCGACCCGTCTCGATCTGTCCGACGTTCGTCTGCCCGGGTCCACCGCTCATCTTGAAGTCGACGTCGACCATCTCGAGCAGCGTGGCGGTCTGGCTCCGGTCGGCCGAGGTAAACCCGCCGACGAAGAGGATCTGTCGACCCCCCGCGAGCGGCACTGCACGGTGCCCGAAGCGCGCCTGGGTGAGAACGACCCCTTGCGGCTGCACCCAGCATCCGACCTGGGTCGTCGGCGATTGCCCCGTGGGGCACCCCGCCTGACCCGGATTCACGGTCAACGCCTCCATGACGTCGAGCGCTTCGCCGTCTGCCCCGATGCCGCCCGCGACGATGATCGGCGCGTCCTGTCGAGGATGGAGCCGCGACGAGGTGTGCCAGGCCCGCGCCGCCCGCATGTCGCCCTGCGCGACGAGGGTGCCCGAGACGACATCCTGGTCGGCCCCGGGCACAAGGCGCAGCACCGATGCGAGCACGTTTCCGGCTGGGTCGAGGCCGCCCGTGAAGACGACCGAACCATCGAACGGCAGGTAGGTCGCCTGGTGTCCCCAGCGTTCGAGGCCGGGCGGAGTCGTCACCGCGAGCACCTTGACGGGCTCGACGGGATCGTTGGGATCGATGATCTCGATGGTGCCCGTGGGCGCGGGGGCACCCCCGACGACCGAGAGGCCACCGAAGATCACGATGCGTCCGTCGTCCAGGGGCGTCGCCGTGTGCCAGGCGCGCACCGCGGAGAGGTGCAGATTCTCGTTGGCCGGGAAGAACTGACCGACCCGGGGGTCGTAGATCTCGACGCTGTCGTGGAGCTTGTTCGCCTGCCCGTTCGCGTCGACGCCCGCGCCCCCCACGATGAGGACACGACCATCGGCGAGCGGCGTGGCGGAGAAGCCGACGCGCTTCACGATCATGTCTTCGAGGCCGCCATCGCGCGACAGCTCCTCGGCCGAATGGTTGAGCATCACGCAGTTCGCCTGGCCGATCTGCACGCCGATGCGGGTCGTCTGGCCCTCGACCACGTCGAAGAACGGCGACGCGCCATACAGGCGAACCACGTCGTCGCCCCCCGCAGGCGGAAAGCCACGGACGAAGATCTGGTAGCCCTCGCCGATGGGCAGGTTGTTCAGGGAGCCGCTGCCCGAGGCCAGGTCGAAGGTTCGGGTCCGTGTCGTCGCCAACGGATCGGCACGCTGGATGCTCACGACCTCCAGCACACCCACGCCCAGGTTCGTATCATCCAGAACGGGGACGAAGTTGGCCCCCTCCCGCACGGCTGAGTAGAGGCGGAGCTCGAGGCCGGTGCCGTCGTCCGTCGGGGTGTCACCGCACGCGGAGGCGGCGACGAGCGTACCCAGGGCCAGAAACCACTTCATGCGACTTCGAAGCATGGTCACCACCTCACCCGGGCGTCGACGGTCGAGTTGCCGCCGTCTTCCTGCAACAACGTATAGCCCGCATAGGCAGTCCCGCCGATCAACGCCGTCCCGGCGATCGTCCAGACCCACCACTTCCCGTACCAGGGATCGTCGTCCTCTTCGGCCTCGGGCTCGGGGTTCTCGAGCGTGATCGCCGCGGGCAGCGGTCGGAAATCCGGCTCGGGCTTGGGCTCCACGGGAGGCGGAGGCGCGGGCCGAGCGGCCGCGACGACCCCACCGACGAGGATCTTGTCAAACGGGAACTTCTCGCACGCCCCTTCGATGGCGCGCGCGAAGGTGCCGGCCTGAACCGTCACGCTGGCGAGGTCCGCGCGGAAACGCAGCTCGTCGAGCGCGGCGATCTGCTTCTCCGAAGGGCTGTAGACGTAAGAGAGCAGCACGAAGCCGTTCCCCTGCGGCGCCACATGCCCCACGACGACACACTGGGCCTTGGTGAGCTCGGCGATCTCGTCCGCCTTGTGCTTGAACTTATCGTCCAGCTTGCCGTCGGCCGCGAGGACGGCGACGTCCCGGGCGAGCGCCGGATCCACCGGCTGCGACGGCTCCGGACCCACCTGCGTGCTCAGCTCGACGGTCACGTTCTCGGCCCGACCGCCCTTGACCTCGACCTTCGCGCCGCCGACGCCGCCGTCTTCGCCGGTGGCCTGGACGAAGTGTTCGCCGCGCGGCAGCTCGGCCACGGTCACCGGGCTCTTGCCCCGCTCCGTGCCGTCCACCCGAATGGTCGCCCCCGCGGGCGTGGTCCGAACGACCAGCGACCCCTTCTTCTTCTTGCCCTGCTGCGCCTTGAGTTTGTCGAAGAGCTGGACCGCCGCGGCCGGATACTCGTCCAACGGACTCGAGTCGGGCATGAGCGCAAGCACACGCTGGAAGTAGTCCTTCGCGTCGTCGTCGTACCCCAGCGCGAGCGAAGCGGCGCCCAGGTAGCCCAGCGTTTCAGGCACGACCTCGAACTTGGCCACCGACGCGATGGCCTCTTCGTACAGCCCCAGGGCCCCCTGGAGCTGCTTCAGCGCGGTCTCGTACTCCCCTTTGGCGAAGGCGGCCTTGCCGGCCGTTCGCAGATTCTCGGCCTGTGCGACCCGGGGATCGGGGCCGCCCGGCGTCGAGCCCGCGTTGGACTTCGGATCGCCCCGGAGCTCGACACGGCGCCCCTTGCGAAGCTCCTCTCGTGTGGCCTCGTCGAGCTTCTCGGAGATCATGCCCGCGCCCGGGCCCGTTTGGGCGCCCAGCGGCCCGAGCCAGGTCTTTGGAGGCACGGTCTGGGCGATGGCGAGACCCCAGGGGAGGATCAGCAGGCCCGCACACAGCGACGTCAGACATCGGGGGTTCATCGACGGCTCCCTGGGTTCAAGAACGCGCGCGATTAACATGCGCCTCGCTTTTTCGTCAACGGCGTGCCAGACGACGCGCATGCGCGTCTCGATTCCGACCCGCATCTTTGCCGCGTTCTCGACCCTCTTGTTGGTCTTCGGCGCGGTGAGCGTGCACGGGGCCTGGGCCCTCGACCAGCTCGGGGATCGCCTCGGCGGTATTCATCGCAGTCTGCTGCCCTTGCCCCCCCTGCTTTCGGACATCAAGTCGGAGCTCCGGGCGATCGACGCCGTGCTGGAGCCACGCGAACGGGCGCAGATCAAGCGGGGCATCCAGCTCATGCGGCGCGCCCATCCTGCGCTGGAGGTCCTGGCCGACCGATTCACCTCGGTCCGACGCGCCCTCGAGCTCGGCCAGACGAGCCCCGCGGTCGCGCAGCAGCTCCAGCGCTTCGAGGGGCTCGACGTCCGCCGGGTCGAGCTGACCCGAACGACGGAGGCGCTCTTCGACGCGATCTTGCGAGACCAGCCCACGGGCGGTCGCGAGCTCGCTTCGGAGGGTGAGGTCGAGGCCGCGGCCTGGGCGGCCGACCGTCGCCGCGTCGTGGACCGCGTCAACGAACTCGGCCTGGACGTCTCCCGCTTCGAGCAAGGGATCGCCGTCGAGATCGAGTCGGC
>JBMOFP010000117.1:0-19757 GCA_049318805.1 Bradymonadia bacterium
ACACCCGGTTCTCCGGGCCAAATTACATTCTCATCGCCATCGGCAGCGTGAACACGACCGTCGGCGCGGTCGAAACGAACGTCACGCGCGCCCTCGAACTCGCCCACGGCATGGCCCTCGCGGGCGCGACGGTGGGCTGCTTTCAAGAGCAGGTCGTCGGCGGGTATCCACCCGAGGACCTGGTCCAGTGGCGGAGCTTCGTCGACGCGCAATGGGACGCTCTGGAACGTTTCGCGCGCGAGACGGCGGACCACGGGACGGTCTTCGTCCTGGGGGTCACGGTGGCCCACGAGGCGCACCGCTACAACTGCGCGGCCGTCGTGCATCGGGGCCGCATCCTCGGGCTCGTGCCGAAAGAGAAGCTGCCGACCTACAACGTCTTCTACGAGCTGCGGACCTTCTCGCCCGGGCTCCCCGGGCGGGTCGTGCCGCTGCGGGGCGACGTGCCGTTGGGGGACCTGGTCTTCGCCTTCGACTTTGGTGTCCTTGCCGTCGAGGTGTGCGAAGACGCCTGGTCTCCGGACGGTCCCCAGCGTCGGCGAGCCTACTCCGGCGCCGAGCTGGTCGTGAACGTCTCCGCGTCGCCGTACCGCGTCGGGGCTCAGTCCACGCGTCGCGAGATGTTGAGCACACGCTCCGCCGACAACCAGTGCGTGCTCGCGTACGCGAACGCGGTGGGCGGTCAGGACGGGCTCGTCTTCGACGGCGGGGGCTTCGTTTGCCAGAACGGACGCCTCGTGCTCGAGGCGCGGCGCTTCCAGGCGGGCTTCGAGGCGGTCGTGGTCGACCTCGACCGCACCACGCGCTTGCGCGCCGAAAACACGACGTGGCGCGAAGATGCGCTGGCGTGGCACAGGGCGAACCCCCGCGCGCCCCGCATCGAGGTTGCGGCGCCGGGACCGGACCGCTCGTTGCTGGTGTATCCCGCCCCTCCGGCGTCGAGCTTCTTCCTGCCGTCGCCCCGCGCGCCAGAGCCGGCCCTCGAGGTCGATCCGTTCAGCGAGGAGCTGCTGGACGCCCTCGCGCTCGGCATCGGCGACTACTGGGAGAAAAACGGCTTCACCTGCATCGGGATCGCGCTCTCGGGCGGTCGAGACAGCCTGCTCGCGCTGCTGCTGGTCCGCCGTTGGCTCGAGCGCAAGTGGGGGCCGGCGCAGGCCGATGCGCGCTGCGCCGAGCTCGTTCGGGCGTTCTACATGCCCTCGCGCTACTCGTCCCCGGTGCCCCGGCAGGGGGCCGAGACGATCTGCGCCGAACTCCACGTGCCTCTGGTGGTGCTCTCCATCGACGACGCCTTCGAGCGCGAGCTCGAGGCGGCCCGGGCGATGCTTCAGCCGGGCGAGGCGCTGACGCCCATCACCGAGCAGAACGTGCAGGCGCGCATCCGCGGGCAGCGGATGTGGAACTGGGCGAACGCGACCGGAGGCCTCTTTCTGCAGACCGGCAACATGACCGAGAAGGCCGTGGGTTACACGACCATCGGCGGTGACCTCGAAGGTGGCCTCAGCGTCATCTCGAACGTGCCGAAGACGGTCGTCATTCACCTGCTCGAACACCTGCGCCGCACGCGCGGGTGGAAGGGCATCGACCTGGTGCTCTCTCACCCCGCGGGTCCCGAACTCGCAGCCGGCCAGGAGGGCGAGCGCGAGCTGATGCCCTACGCGGTGCTGGACGCCTGCTTCGCCCTGCACGCCGGTGAGAAGCTGTCCGGCGAGGACATCGTCCAGGCGCTCTGCAGTCTTTTTCCGCAGCACGAGTCCGCCTACCTGCGAACCTGCGTGGAGCGGTTCCTGAAGATGTTCTCGCAGAGCATCTACAAGTGGGTTCAGGCCCCGCTGGGCCTCCACGTGGGCAACCTCGACCTGGACCGCGAACGCGCGCTCCAGGTGCCCGTGGTCACGAGCCGCGAGTGGATGCGGCGCGGCTGAGCGGCCCGCTCAACGCACCGAGCAGGCCTCGGTGTCGCCGCCCTTGCACGCTTTCTGGAAGAGCGCGGCCGCCTGAGCGGCGTCCACCGGCACACCGAGCCCGCGCTTGTAGTGGAGCCCGAGCAGCCCGCAGCCCCGCGCCACGCCGAGCTCACACGCGCGGCTGACGTAGCCCGCCGCGGCCTTGTGCTCGTTCTCGCCGCCGTTGGGCGCCTGCATGATGGCCTGCGCCACGGAGACGCACGCGTTGCCCTCACCCGCGTCGCACCCTACGCGGAACTGCATGAGCACCGCGGGCGGGATCGAGTTCGGGTCGCCGGGAGCCGGCATCCCCGGAGCGCCGGGCATCCCCGGAGCGCCGGGCATCCCGGGCATCCCGGGCATCCCGGGCGGCATCCCCCCCGCGCGCAGCCGCTCCATCATCGCCGCCACATCCTTTTGTGGGTCCCCCGTCGGTGTGCCCATCAGGGCGCGGAAGTCGGGCATGCTCGGCGGCGCGGTCGGCGGCTGGGGGCTGCCCCGGCGCTGGGCCATCGCCTCGGTCTCCTCGAGCCGCTCGCAGGCCGTCTTCGAGACTTCTGCCTTGGACTTGTCGTCGCACACACGGCGATACGACGCCAGGGCACGATCAAGCTCCCGATACGCCGCGTCCATGTCCTGGTCGATGCCCATGCCGCGCGCGTACGCGGTCGCGAGGTTCCTGCAGCCGTCACCGTCGTCGAGGTCGCATCCGCGCTGGAACAGCTTGACCGCGGCCTCTCGGTCGATCAGCGCCTCGTGCTGGATCATCATCGTGCCGAGCTCCGTGCAGGCCGGCGCGTACTTGTGCTCGCAGGCCCGCTCGAAGAAGTACATGCCCGTCGTCTCGCGGATGGGCAGACCGGCGCCGTCGAGATTCAGGTTGCCGAGCCCATAGCAGGCGGCGCCGTCCCCCCGCTCACAGGGTTCGACGTACATCGACGCCAGGCTCTTGCACGCCTGTTCGTTCCCGGTGGGGAAGCGCGCTCGCCAGGTCTTGCCGTCCTTCGGCTCCCCTGGGAAACACCGCTCCTCCCAGAACGAGACCTCTCGGCCCGGATGCTGGTACGCGAGGCTCGGCAGCATGAACACGAAGAGCCCGCACCACGCCCCCGTGGCGGCGATGCGCACCGGCAGTCGCTCCAGACTGAAGTTGAAGCGCTCCAGGTCGATCATGCGCCCGATGCGGTCGTAGTAGGGCACGAGCAGGTTCAAGACCGGCACCTGCAGCAGCTTGTCGAAGTAGGTCAGGTTCTCGCCGGCCTTGTCCACGGTGGGGGCGCCGAGGTGAGAGAGCCACTGGAACTCCCAGACGACGAGCGCGCCGTAGGTCAAGCCGAAGAGCACCTTGCCCGCGGACGTGCGCGGCGAGGTCGCGGGGTCCGTGAAGAGGAACGTCATGCCCAGAAAGACGGCGATGGGGATGGTCGTATCGACGAAGAGGAAGAGGCCCGTGCTCTGGGTGTGCAGCCACGTGAGGCCAAAGATCGCCAAGGCGGCAGAGCCCGTCATCAAGACCACGGGGAAGTTCGTCTGCACGATGAGGCCGAGCAGGAAGATCCACACGTACATGTGGGGCGCGCGACCGAGGGTCGTGGCGATCTCGTTGCCGTAGGTGGTGCTCGACGTGCCCGTGACCAAGAGCACGACGGAGAAGACGCCGAGCGTGAAGCCGGACGGGTTGAAGATGTGGCTCCTCACGCCGTCCCGATTCCACTGGATGAGCTCCTTGCCCGCGAAGGCGAGGGCGATCAGCGGAAACTGCCAGTAGAACCAGTCGTCCTTGAACCAGATGAAGAGGTTCGTGCTGAGCACGATCGGGATGTTCCCGAAGCCCCACCGGAAGCTGCCGCGCCGTGTCCAGAGCAGGGCGATGTCGAAGAGGTACGCGAAGCAGATCTGCGCGAGCAACATGGGGGCGTGGTCGGGCACGCCGCTCCAGTAGTGCCCCCAGTAGAGGTAGATCGAGGAGTGGCAGAAGAGCTGCAGGTAGTGCACCGAGCGCACGTTCTGCTCGACGACCAGCGCGCGCCCCGAGCGATGCAGCCACAGGTGCCAGCCGCCGAGCGCGACGAGCGCGAGCCCGACGGAGGCGGCGACGGTCGGGCGGTCCTGGGACCACGCGAAGACGCCGAGCCCGGCGAGGCCCGCGAAGAGCGCGTAGGTGAAGAGGAACAGAGAGCGGTTCGGTATGGTTTTGCGGTCCACGGTGAAAGAGATTAGCAGGGTGCGCGCCCGGTCGCAGGGGCGGCCTGCGACTTGACCTTCGTTGGTGCTCCAGCCCTCGATTGTGTGGCATACCGCGCCCGTGCCGAAGCCTGTCGAAACCCTCACGCTCGCGCTCGTTTTGGGCCTGTGGACCGCGGCCCCCGCCCGGGGCGCGGAGGCGCGAGCGCTGACCCTGGACGAAGCCGTGGCGCGCGCGGTCGAGGCGAACGAACAGGCCGAGGTCGCGGCGGCGCGGGTCGAGGCGGCCGAGGCGCGGCTCGAGAAAGCCAGGGCGCTGTTCTGGCCCGATGTGAACGGCACGTTGGGGTACACCCGCTCGCTGATCGGCGGCGGAGGCGGCGGAGGCGGCGGCTTCGGGCAGGGGCAGGGCGGCGGCGGCTTCGAGCGGGACGACGACCAATTCTCGGCCGGTCTCGGTCTGACCTGGACGCTGCTCGACTTCCGCGCTTTTCCATTGCTCTCGCAGGCGGAGCGCGCGCGGGCGGTCGCGCGCCTCGATGCGTCTGAGCTCCGCAGGGCCGTAGGCTTCGAAGCGGCACGGGCATGGTTGGCGTGCCATGGCGCCGAGCAGGTCGAGCGCTCGGCGGAGCGGCGACTGAACCTGGCTCGCCGGCAACGGGACGACGCCCAGGCGCGCGCCGCGGCACGCCTGGTGAGCGGCAACGATGTGACTCGGGCCGAGCTCGAGGTCGCGAACGCCGAGTCGGCCAGCGCGCAGGCGACCTACGCCGCCCAGGAGGCGAGGCTCGCCCTGACGGACCTGCTCGCCCTCGAGGGGGCCGTGTCCACGGCGACCCTGCCGCCCGAGCTCGCCGGGCCCATCGAGGCGCGCTCCGCGGAGAGCCTCGTGGAGCGCGGTCGGGCACAACGCGAAGACCTCGCCGCGCGACGCGTCGGCCTGGACGCCCAGGCGGAGTCGATCGAGGCCGCGCGCCGCTGGTGGTGGCCCCGCCTCTCCCTGGACGCGGACTACGCCTGGAGCAGCCAGGAAGGCTTCAGCGGCACGAACGACTCGGCGTCCGTGGGGCTGCGCCTGACACTCCCGCTCTTCGACGGCTTCGAGGGCAACGCCGATGCGGCGGAGCGCGCCGCCGTGTTGCGGGAGCAGGCGGCCGTCGCTCGCGCCCAGACCCGCGGCGTCGAGCAACAGGTCCGGCGCGCGCTGGCGCAGCAGGCGGCTGCCCGCGCGACCCTCGAGGCCGCGAAACGTGCCGAGGCGACCGCCGAGCGCAACGTGACCGAATCCGAGACCCTCTACGGGCAGGGGCTCTTGTCCGCGTACGAGGTGGCCGATGCGGGCGTGCGGCGGTTCGAGGCCGAGGTCGCGCGGGTGCGAGCCGAGCTCGAGGGTGTCGCCGCGGCCCTGGCCTTGAAGCAGGCGCTCGGGCAGGGCCCGGGAGGGGAGTCGCCGTGATCGGAGTGCGGATGCGAAGGGCCGGCCTTTGGGCGCTGTTGCTGGTCATCGGCGGTTGCAAGGACGCCTCGGGGCCTCCGGCGGGTGGCTCCGGCGCGCCCGGCGCGATGGGCAAGGCGGCTCAGTCCTTCCCGGTCGAGGTCACGACGGTCGCGTCGCGCACCCTGGGCTTCTCGGGCCGCGCCGTGGGCACCCTCGAGCCCTTCGAGCGTGTGCAGGTCACGGCGCGGGTGGCTGGGGCGGTCGACGCGGTCCGTTTTCGGGAAGGCGACCGGGTCTCGCGGGGGGACGTGCTCGTAGAGGTCGACACGGCCCGCTTCGCGCTCGTGGCGCGCTCGGCGAAGGCTCGGGTGGACCGGGCCCGCGCGGCGCTCGGCGAGGCCGAGACGGGCCTGGCGCGGCGAGAAGCCGCCGAGAAGGCGAGCCCCGGGTTGGTCAAGGGCGAGGAGCTCGAGACCTGGCGCAGCCGGGTGCTCACGGCCCGAGCCGACGTCGCCGTGGCCGAGGTGGACGTGGACCGCGCCCTTCTGGACCAACGGGATGCGGCGATCCGCGCCCCCATGGACGGCGTCGTCGAGACCCGGGACGTGCGCACTGGGCAGTACGCCCAGGCGGGCACTCTCGTCGCGACCCTGCTGCGCCGGGAGCCCTTGCTCCTGCGTTTCGCATTGCCCGAGGCCGAGACCGGCACGCTGCGACCGGGCGGGCAGGTGCGCTTCTCCGTGGCGGGCGCCGTCGGTGGGCGCCTCGCGACCGTGCGTCACATCGCGGGCACCGCGGATCCGCAGACGCGGATGGTCCCCATCGTGGCGGATGTCGCGCCGAGCGCCGAGGGTGACGCGCCCCTCGTTGCCGGCGCGTTCGCCGAGGTGGACGTACCGCTGGGCGCCGAGCGCGAGGCCACGGTCATCCCCCAGTCGGCGATGCGGGCCAGCGAGAAGGGCTTCCTGGCCTACGTCGTGGACGGCGAGGTCGCCCGGGAGCGCATCCTCACGCTCGGACAACGCACGCCGGACGGAGCCGTGGAGGTCAAGAGCGGCCTCACGCTCGGCGAACGCCTGGTGGTCCGCGGGGCCGAGGCGCTGCGCGAGGGTGCGTCGGTCCGGGTCGTCGAGGCGCGGGCGCCGGGCGGCGCCGTGGCCCCCGAGAGTCGCCCATGAGCGAAGAGCGCGGCGTTGGCATGCGGCTGACGAACCTCTGCATCGAGCGCCCCGTGCTGGCGTGGATGATGATGCTGGCGACCCTGGTCTTCGGGGGCCTGGGCCTCGCGCGCATGGGCGTGAGCCAGTACCCCGACGTGGACTTCCCGTCGCTCAGCATCTCCGCGGTCTACGAGGGTGCGGCCCCGGAGATCGTCGAGCACGACGTCATCGAGCCCATCGAAGAGGCGCTCACCCAGGTCGAGGGCATCAAGGCCATCACCGCCACCGCGCGGCAGGGCTCGGGGAGCGTGACCGTCGACCTCGACCTGGAGCGCGACGTGGACGCCGCACTCCAGGAGGTGCAGTCGCGCCTCGCGCAGATTCAGAACCAGCTCCCGCGGAACATGGACCCGCCGGTCATCAGCAAGACCAACCCCGAGGACAACCCGATCCTCTGGGTCGGACTCAGCGGACCCTACCCGCGCCAGATGTTGACGGACTACGCGCGCTACCGGGTGAAGGAGAAGCTCCAGACCCTTTCCGGGGTCGGCGAGATCACGCTCGGCGGCTACACACCGCGGGCCGTGCGCATCTGGGTGGACGGCGCGAAGCTCGCGGCCTACGGGCTGACCACCGCCGACGTGCAGGCCGCGCTGCGTCGCGAGCACGTCGAGATGCCCGCTGGGCGCATCGAGACCGAGGGCCGCGAGATCAACGTGCGGGTGCTCGGCGAGGCCATGGAGCTGGACGCCCTGCGGGACGTGGTCGTGCGGCAGTCCGGTACGTCCGTGGTGCGCCTCTCCGACCTCGCGCTGGTCGAGGACGGCTTCGAGGACACGCGCCGCCGCACACGCATCGCCGGCGAACCCGCCCAGGGCATCGGCATTCGGAAGCAGCGCGGCGCGAACGCCGTCGAGGTCGCACAGGCGGTGAAGGCCGAGGTCGTGGAGATCGGCAAGGGCCTGCCCGAGGGCATGACGTTGCGGGTCATGTTCGACTCCACGGAGTTCATCGAGCACTCCGTGTCCGAGGTGAAGTTCGAGCTGCTGCTCGCGATTCTCCTCACCTCGATCATGTGCTGGTTCTTCCTGGGCTCGGTCTCCAGCACGATCAACGTGGTGCTCGCGATCCCCATGTCCCTCATGGGCACGATCGCCGTGCTGTACTTCCTGGGCTACACGCTCAACACGTTCACGTTGCTCGGCCTCTCCCTCGCCGTGGGCATCGTCGTGGACGACGCGATCATGGTGCTCGAGAACATCACGCGACATGCGGAGATGGGGAAGGACCGCGTGCGTGCGGCCCGTGAGGGCACGGCGCAGATCGCGTTCGCCGCCCTCGCCGCGACGATCGCGATCGTCGCGATCTTCATCCCGGTCGTCTTCACGAAGGGGGTCATCGGCGCGTACCTCACGCAGTTCGGCGTCACGCTCTCGGTCGCCGTGCTGCTCTCGTACGTCGAGGCGATCACCCTCGCGCCCGCCCGTTGCGCGCAGTTCCTGGCCGTGGGCCACGCCCGAACCTGGATGGGCAACGCGGCGGAGCACATCTTCGAGGCCCTCTCCCGGACCTACGCCCGTGTCCTGGCGCACACCCTCCGTTGGCCGGTCGCCGTCGTCGTGTTGGGCATCGGCTTCTTCGTGGCGTCGTTCTACGGGGTCAAGGCGTTGCCGGGCGAGATGGTCCCGCCCCAGGACCAGGGGCGCTTCATGATTCGGTTGCAGACCGCCGTCAGCGCCAACCTCGACGAAATGGACGGCCTGATGCGACAGGTCGAGGAGCGCGTCAACGCACGGCCCGAGGTCGCCCGCGCCCTCGCGGTCATCGGCGGCTTCGGCGGCACGAGCGTGAACACGGGTCTGATGTTCACGACGCTCGTGCCCCCGAATGAGCGCAGCATCACGCAGCAGCAGTTCATGCAGGAGATGCGCAAGGAGCTCGGCCAGATCCCCGGCGTGCGTGTCTTCATCCAGGACATGTCGACCTTCGGCTTCGGCGCCGGTCGCAGCTACCCGGTCGACTTCTCGTTGCGCGGCCCCGACTGGACAGAGCTCGGGCAGCTCTCGGAGCGTGTGCGTCGAGAGCTCCTGGCCACGGGCAAGGTCGCGGACCTCGAGAGCGACTACCAGCTCGGCATGCCGGAGCTCCGCATCACGCCGAATCGGGAGCGTGCCGCCGACCTCGGCGTCTCCATGGAGGATGTCGGCACGACCATCAACGCGCTCATCGGGGGCACACGCATCGGCAAGTTCAGCGTCGACGGCCGCCGCGTCGACGTGCGCATGCGGCTCCTCGCGGAGCAGCGGCGCCGACCCGAGGACCTGCAGGGGGTCTACGTGCGGGCGCGGAGCGGGACGCTCGTGCCGCTCTCGGGTCTGGTGCACTACGAGGAGCGGCCGATGCTCCAGTCCGTGACCCGCAAGGACCGGGAGCGCGCCATTGGCCTCTTCGGCAACCCCGCGCCTGGCTTCGCCCAGACCGACGTGAACGCTGAAATCGAGCGCATTCAACGGACTCTGCCGGAGGGCTATCGCATCGTGCTCGGCGGGGGCAGCGCCGCCATGAAGGAGTCCGTGGCGGGCCTCGGCCTCGCCTTTGCGCTCGGCCTCGTCTTTGCGATGATGGTGCTCGCGAGTCAGTTCAACTCGGTGCTCTACGCCACGGTTGTCATGTCGATCCTGCCGCTCTCCTTCACCGGCGCGATCTTCGCGCTGCTCTGGACCGGCAACTCGCTCAACATCTTCAGCGGCATCGGGATTGTCTTGCTCATGGGGATCGTCAAGAAGAACTCGATCATCCTCGTGGACTATGCGGCGGCCCGACAGCGCGAGGGCGCGACGGCGCTGGACGCGATGCTCGAGGCGGGTCGAGCGCGCCTGCGTCCGATCCTGATGACGAGCTTCGCGACGTCGGCCGCGGCGGTCCCGGCTGCGCTCGCGCTGGGCCCGGGTGGTGAGATGCGGGCACCCATGGCCATCGCGGTGCTCGGGGGCGTGCTCGTCAGCACGACGTTGAGTCTGCTGCTCGTGCCTGCGTTCTACGTACTGCTGGACACGATTCGGCGCGCTTCGGGTCGCCTCGTGCGGCGCGCGCCGACGCCCGTCGACCTCGCCGGTTGAGTCGGGCTGGCCCTCGCGTGCGCCGGGCTCTTGGAGCGCTTGTGCTCGCGCTCGCGCTGGTGCCCTCGGCGGCGACCGCAAACCCCACCACCCTCGCGGAAGAGGCCGCCCAGCGCGGGGAGTGGGACGCGGCCGTGCGGCTCTATCGAGCGGCGGCGGCGTCCGAGACCGACGCATCGGCCCGGGACTGGGCCCTCGCGCGGGCGGCGCGCGCGCAGCGAAAGTTGGGCGGCGTCGACGAAGTACGCTCGGCGCTCCAAGCCATCGTGATCCGCGCGCGAACGCGCGGCGATCGAGGGCTCGAGGGTTTCTGTGGACGCAACCTCGGACGCCTCGCGCGCGACCTCGGGCACCTCGAGGAGGCCGAGACGCACTATCGCGACGCGCTCCGAGCCTACGGGCAAGCGGGGCTCGTGGCCGATACCCGCGACGTACGGATTTCCATCGCGGCCCTCGCGCACGAAATGGGGCGAACGGCCAAGGCGTACCAAGAGTACTTCGCGCTGGCCACCGAGGCGCAGGCCTCAGGAGACCTGCGCCTCGAGGCGCTCGCGACGGAGGGGCTCGCCAGCTGTTGGATGGTGCTGGAGCAGCCCGAGGCGGCAGAGTTCGCGACCCAGGAGGCGGAACGGCTCTACACTCGGCTGGGCATGCTCGACAACGCGCTGTCGGCGCGGGCCGGTCGATGCACCCTGCTCAACGCCCTCGGTCGGTTCATCGACGCCAGGGCGGTCCTGGCCGACACCGACGTCGGGGCCGTGCAGAACGTCAACGTGCGCGCTCAGCTGCTCGCTGCCCGCCTCGAGACCGCGACCGGGCTCGGAGAGTCGGACGAAGCGCTCGAGTCTGTCGCGGCGGCCCTCCGCTCCATCGACCCGCGTGAAACGGGCCTGGCCGGCATCAAGGTCGCGCAGGCCGCCTCTTCGGCGCTGCTGGATGCCGGCCATCCGATGTGGGCGCTGCGGGTCGTCGACGAGGTCCCTGAGAGCGGTGGGGGCGTTCGACTCTGGGCGAAGGCGGGGGTTCGAGGCTCGGCGCTCTACGCGCTCGGGCGCCACGACGAGGCCGCGCGGGTTCTCCGTGAAGCCGCGCGGGCCTTCGAGGAGCACCTCGCGGGCAGCGAGGCCGCATCGATCGTGGACCAGCGTGTGGGTGTGTTTCGCGAGCTCTACGCGCCCCTCGCGCGCGTCGAGCTCGCGCGCGGCCGCCCGGACGCCGCGCTCGAGGCCGTCTCGCGCATCAAGGCGCGCGGATTTGTCCAGCAGTTCGTCGCGCGCTCGCTCCTGGCCCGCGATGGAGAGTCTGCGCGCGTGCTCGCCACTCCGGACCTCGAGGACTTCGATGCCGTCCGTGCGGGCGCGGACGCGTGGCTCGGCGCACTCCGGAGTGCTTCCATCGAGGGGGTTCGTCGGGCCCTCGGCGACCGCATGGCGCTGCTGGACGTCTGGCTCGACGGCCCCGACGCCCACATCTTCCTGGTGGACGCCGCTGGGGTGCAGCATCGGTACTTGCGCGGCATGGGGACGCGTGTCGAGGCCACGGCCCGGGCGCTGAACGTCGCCATGGTACGGCGCACGCCCGATTGGGCAGAGAGCGCCGACCGGCTCTCCACCTGGTTGCTGTCGCCTTTTCGGGCCGAGCTCGACGCGCTCGCGCTGCGCGGCGGGACCCTCGGCATCGCCGCGCAGGGGCCCCTCCATCTCATCCCTTGGGCGGCCCTCCCCCTGGGCAAAGGGCAGGTCATCGACGCGCTGCCCCTCTTCCAGGTCCCCAACATCTTCGCGGCCGGCATCACGCTCACACGTCCAGCCGAACCTCGGGAGCCGAGGCGTGGCCTGGTCGCGGTCGGCGACATCCCGGCGCCGTCCGCGGGTCTGCTCCTCGGCGCGCGTCGAGAGATGGCCGCGCTCGGACGCCTCTACGGCGCCCAGGTGATTCGGGGCGCCGACGCCACGGAGGCCGCGTTCCGGAGGGCCTTCGAGAGCGCCCGCATGCTGCATGTGGTCGTGCATGGTTACGGTCCCGCGGATGGACACCCGTCCTACCTCGAGCTCGCGCCCGGTGACCGCGACGATGGGCATCTGCAGGCCGACGAGGTGAGCGGACTCCAGGGTCGACTGGACATGGCCTTCCTCGCGTCCTGCGATTCGGGACTCGGTCGACCGAACGCCGGGGACGACATGCCCGAGGTGCTCGACCGGGCGTTCCTGCTGGGCGGCACACGCACGGTCGTGTCGGCGCGGTGGCTTCTGGATGACGACGCCGCAACAGTCGTCGTCGAGCGCTTTTACGCGTCTCTGGCCGAGCGTGGCGCCGCCCATGCCCTCGCAGTGGCACAAAGGCACGCCCGATCAACCTTCAAAACTCACACGGTTGATTCCGACGGTGAAATTCCGGCACGTACTCACCCGTTCTACTGGGCGGGATTCGGTGTGGTCGGCGATCCTCGCTGATCGGTCGTCTCTTCAACGCGCAGTGTGCGCTCAACGCAAGAAAGGGCCTCAAGATGTCGAGCATCGATGATTCCGAGGAGCAGAGCGCGCCCGCCGGCGCCGGAACCGTGAAGCAGGTCATCCGCAAGGGCGACGGCGACATCAACCTGTGCATCACGATCGTCAACAACGTGGGCGGCGGGGGCGCGGGCCTGCAGTCCGTGACCGCGAGCTCGGATCCGGCGGCCTCACCGAGCCCGCCGCAGCCGATTGACGGGCCGGATCCCGACATGCCGTTGCCGTGGTCGGCCTCGATCGCCGTGGGCGCCCCGAGCGACGGCATGGCCGCGCCGTTGCTGGTGAAGGGCTTCACACCCTGGGGCGTCGGGGCCAAGACGCACGCCGGCATCGGCGACAAGTTCGCGATCTGGTCGAACACGCCCGCACCGTGGCCGCGCGGGGGCATCTTCATCACGAAGCTCCACAATCCGCCGGGCCTGCCGACGGGCACCTGGGGTCAGGGCCGGGGCTTCGCTTTCGGTCCGACCCCGACGACGGCCAGCGCGGCCATCGTGACGAACGACGCGCTCGCGACGGCCGGCTACAACTTCGCCGGTCACCGCATCGACGCCACGACCGCGCCCGCGTTCCGGATCACCAACGTCACCCAGACGGGTTGGGGTGCGTCCGCCAACTGGAGCGTGACGGTCGAGCGGACGGACGTCACGAAGGACGCGTATTTGCTCGCTTTTCCGCAGAAAATTGGGCCGGCGTTCACCTCCGCCAGCGAGGCCGACTACCTGAAGCTCGCAGTGGTGCCCACGAACGTGGCGGGCTTTGCCGCCGGTACGACGTCGGGCACGTTCGCGATCACGGTCTCGCGCAACCAGCCCGCGGTGAACTACTACTTCTTCCTCTGCGACGCGTCTCCGAAGGCCGACGACCAGATTCCGCGGGTCGTCTCCAACGTGCGTAAGGTCCTCGCCACCTGAGAGCGACACGGAGTCGACCATGGGAGTTCGGACCTCCACGGGGGGTGCACAGCGCATTGGGCTCAGAGTCGGCTCGAGCGGAGCTGCGGGCGCGGCCGTCGCCGGACGCTCGCTCGCCGCTCTGGAACAGTTGCAGGACGGCGTGCGCATCGATCCGCGCTGGCGGGACCTGCCCCTCGTGCCGGCACTGCCGGGGACGGACAGCGAAGCGCTCGACGCACTCCACGCGGCCGCGCTCGTCCGGTTGCGCGGCGCGCGTGACCGCCCCCGCGACGGAGGCCGGAACGGCCCCGACGATGCGGGGTGGGCGCGGATTGGCCGGGACGAACAACCCGCAATCGAGTCCCTCGCACGCATCAACGCTCAGGAGCTCGCACACCTGAACCTCGAAGACGCGGTGCTCCACCTCGGTCGCTACGTCTTCGTCGAGGTCCCCGAGGGTGAATCGGCGGATGAGCTGCTTCAGGCGCTCCGAGGCAGCGGCGTCGAACGCGCGTGGCTCGAGAGCGGACCCGCGCCCGCGCCCGCCCTCGGGGGATGGACCCCAGACAGCCTGCCGCCTCAGTTCTGGGACGCGCCCGCGGGCACGGACGCCCGCTACGCCAACGCCCTCGGGGCCTACGGCGGTGGCGTGCGCCTCGTGGACATCGAACACGCCTTCGCCCCTCACGTCGAGCTCGGGCCCGTGCGCCGGCTGGGTGGTGCCGTCGTCGCACGAGAGGCCGAACACGGAACCGCCGTGCTCGGACTCATCGCGGCGTCCGAGGATGTGCACGGCGGATCGGACATCCGGGGCCTCGCGCCGGCGGTCGAGCTGGGTTTTGTGTCTCTCTGGTTCGAGGAAGCGGGGGTCGCGGCCCCGTCCTGGGCGCCGGCATCACCGCCGGCATCGCGCGTACCCAGCCCCGCGTGTCGATGCCGCGCCCCGGCGTGTGCTTCGCCTTGCACGTGCGGTTGCGCGTCCATCGTGGGTGTGGCGGACGCCGCGCCGGCCGCTCTGGCCGACACACGCGTGGCGACGTTCCAGCCGTCTCTGGCGCTGTACACGGCCCTGCACGCGACCGTCACCGCGCTGGACGGGTCGGAAACGCGCTTCCTTCGACCGGGGGACGTGCTCCTCATCGAGGCCCAACGGTGGCACCGCACCTCCGAAGCCGATCCGGGCGTCCTCTTGCCCCTGGAGTCCGATCCGGTTCTGCACAGCCTGATCGCCCACGCGGTCTCGCTCGGCATCGTCGTCGTGGCCGCTGCGGGCAACGGCGGGGTGGACCTCGATGGCTACGACCTCGGCGTCGACTCGGGCTCGATCCTCGTCGGAGCCGCCGATCCGCAGCTCGGGCCTCGAGGTCACGTCGTCTCGCACTTCGGCCTGGCATCGGGCTCGAACTTCGGCGCGCGGGTGCGGACGTACGGCTGGGGGGCGTCCCTGGTCGCGCCCGGTGGAGATCCGACCTCGTCGGGTCCCCAGGTCTACACGGACAGCTTCGGGGGCACCTCCGGAGCCGCGGCGCAGATCGCGGCGGCCGTCGCAACCTTGCAGTCTGCGCTGATCGATGCGCATGGGGGCCCGGCGCTCGGTCCGGCGGCGAGACTGGCCCTGGAAACCGCCGGGGCGCCGGTGGTGGCCGACGCGACCGCCGAAAGCCCGAAGGTCGGGCAGATCCCGGACCTGCGGCGCATTCTTCGAGACACACTGGCGCTCAGTCCGGATGTCTTCGTCGAACGCTGGACCGGTGACGTGGGTGAGGCCGCCACGCTCGGTCCCCGCGGTGACACCCCCTCGGTGCGCGGAACCTTCTCCGTCTCGGCCAATCAGTACGACCTCTCGGCGAGTGTCCTGCGCAGGGACGGCGGCGTTCTGCAAAGCGGCGCGCAGCTTCGACTCGGCCTTCTGGTCCCGAGCACCTTCCCGCGGTTCGAATCCGTCCAGGGCTGGGTGACCGGCGACGTCCCACCAGACGCCGCGAGCCCGAGCTCGGGCAAGGGCGGCGGAACCTTCACCGCAAGGGCCGCCCCCCTCACGATCCATGGCCGCGAAGTCGATCCCATCATGCTGGGGACGGCGTCCATCGTCGCGGTCGTCGATGCGCCGGGCGATCCCGCGCCGCGCCTCGAAACCTACGGCGATGCGGCCGCGCGCGCGTATCTGCTCCAGTACGAGAACAACGTCGCGTTCCAAACCGTCGCTCGGGTCCCGGTCGGCGTCATCGACGCGCTGCCCTTTTTGCTCGAAGCCCCCTTCGACTTCGGGCGCCCGCTCGAGCTGGTGCTGAGCTGGCAGGGCCTTCCCGTGGGAACCGCGGTGACGCTGCTGGTGGAGGGCGCGTTGCCCGCGTCCATCCTGACGGCGGTCGCGCTCGACCCCACGAAGCTGCGGGTCACGACCACGAGCGCGACGGGCAAGGAGACGTTGCTCGCAGGCGTGTTCCCGAACGGACTCTCCTCGCCGGCGATGTTGCAGATCACTCTGCAGACACCGCTCACGGCTCAGGCCGAGGTGCACCTCACCCTGCTGGACGGTCCGATGCGCCTGGGCCACGTGGGCTGGCAGATCGCGGCTTCCGTCTAGCGCCGTTGGGGCACAAAGGGTTTCTGGGTCGCCTCGGCGGGAGTATCGTCCTCGGCCGAGGAGCTTCGATGTCCGACCCCACCCTCCCACCCGGCACCAAGATCGCCGACCGCTTCGAGATCGAGCGGCTTGCCGGTCGGGGGGGCATGGGGGTCGTGTACCGCGCCCTCGACCTCGAGACAAACGCCACGGTCGCGCTCAAGCTCCTCCTCGAGACCAGCCCCGACGCGGGCGAGCGATTCCTGCGCGAAGGGCGCCTTCTGGCGCAGCTTCGTCACCCGAACATCGTCGCGTACGTCGCGCACGGCCAATCGACCGCGGGGACCTTCTATCTGGCGATGGAGTGGCTCGACGGTCATGACCTCGAGGACCACCTGCGCGCGGGTGCGCTGAGTCTCGACGCCTGTCGCGCGCTCCTCGAGGGCGTAGCGAGCGGACTGGCGGCCGCCCACACGCAGGGGGTGATTCACCGCGACCTGAAGCCCACGAACCTCTTTCTGGTCGGCGGCGAGGTCGCCCAGGTCAAGGTGCTCGACTTCGGCATCGCTCGACCCGAGGACGCGACGCGCGCACTGACTCAAACGGGCGCCATCGTCGGCACCCTCGGGTACATGGCGCCGGAGCAAGCGCGCAGCCAGCGCGCGTTGACCCCGGCGGCCGACCTCTTTTCACTGGGGTGTGTCCTGTATCGTTGCTTGACCAACGAGACGCCGTTCGCCGCGAGCCATCCCGCGGCAGCGCTCGGACGCGTCCTCTTCGATGAGCCGCCGCCCGTCCACATTCGACGCCCGGACGTCTCGGTCGCACTGAACCATTTGCTCCTGCGGTTGCTCGCCAAGGATCCCCACGCCCGTTGGCCGGACGCCGCCGCCTTTCTAGCAGGACGCTGAAAAAGTCCGTCCATGGACTTTTTCAGCCCCGCTCCGCCGAAGTGAATTCGGCTTCACTCCCGGAATCATTCGGCTTTTTCAAAGCCTCGGTGATTCCGCCGGGCCGTCCTGGCCCGGGCAGGCTGCTTTTTCAGCAGCCTGCTAGAGGCCCTCAATCACCTCGAGCCGCCGGACGACCGCTCCGTGTCGGCGAGCGCACCGACCCTTTCGGCCCTCGCCCCGGGCATCGGCACGTTCGCCGAGACCGAGCGCGGTCTGATCAGCGTGGTCCTGGCGCGGGTGCCTTCAACGGGCGTGCGCGGAGACACCCCCACGGCCTCGAGCGAGGACTTCTTCGACGACGCCGCGCGCAGCTCACTCGGGGGCGCACTGGACGCGCTCGGCGTCTCGGTCGACTTCCTCGTGGACACGAGCCTCGTCGTCACGGTCTCTCCGCTCGAGAGCCCGCGCGACCAGGCCGCGCGGGCCGCCTACGCCGCGCTGCTCATCCGAGAGCGATGGCCCGAGGCCGTGATTTCGGTGGCGACGGGCCGAGGCACACTGCACGCGCGTGCCCCCGTCGGCGAAGCCCTGGACCGCGCGGCCCGGCCTCTCCCCGAAGAACCCGGCGTATTTCTCGACGCACTCAGCGCGCAGCTTCTCGATGGACGCTTCGCCCAGACCCTGCGCCCCGATGGCGAGCATCTCCTGGTCGCCGAGCGTGAGATGGACGCAAGCCGCCCCCTGCTCGGCAAACCGACGCCCTGTGTCGGCCGCGAGGCGGAGCTGGCGCATCTCGACGCGCTCTTCAGGACCAGCGTGGACGAGGGGTGCGCTCGAGTCGCCCTCGTCACGGCGTCGCCCGGCGTGGGCAAGTCTCGTCTTCGGCACGAGTTTCAGCGAAGGCTCGCGGCCCACGCGGACGCCCCGCTCATACTCAGCGGTGCGGCCGAGCTCATGAACGCCGGGGCGTCTTACGGGCTCCTCGGCGATGCCGTACGACGACGCTGCGGTGGCGGGCGAGGCGGGGCGGAGCGCTCCACCGTCGCTGGAGCGCATGCCGTTTGGGAGCGACTCAGGGCGAGTCTGCCATCGAGCCTCGCGCCGGCCGACGCCGAGCGCGTGGCGGTCTTTCTCGGAGAAGCGGCCGGGATCGACGCGCCTACGGAGGCGAACGCGATGCTCCTCGCCGCCCGCGCGGACCCGCGCATCTTGCGGGACCGCATCGCGCGCGCCTTCCTCGACTGGCTCCAGGCGGAGTGCGGCGACCGCCCCGTCGTTTTCATCACGGACGACCTGCAGTGGGCGGACCCTCTCAGTGTCACCGTGTTGGACCAGGCCCTGCGCGCCCTCGCCGATGCCCCATTCTTTGTGTTGGCGCTTGCACGACCCGAGGTCAAGGAGCGGTTTCCGCGTCTTTGGCAGGCCCACGGGCCCCAGGAGATCGCACTCAAGGGGCTGAGCCGGCGCGCATGCAGCCGTTTGGCGGAGCTCGCCCTCGGTCCCCATCTGGCGCCCGATGTCCTGCAGCGCCTCGTGGAACAGTCCGCCGGCAACGCCCTCTTCCTGGAGGAGCTGATCCGTGCGGCCGCGGAGGGCCAGTCCGGGGAAGGCTCGGCCACGGTGACGGCGATGCTTCAGGCACGCATCGGGCGATTCGAGGCGGGTGCGCGGCGCGCGCTCAAGGCCGCCAGTGTCTTCGGCCAGAGTTTTCGAGCGTCGGGCGTGGCGGCGTTGCTCGGGCTCCCGCCCGATGCGGCCGCGCTCGAGGCCTCGCTGACCGCGCTGCAGGACGACGAGGTCATCGAGGTGCGCGACGAGCCCGCACTCCTGCACTTCCGCCATGCGCTCGTCCGGGACGCGGCCTACGCCCTGCTCTCCGAGGATGAGACCCGGTTGGGTCACTTGCGGGCCGCGGACTTCCTCGAGAGGCACGGAGAGCCCGACTCCAGTGTCATCGCCGGTCACTTCGAGTTGGGCGCGGACCTGTCGCGCGCCGCCGAGTATCACACGCGGGCCGCCGAGGAGGCGCTCGACACCTTCATGACCGAACGTGCGTTGCAGTCGGTCGCCCGCGGGCTCGCCTGCAATCCGACCGTCGCCACCCAGGCGCGATTGCACGCCTACGAGAGTGTCACCCACTTCTATGCGGGCGCGCTCGAGCGGGTCTATCCAGCCGCACAGCGTGCGTTGCCCCACCTACGGCCGGGCAGCCGCGCATGGGTACGCACCCTTCTCGGCGCCTTCTCGGGGTGTATCTTCGGTCCGCCTGCCTGGGTCGAACAGTTCCCTCATCTGATTCATGCCCTCGTCTCCCATGACCCGGACCCCGACGCTCGCGTGGTCTATGCGGAGTCCTTGTCGTGGATGGTCGTGCTGATGGTGCAGGGTGTACCACCGAGCGCCACCCGCCCTGTCCTCGACAGGTTGCGGTGGGCGTGTGACCAGGCGCGCCCCTTGGACCCGAACGTCGATCGCCTGTTGTGGATGGCCGAGACGCACGCGGGATGGCACTACGACCCTGATCCGTGGACGGTTCTGCGTCGCGCGCAGGAGACCATCGCCGGGAGCCAGGCTGCAGGAGATGTGCGCACGGAGCGTTTGGCGCTCGCGTTCGGAGAGACGGAGACGTGGGTCGAGCTCGGTGCGCCCGAGCGCGCGCTCGAGGGTTGGGAGGCGAGGGCGGAGCTCTTTGGGCTCCACGAGGCGCTGGGCCTTGGCCTCTATCGAACGACCCGATGCCTACTCCGCTGGGCTGTGGGCCTGCCGGGGGCCGCCGACGAGGCTCTGGAGGTCGCCAACGCGCTGTGTGCGCACACGCAGGCGCCGCCGCCCATGATCGCTCGGGCCCACGACCTGAAGGCTCGTCTCCATCTCGCGCGCGGCGAGGGCCCGTTGGCCTTGGAGCATGCGCGTACGTCGCACCGCGTCCTCGAGCGGATTCCCAATTGTGCGCCGAACACCCGGGCGACGCTGATGGCTGCGCTCTGCTGTACTGTACCCCCTCGGTCAAGACACTTCGACGCCGGGAAATCGACTGTTTCG
>JBMOFP010000118.1:0-19521 GCA_049318805.1 Bradymonadia bacterium
CCCGTGGCGGTGCACCAGCCGCGCGGCGGCGTAGGCATCCAGGCCCGTGCGCCGCGCGAACGCGCCCACGTCGACGGTGGCCTCCCCACCCGGCAGGGGCACGCTGTGCGTTTGACAGCGCGCATTGTGGCCGAGCTGGGCGCAGACCACGTCGACGCCCTCCTCGGCCATGTGGCGGTAGGACGCGAGCTTGCCGCCCGCGATGCTCACCAGCCCCGCGGCGCCCTCGGCCTCGTGGGTGTAGACCCGGTGCTCGCGGCTCAGGCGGTCTTCGAGCTCCGCGTACTCGAAGAGCGTGGGCCGGACCCCCGCGAAGGCCCGCACGAGCCGGTGCTGACGAATGGACGGATACACGTGCTCCACGGCCTGGAGCAGGTACTCGACCTCGTCGTAGTTCGCCTGCACGTCCGACGGGTCCCCGTAGTAGTCGTCGTCGGTCGTGCCGATCCAGGTCTCCTGTCCGTAGGGTTGGAGCATGATCTGGCGCTTGTCGACCGCCGTGGCGATGACCGCCGAGTTCACGATGCGTCGGTCGAGCACCAGGTGGATGCCCTTCGCGGGGCGCAGCTTCACCTTCGCGCCGGCGAGGCCCGCGAGGCGCTCGGCCCACGGGCCCGCAGCGTTGAAGACGAGCCGTGCGCGCACCTCACGGGCGTGGCCCGTGCGCAGGTCGCGGACGCCCACGCCAACGACACGCCCGCTCGGGTCGCGCAGGAACCGCTCGACCTTGTGGCGCAAGTAGATGCGCGCCCCCCTCGCCTGGGCGTCGAGCGCGTTGAGCACACACAACCTGAAGACGTTGATGCCCCACTCGTCGGTGGTCACGGCGCCGATGGCGTCTCGCGTCACGCCGGGCTCGATACGAAAAAGCTCCTCGCGCTCGAGCCGCGCCGATTGTTTGCCGCGCTTGAGCGGCTGGAATCGGTCGTAGAGCTGAAAGAAGACGTACGTCAGCTCCAGCATGATTCGGCTCGAGAGACGGTCGCCGACCAACGGCACCAGGAACGGAATCCGAAAGAGCAGGTGCGGCGACAGCCCCTGGATGAAGCCCGAGTCCAGGCACGACAGACGGGTGATCTCGCGGTCCGTCTCCATGTAGCGGATGCCGCCGTGGATCATGCCGCTGGACGCCCCGCTCGTGCCGGCGCCCAGGTCGTGCTGCTCGAAGAGCGCGACCTTCAGGCCGCGCATGGCCGCGTCGCGCGCGATGCCGACGCCGTTGACTCCCCCACCGACGACGATGAGGTCGAGCTCCGTCAAGTCGTCTTGACCCGGATGTGGACCTCGTCCAGCTGCTTGGGATCGACCTTCGACGGCGCCGTCGTCATGAGGTCCGTGGCGCGCTGGGTCTTGGGGAACGCGATCACGTCGCGAATGCTGTCACTGCCCGAGAGCAGCATGACCAGCCGGTCCATGCCGAGCGCGATGCCGCCGTGGGGCGGCGTGCCGTACGTCAACGCCTCGAGCAGGAAGCCGAACTTGAGCTGGCTCTCCTCGGGCGTGAGGCCGAGCAAGTCGAAGACCTTCTGCTGCACGGCCGTGTCGTGAATCCGGATGCTGCCGCCGCCGAGCTCCGTGCCGTTGAGCACCACGTCGTAGGCGCGGGCGTAGACCTTGCCCGGGTCGGTGTCGAGGTACTCCACGTGGTCGAGGCGCGGCGAGGTGAAGGGGTGGTGCATGGCAAACCACCGGCCGTCCTTCTCGTCGTACTCGAAGGCCGGAAACTCCGTGACCCACAGGAAACGGTAGGTGTCGGCGGGGATCAGGTCGCACGTGCGGGCGAGGTGCAGTCGGAGCGCGCCCAGGGCCTCGTGCACGACCTTCTCTTTGTCGGCGACGAAGAAGACGAGGTCGTCGACCTCGAGGCCGACGCGGGTGTTGATCTCGGCCTGCGCCGCCTCGGAAACGAACTTGGCGATGGGCGACTGCCAGCCCTCGGCCTTGCGGCGCACCCAAGCGAGACCCTTGGCGCCGTAGGTCTTCACGACCTCGGGCAACGCGTCGATCTGGGCGCGGCTGAGCGCCCCGCCCGGGAGTCGCACGGCCTTGACCTTGCCGCCCGCGGCGATCGTGTCCTTGAAAACACCGAAGTCGACCTCACCCACGAGGTCCGAGACGTCCTGGATCTCGAGCCCGAAGCGCAGGTCCGGTTTGTCGCTGCCGTAGCGGCTCATGGCGGTCGCGTACGACATGCGTTCGAAGGGCAGCGAGAGGTCGATGCCCTTGATTTCCTTCCAGATTCGCTTCAGCAGGCCCTCGACGATCGTGAAGATGTCCTCGGGTTCCACGAAGGACATCTCGAGGTCGATCTGGGTGAACTCGGGCTGGCGATCGGCGCGCAGGTCCTCGTCGCGGAAGCAGCGGCAGATCTGGAAGTACCGGTCGTAGCCGGCGACCATGAAGATCTGCTTGAAGAGCTGGGGGCTCTGGGGCAGCGCGTAGAACTCGCCCGGGTGCACCCGGCTCGGCACGAGGTAGTCACGCGCACCCTCGGGGGTCGCCTTCGTCAGGATGGGCGTCTCGAGCTCGAGGAAGCCGTTCTCGAGCAGGTAGTTGCGCGTGAGCCCGTTGATGGCGGAGCGCGTGATGAGCGCCTCTTGGAGGGGGCGTCGGCGCAGGTCGAGGTAGCGGTACTTGAGGCGGAGGTCCTCGCTGGTGTCGACGGTGTCCTTGATCGGGAACGGCGGGGTCTTCGCGCCGTTGAAGATCGTGGCCTGGCGCACCTCGACCTCGATCTCGCCCGTGGGGAGCTTCGGGTTCACGTTCGCGCCGCGGCTGCGCACCACCCCTCGAATGCCGACGACGAACTCGCTGCGCATCTGCTCGGCGAGGCCGTGTGCGTCCGCGCTGATCGTGGGGTCGAAGAAGACCTGCGTGAGCCCGCCGCGGTCCCGCAAATCCACGAAGATCACGCCCCCGTGGTCCCGGCGACCGTGGACCCACCCGAAGAGCACGACCTCTTCGCCGACCTGCGCGGCGCGGAGGTCTCCGCAGCGGTGGGTGCGCTTCAGCTCCTTCATGAACTCCATCGAACGACTCCTGCCTGACGGGTGCGATGACGCGGCGCATCCTAAGCGCGCCCCTTGGGGGGGTCAACGGACGCGCCGCCACGCGGAGTTCGCGGGCTGCCGTCGAATCGTCGTCCGCTGGACACACAGGTCACCGAACGCCCGAGGGGGACGACGGTCGTGAGAGCGGAGGCGGAACGACGTGCCGACGAGCTGGGGGCTCGGCGGTCTCTGGCGCGACGCGCTCGTGCGTTCGCCGTCGGCCTCTTCTGTGGACTCACCGTGATGACCGTGTCCGCCGTCGTCCACGGCCATCCCGCCTCCCTGGACCTCGACGACGTCGAACACAACGCGTACCACCTGCTGGACGCGCTGGCTGTGCTCCCGAGCTACGTGCGCCGGCTCACCCCCACGACCGAGGAGGCCCCTCCCCGAACCCTGGTCGCGGTCGGCGTGGTCACCTCGGCTCGCCCCGAACCCGGCGGCACGGCCTCGGCACGTCTCCGTCGGGCCCTGACGCGGCTGACCGGTTCGACGGGCTACGCGGCGCGCCGCGCGACGACCTCGGACCCGGGCATCGCCGTCCGCGTCGTCGAGCTGCGTCTGGAGCCCGGAGAGGCGCTCCTCCAGCGCATCGAGCGGTCCCGTGTCACGTTGCTTTTCGTGCCGGACGACGTGCCCCCGGCGACCCGCGCGGCCGTCCTCGACGCCGCGCGCCGGCTGCATCTCATGACGGTCGCGACGAGTCCGGCGATGGTCGATCTGAGGGTCGTGCTGTGTGTCCACCCGCCGGACCACGGAGGCGCGACGCCCTTCTACCTCCGGCGATTCAACGCGTTCCAGGCGGGTCTCGAGCTCGACCCGGCTCTGCTGGACTCGGCGGTCGTTCCGGACGCGGACCAGTTCGTCGCGTGGGTCCGCAGCCAGTTTGGGGTCACTGGCCCCCCATGGGCAAAGCCATGAAGAGCATGAAGACCTTGCAAGTCACGGTGGCTCTCGGCGCCGTCGGCGTCGCGGGCGCCGCTGCCGCGGAAGAGCAGGTGCACGTCGTCTCGGGCGCGCCGCGGAGCTTTCGAGACGCCCCAGGGATCGTCAGCGTCATCACCCGCGAGGACATTCGCGCGTCGGGCGCGCGCGACCTCGTGGACGTGCTGCGCCTGGTCCCGGGCCTGGATGTGGCGCTCGACGTGGAGGGTGCGCTCGGGCCCGGCGTACGCGGCCTCTGGGGCACCGAGGGCACGGTGCTGTTCCTGGTGGACGGGCACGAGATGAACGAGCCCTTCTACGGCACCTGGCAGCTCGGACCGAACCTGCCGCTGGACTTGGTGGAGCGCATCGAGGTGCAGCGCGGACCCGGTTCCGTGATTTACGGCGGCTTCGCCGAGCTCGCGGTCGTGCGGATTACGACGCGGGGGGTCGATGAGCTGTCGGGGCTCGAGCTTCGGGCCACCGCCGGCGCCATGGGCACCACCCCGAGTCGTGCAGGCCTCACGGGGGCGGCTGCGCTCCGCGGTGAGGACACCTGGCTCGTGGCGAGCGCCCATGTCGCCGAGGCCATTCGGAGCGACGCGACCTTCGTGGACACGGCCTCGAGCAACGGCGCGGCGCCGCGGACCTTCGACATGGCCGAACACGCCGGCCTCTCGCCTCGCTGGTACTCGCTGAACGCCGGTCACGGTCCGTGGCGGCTTTCCCTGGTCTTCGACGACTACAGCCACGAGACGCGCGCAGGCTACGGAGAGCTGCTCGAGCGCACGGAGACCGTGGGCTTCCGCTCGTTCTTCGCGCGGGCCCACGGCACCCTCGCCCCGACGACCGAACTGCAGGTCGTGCCCCACGTGGCCTACAAGCGGCAGTCGCCGTGGGCGGCCGACGATGCGGACCTGGCCACGTTCTATGCGAAAACCAGCGACCGCTTCAGCGGTGGCGCCGAGCTCCGGTGGCTCCCGACGCTCGATACCGACGTGCTCATGGGGGTCGACCTCGCCCACGACCGGGCGCGCCTGGACGATGAACGACAGCTCGGCACGCAACACGCGTTCGACGGCGAGCGCACCTTCGAGTCCACGAACCTCGCGGTCTTCGGTGAGGTCTTCTCGGAGTCGCTGCCCTTGACCGTGGTGGCCGGGGCGCGCGGCGAGTGGAGCACGGCCTACGACGCCCCCACGCTGGTCCCGCGGATCGCCCTGATGCGGGGCTTCGGGCCGATTTGGGCGAAGGCGCTCTACGCCAGCGCGTTCCGCGCGCCCGCCTACGAGAACCTGGCGCTCAACCCCGACATCGAACCCGAGCGCGCGCGGACCTACGAGCTCGAGGTCGGCTGGTCGGCCGATCCGAGCTGGACGTTCGTCGGCAACGTCTTCGACATCACCCTGATCGACCCGATCGTCTTCCGCTACGACGCGGTCGCCGACACCGAGAACTACCGGAACGGGCGCGAGGTGCGGAGCCAGGGCTTCGAGCTGATCGCGCGGGTCGAGTACGAGCGATTGACCCTCGACGCGACCTACGCGAACAACGTGCTGACGGGTCACACCCTCGAGGCCGAGAACACGGCGCCGGGGTACCCGCAAGAGCCCCTCGGGCTCGCAGGTCACAAGGGCACGCTCGGGGGGCGGCTGCGTTTACCGGCCCAGCTCACGCTGGCGAGCCACGCCGTGGCGACGAGCGCGCGCCGGAGCGCCGACGGCACCCGCGGCGACGCGCGCCTGCTCTGGAACGTGAACCTGCTCGCCGACGACCTCGGCCTCGAAGGGCTGTCCGGGGCCTTCGCGGTCTTCGACGTTCTGAACGAGGGCGAGCGCTACCTCCAGGCCCACCGCAGCGGTCACGCCCCGTTGCCGGGACCGAGCCGGGAGTTCGTGCTGCGCCTCGCGTGGACCGCGCCGCTGTAGTTTCTCAGCCCTTCAGGCGCCGGCGTTGGACGCCCTGCGCAGCCCGAGAGCCACCAGGAGCCCCGCGACCGCGACGAGAGAGAACGCCGAGACCACGGGCGAGAGTGACTCGGCCACGCCCAAGAGCACCGTCCGCGCGAGGTCCGCGTCCGGGACCTCGCCGGTCGAGAGGAACCGACCGACGACGATGAGGTCCATCGCCAGACCGGCGATGCCCGACGCGGCGACCGCCAACACGAGGGCCGCGAGGTGGGCGAGCTTGCTCCGCTCCGGGCGAATCGCGAAGGCCGCCGCGCTCAGCACCAGCACGAGCCCGAAGACCAACACCACGAGCCCGGGTGCGCCGCCTGCTTGAATGAACCATGCCATGGGAGCTCTCCTCTCGCGCCGTGCGCGTCGATGCATCGACCCGGGCACTGCGGACCGTCCGCAGTCGTCGTGGTCGACGTTCATCGGGCAGAACCGCGGCCGGGGTCGAGCGTGACAGAAAAAAAACGTTGTCACGCTGGACGGGCTGCGGCGTTCTCCCGCCCGTGGATGAACGCGAGCAGGATGCGGTCTGGGTGGAGGGCCTCCGGGCGGGGCACGTCCGTGTCTTCGACGCCGTTTACGCCCACTTCGCGCCGCGGGTGTACGCGCACCTGGTGAATCTCACGGGCCGCCCCGCCCTCGCCGAGGACCTGTGTCAGGCCACCTGGATGCGTGTTGCCCGGTCGTCGCCGGGCCTGGAACCCGGCTCGCGGCTCGCCCCATGGATCTTCACGATCGCTCGGAACTGCTGGCGCTCCGAGCGGCGCGCCGCGTGGCTCTCGGGGGCTCGGCTCGCGGAGTGGACCCGCCAGGTGCTGTTCGACCCGCAGACGGTCGACACGCCGCACGCGCTGCTGGAGAGGGACGAAGCCGCCCAACGTGTCGCGCGCGCCTTCGCGCGGCTCCCGGAGACGGCGCGCGAGGCGTTGCTGCTCGTGGTCGTGCAGGGGCTCGAGCCCACGGACGCGGCCGCGGTCGTGGGCATCGCGCCCGAGGCCTTTCGCCAGCGGTTGTCGCGTGCGCGGGCGGCGCTCGCTGGCGACCTGGCGAGAGAAGAACGATGATGAAGAAGGGAGCCGACGTGACGACCGACGATTCGACCACAGGGCTCGAGAACGACCTCGACCACCGGCTTGCCCAGCTCGGCGATGTCGCGGCCCCTTCGACGTCGACGACACGCATCGGGCTCGCGGCGCGGGCCGCGTTCGAAAACACGCACACCCTACGGACACGCCCAGTCGCGCGCACTTTCGACCGCCTCTGGACGCGCGGCCTCGAGCCGGCGCTTCTGACGAGTTCGTCGGTCTACTACCTCGTCTGGCTGTACTTCGCGCTGCTGGCGCCGCGGGCCTGAGTCACGACCACCCGCTCAGCCGAGCGAGAGCGTGACCCCCGGCAGCACACGGCGCACGAGCTCCTCGAGCCCCTCGACCGTGTGATAGGCGTGACCGGTCGCGACCCGGACGACATCGTCGCAGAAGAGGCGCCGGTCCGCGGCGTCGAGCACCTCGAGCAGCTTGCCTTCGCGCACCCGCACCTTGTAGCCGTGCAGGCGGTGCCGAAGCACCGGCGCAAGGTCGCCGGCGGCCTTCACGGCGAGGATCTCCTTCGCGAAGTGGTCGATGACCCCGCGATGGAAGGTGGAGCCGCTGTGGAGAATGCGGAAGTAGCGCGGCGCGATGTTCAAGCGGACCTGGACCTCGCCGGCCGTGAACGTGACGAAGAGCGTGTCCTCGCCGCTCGCGCGGGCGACCCGCACGCCCCGGCGGCTCGCGACCTCATCCAACACACGGACGAAGGACTCGCTGTCCGCCACGATGAACGGGTCGACGAGGGCCTCGCTGATGTCGGCCGCGAAGGGCTTCAACCAGCCGTGGTACGAGTCCTCGACCGGCAGCGGGATCTCGTCGTCTTCCAGGTCTCGCAGGAACGCGACGGTGTCGTAGGCGAGCTCGCGTCGGCGACGCTCCATCCAGCGCTCGAAGCCGGCGTAGAAGTCCACGGCCTCGCGTTCGAACTCCGTGAAGGGCCGCACCCCGACGATGTAGCCCGGCTGCACGACCCGCGTGACGAAGGCGTCGGCGTTCACGTTCCGCGCGAGGAAGTCGTTCCAGAAGCGACGCATCGACAGGGGCGCGTGGTAGACGTCCAGGAACGCGAGTTCGTCGGACGGTCGGCTCACCGCGGTGGTCGTGCCGTCCGGATCCATGCGGTGGTAGTCGATGCGGAGGACCCGGTGGTCCCCGAAGAGCAGCTCGAGCTGCAGGTCGCGGCCGGACTCCGGCAGAACGCGCCCGAAGTGCGCGACCACAGGGTAGAGCAGGTCACCGCGCGCGTTGCAGTTCGCGCAGTACGCCTCGCGCCAGCCCGCGCGCTCCGTGCCCCACAGGCGCTTCAGGCACGCTTCGAGCTCGACCTGGGTCGTCTCGAGCTCGCTGTCGCCGAACGCGTGGAGCGTGCTCGTGGGCAGTCCACAGCGTCGGCAGGCCATGATCAGGATGCCGAGGTCCGTGGTCTCCGCACCCATTTTTTGGATGGCTGGGAGGCGGAGCTCCTGCTGGAACTGCGCGCGTGCCCAGGTCCGCAGGTTGCGAAACTTGCGCGGCTCGGTCGGAAACTGCAGGACGGCCAAGTGACTTCCCTCCGAGCCGCACATCGACCATGCGCGGCGCGACTTGAGGGGAATCCGCGCTCAGCGCGCGACGCGGTCCTTGAACTGCTGGGTGGCGGTGTCGATGCGCACGCGGTCGCCGACCTTGACGAAGAGCGGGACCTGGATCGGCAGTCCGTTCTCGGTCACCGCGGCGGTGGTCACGCCCCCGGTCGCGGTGTCGCCGCGTGCCCCGGGCTCGACCTCGACGATCTTCATCTCGATGTACGCGGGCAAGGCGATGCCCACGATACGCCCCCGGTACTCGATCGCCCTCACCTCGAGGTTCTCGAGGAGCAAGCGCGCATCGTCCCCGACCTCGACATCACCGAGCTCGAACTGCTCGAAGGTCGCGGTGTCCATGAAGTGGTGCGTGGACCGTTCGGTGTCGCGCACCGTGTAGAGGAACTGCGCGTCCCGATTGTGCAGGTCGGGCTCGGGGTACTTGTCGCCGGCCTTCAACGAGCGGTCCGAGACCTGGCCCGTGAGCACGTTGCGGAGCCGCACCTTCACGAGCGTGTTCGACGCGCGGCCGCTCGCCGACTGGGTCGCCACCGACTCGACGACCCAGGGGGCGCCCTCGAGCTCGATGCGGACGCCCTTCTTCAGGTCGCCGCTGGCGATCACGACGCCTTCTTCCTGGGCGCCCGACCCTTGATGGCCTCGAGGCACTTCTTGATGGCGCGCTCCGCCTCTTCGATGTGCGCCTCGGTGCCGCCGAGCCAGAGTCGCCCGTACTGCCCGAAGGTCACGACCTCGAGGAGACGCACCTCCGCCGCCTTCTCGGCCTCGTTGGCCGCGATGCAGGCGTACCCCGCAGGCTCGCATTCCATGATGTAGAGCGTCTGGCCCTGGGCGATCATGTCGCCGTGCCGCATCCGGTTGATGAGCATCGCCTGGTGGCCGTCGAGCCCCGTGATGCGCTCGCTCGTCCGGAGCACCGGCGCGTGGCGGTCGTTCTCCGTGAGTCCGTAGTGCGACAGGATCGCGTCCCCGGCGGCGCGGACCTGGCCCTGGTCGAAGTGGTGCAGCTCCAGCACCCCGAAGGATCGCTCGACGACCTGCATGCCCGGCATCGTCGAGGTCTGCTTGAGGGCGATGTCGGTCACCGCGTTGATCGACATGCCCGGCGCGATCTCGATGAACAGCGCGGCCTGCCCTTCGAGCGGCAGGAACCCGGTCGCCACGGTCTGCAAGAAGCCCGTGAGCTGGGGTTGGAGGATGTCGATGTAACTGAAGGTCCGCAGGTCGATGGCAGCGCTCATGAGGGCGCACGCTAGCCGCTCCCGGGCCGTGCCGCAACCGCGCGCGCCGTTGACGAACGTCGGAGTGCGCGGCTAGGTTCCGGCGACCTGCCCGGCCCTCAGAGAGTCCACCCGCCGATGCCTGCGCCCGTTGCCGAGGACGAGATCCTGATCGAGGGCCTGGAGATTCACGGGCGACACGGCTGGTTCGCGCACGAGCGTGAGACCGGCTGTCGCTTCTCCATCGACCTGGTCCTGCGATTCGACACCACGTCCGCGGCGGCCTCGGACCGCTTGCGCGACACGATCGACTACGGGGCCGTCTCCACGGAGGTCACGCAGGTCCTCGCCGGTGAGAGCGTGCACCTGCTCGAGCGCCTGGCCGACCGCATCTGCGTGCGTCTGTTGGAGCGCTTCGAAACGTCGTCGGTGCGCCTCACCCTGCGGAAGCTCGAGCCGCAGATCGCCGGGGCCCCGCGGGCCGTCGGCGTCCGCGTCGAGCGCCGGCGCGCGCCTTGACACGCTGGCACCGCGTCCTGCCCGACGCCGAGCTGGCGACCGGCGCGCTCCATGGCTTCGAGGTCGACGGCAAACGCCTGGTCTTGCTCCGCGGAGAGGCCGGGCTGCGGGTCTTCGACGACCAGTGTCCGCATCGCGGCGCGCCCTTCTCGGACGTGGGCCGCCTGTCGGACGGCCGCCTGCTGTGCGGGTGGCACTTCTGGGCCTTCGACGCCGACACCGGCGCGCATACCCATCTTCCCACCGTCTGCCTCGTACGCTACCCGGTGCGGGTCACGGACGGCGTGGTCGAGGTCGAGCTCGAGGGCTGAGGCGTGTCCGGCGGCCCCGCGCCGCGCCCGTCCGGAAAGACGGCGTCGTACTCCGCGCGGATGAGGGTCACGACCGCGCCGCAAAGCACCGCGACCAGGTAGAGGCCCTCGAAGTCCTCCATGCTGAGGAAGAAACCCGTGAGCAGGTATGGCAGCAGCGTGCCGTCGATGGCGTAGGTCAGGTTGCGCAGGCGATCGAGACGCTCCGCGCTCATCCGACCCGCGTGCTGGAGCGCTGTGAGCCAGCCGCGCGCCTGCCTCACGGCCAGGGGAATCGAGACGACGAGCCAGACCAGGATCGCCACGCCGACCAGACCCGTCTCTCCGCCGCGCTGGAGCCACATATTGTGCGCTTGCCGCGCGCGGTTGATCTCGTATTCGACGTCCTGTACGAGCCAGGGTGTGCCGTCTTCCAGAGTGGTCCAGGTGGGGCGCCAATCGCTGTAGTCGTAGAACAGGTCGATGTAGTTCTCGAGGCCGGCCCCAAAGAGCGGATTGCCCCACATCATGCGCCACCCGACGCTCCATGAGTTCAAGCGCCCGAGGGCGGACGCGTCCCCCTCGTAGTCCTTGATGGTGCCGTAGCGCTCGAGGAGCGCGTCGTTGGTGAAGAAGAGCAAGACGAGCGCCATGCCGGCCACGCCACCGACGGTGAGCGACCAACGGTACTTGCTGCGCCACGCGCACACGCCGATGCCGAGGGCCGCGCCCATCAAGCCGCCGCGTGACTCCGTGAGCAAAATCGCGTGCAGCAGGAACGGCTCGAACGCGAGCCAGAATGCCCGCCAGAACAGGCTCTTCGAGAGCACGGCCATGTACCAACAGGCGACCATGCTCATGGAGAGGTAGAGGCAGAAGTCGTTTCGGTCCTCGAAGATCCCGGCAAAGATGCCTGCGGGTGGCCCCGGGCCCGTGATGGGATGCGTGTTCAGGACAAAGTAGTGGTAGTTCGCCCACACGCCGAGGAGCCCGCCGCACAGCGCGAACGTGCCGAAAAGTCGCTCGACCCAGCCCTCCTCGATGACGACGCGGCTCGTGAGCCAAAGCACCACGTACATCTTCCAGTAGTACTCGAACTTGTTCCACAGGTCGGCGGACTGCACCGGGCGGCTGTGCCCGAGCACTTGCACCCAGGACGACTCGAGGACCCACCCCGCCACCGCCATGTGGATGATCATCAAGGTGACGAGCTTCATCTGGAGCGAGCCGACCTTCGGGTACCCGCGCCGCATGAAGTAGAAGACGGCCCCAATCCCGGCCGCCGCGACCATGGGCATCGAGATGCGCGCGGTGTGGATGCTCCAATCGAGCTCGTTCGGGCGCCCGAAGGCCGCGGCAAAGTAGCCACAGACGGCCCACCCGGGGTGAACGAAGACCCCGAGCAAACCGGTTATCCCGACGAGGGCATAGACGAGCGCCAGCAGCACGGCGGCGCATGTTAGTCCCCCGCCTCCGTGGCGTCGCGACTTTCTGCGCGTTCGCCCTTCGTGATAGGCAGAGACCATGCATCCGACTCGAATGCGCGCTGCGCTCCTCGCGACGCTGGTCTCGCTTTCCGCCGCCGGCCCGGTCCATGCCGCCGACGCGCGCGTCGACCCCTTGAAGGCCGCGGCCGACGAGGCGTTTCGGCAAGGCGACCACCTGAGGGCGCTCGTCTTCCTGGAGCAGGCGTACGCGCTCGACCCGCAGCCCGGCATCCTCGCGAACCGCGCCCTGATCCTCGAGCGGCTGGGGGACCACAAGCGTGCCCTGACGGAGTTCGAGGCGTACCTCGCCACGGACCCGACCCCGGAGAAGCGGGCTGCGGCCGAGACCGCGGTCCGCCGACTCAAGCCCGAGGTGCTCGTGACCTCGGAGCCGCCGGGCGCGCAGGTCTACGTCGACGAAGCCGCGGAGGCGGTCGGCGTCACCCCCCTGCGGACGCCGCTCGCGTCCGGCGCGCATCTCCTTCGGGTCACGCTCGAGGGTTTTTCGTCGGCTCAGAGCTCCATGCTCGTGGAGCCGGGTCGACCGGCGACCGCACACTTCAAGCTCATCGGCGGTCTCGGTCCGCAGGCCCAGCCCGCGACGTCGACCTCTCCGAACCATCGCACGGTCGCCTACGTGGCGCTCGCGACGGGCGTACTCGCAGCCGCGGCCGGCGGCGCTTTCGCCGTCCTCCTGCACGACACCGTCGATGACCGCGACGACGCGGAGACACGTTCCCGCTGGAACGAGCTGGACCAGCGCGCCCAGACCTGGCAGGTCGCCGCCGGGTCCAGCTTCGGCGCCTCGGCCGTCGCCATCGGCACCGGACTGTGGTTCTTCTTCGCCGACCGCTGACGACGAAGCGGCTCGCCTTGATCTTGTAGGAGCGATCGATGTCCATCACACTCCGGAGCCGCGGACTCGCGGCACTGCTCCTCGGGTTGCTCGCGTGCGACGAGCCGCAGCGCGCTTCGGTCCAGATCATCCCGGTCGACGCGGACACGACCGGCGCGGACCTGGGCGGCACGGGCGGCGACCCCGACGGCGCGGCCCCAGGCGGCCAACCCGACGTGGGGGGCGATCCGTCGCCCATCGACGCGGAGGCGCCAGACCGAGACGCCGAGCGCCCGACAGACGCGGGGCCCGGTGCGGATGTGGCGCTCGACGAAGGCCCGGGCGCCGACGCGCAGCCGCCGCTTGCGCAGTGCGAGAATGCCCTCGACGACGACGGCGACGGCCCGTCGGACTACCCCTTCGATCCGGGATGCGACAGCCCCCAGGACGATGACGAGAACGATCCCGATGTCGCGGCGTGCGGCAACGGCGAGGACGACGACGCGGACGGGGTGACCGACGAAGCGGATCCGGGCTGTGCGAACCCGACGGATCCGAACGAAGGCAACGTCTGCACCGACACGCTGGCCTTCCGCGACGTGACGGGGCAACGCGACGTCACCGGACGGACGGAGGGCGAGGGTCAACTGGATGCCGGGTGTCGGAGCAACGAAGCGCCCGAGGCCGTCCACCTCGTGACACTGCGACGGGCCTACAGGACACTGCGCGCCAGCACCCTCGGCTCGACGTTCGACACCATCCTGTCGATCCGTCGGGACTGCGGGGACGTGACCTCCGAGGTTGCGTGCAACGACGACGCACGGCCGAGCGAACGCACGAGCGTGATCGCCTACGAGGACCCGGCCCCCGGGGACTACTTCGTCATCGTCGACGGCTTCCGCGATGCGCAGGGTCAGTACAGCCTGACGCTCGTGGCCGAGGTCGACGACGGCGAGGCCTGTCCGCCCCCGGGCGGTCTCGAGGCGTGCCGACTCGGCTCCATCTGCATCGACGACACGTGCACCCCGGCGGTGTGCTCGAACGGGCGCGACGACGACGGCGACGGCGAGCGTGACTACCCCCTCGATCCAGGGTGCGAGACCCCCGCCGATGACGACGAGACGGATCCGCCGGAGCCGCCCCAGTGCGCCAACGGCCAGGACGACGACTTCAACGGCGCCACGGACTTCCCGGACGACCCCTCGTGCGAGAGCGCCGCGGACCCTACGGAGGAGCCGCCCCCCGACTGCCGCAACGGGATCGACGACGATGGGGACGGCCTCATCGACCTGGAAGACCCGGGCTGTCGGGGTGATCCGGACTGGTTCTTCGAGTTCAACACGGCGCTGTGCCGCGATGGCGTCGACAACGACGCCGACGACCGGATCGACTATCCGAACGACCCGGGTTGTACCGACTTCGAGGACCCGCTCGAGGATGACCCCGAGGTCGTGCCGGCCTGCGCCAACGGCGAAGACGACGACGGCGACGGCCGCACCGACTTCCCTGCGGCCGCGCGGGCGTGCATCGCCGCGTCGGATCCGACCGAGGTCGACCCGTGCACCGACCTCGAGCCTGAGGACATCACCGGGGTCGAGGACCATCGGGGCAATCTGCAGGGCGACGACGTGAGCAACGAGTTCACGGCGAGCTGCGCGCTGGGTACGGGACGCGAGGTGCCGCTGCTGTGGCGAGTGACCGAAGAGCGACCGCTGGCTGGACTTCAGCTCTCGACCCGAGGCAGCCGAGCCACGACGATCCTCTACGTGCGCGACGCGTGCGACGCCGCCGAGGACCTGGGCTGCGACCGACGCTCAGGCCCCAACGGCTCGTCCTTCGTCGACCTGGGACCCCAGGCGCCCGGCACGACGCTGTGGATCTTCGTCGACTCGGAGAGCGGCACCGCACCGGACCTCTTCCGCCTGCGCGCGACCGCGAAGGTCGCTCTCGGAGGCCGCTGCGGAGACGGCGATGTTTGGGTGTGCGCCGACGGCCTCACCTGCGAGGAGGGTCTGTGTACCGCAGCCGCATGCAGCAACGGCGTCGATGACGACGCGGACGGTCTGGTGGACTGGCCCGTGGACGCCGGGTGCGCCACGCAGTCGGACACCGACGAGCTCGATCCGGCGCTGACCCCCGAGTGCGCCAATGGGCTCGACGATGACGGCAACGGACTCACGGACTACCCGCTGGATCCAGGGTGTGTGGCGCGCGGAGATTCTACGGAGATCGCGGCCTGCGCCGACGGCGTGGACAACGACGGCGACGCGCTGCTCGACTACGACCAGGACGGCGACGGTTTCCTCGACCGAAACGGCGACCCGGGCTGCGCCTGTAACGCCGACGCGAGCGAGGGCAACGACCCGGTGTGTTTCGACGGCTGCGACAACGACCGGGACGGCCTCGTCGACCTGGCGGATCCCGGCTGTGACGGCACCCCGCAGGACGGCAGCGAGTTCAACGTGCCGCAGTGTCAGGACGGGATCGACAACGATCGGGACGGCGCGATCGACTTCCCCTTCGACGACGGCTGCCCGGCCCCGACCACGGGTCTGGAGACCAACCCCGACCCGGCGCCCGCGTGCAACAACGGCGCGGACGACGATGGCGATGGTCGGATCGACTACGCCGGGGAGGCGCCGGACGACGGTTGCGGCTCGGCGGCGGACACGGACGAGGTCGGCCCCTGTGACCGACCCCAGGCCGAGCTGCCCGCCAACGGTCGCGTCCAGGGCAACACCAACGGGCTTCCCGACGAGCATCGCCCGACCTGCAGCCCAGGGAGCCGCGCGCCCGAGGCCGTCTTCGCGGCGTTTCTCCCCTACCGTGCACGGGTCGAGGTTTCGACCGAGGACAGCACCTTCGACACGGTCGCGTACGCACGTTCGGCCTGCGTTCCGGAGCGGGTCTGCGAGGCGCCGCCGGCCGAGGTCGATGCCGGCCCCGGCCCCGCGGACGCGGGCCTGGACGCCGCGGTCCCACCCGTCGACGACGCCGCGCTCCCCGTCGACGCCGCGGCGCCGCCCGACGGCGACGACGCCGGCGTGCCCGCGTGTATGCCTGGACCCACGGAGGTCGGTTGCAACGACGACGGCATCGGGGTGCAGAGTCAGTTCGAGTTCGACTGGCCCGGCGGCGAGTTCTTCGTGTTCGTGGACGGCTTCGGCGCGAGCTCCGGCGCCTACGCGCTCGCGGTCACGGCCACGTTTGCCGAGGGCGACGTGTGTGGTCCCGGCGCTCCGGCCTGGGCCACCTGTGAGGCCGGGACGGCCTGCGGCGTCGACGCCGCGGACGGTCAGCTGCGCTGCCTGCCCTGACGTGGGCGGCCCCGGCAAGTACATCGCCGTCGCCGGCAACATCGGCGCGGGCAAATCGACGCTCGTCGAGTTCCTGCAGTACAGGTTCGGCCTGACGCCGTTCTACGAACCGAACGCCGGGAACCCTTTCCTCGAGCCGTTCTACGGCGACATGAAGCGCTGGGCGTTCCACAGCCAGATGTTCTTCCTGACGCACAAGTTCCGGCTGCATCAGGCCCTGTCCGACCACCCGGGTACGGTCGTTCAGGACCGCACAATCTACGAGGACGCGGAGATCTTCGCGCTCAACCTCTACCGCAGCGGCCTGATGAACGCAGCGGAGCACGAGACCTATCGTGCGATGTACGACGCGATCACCCGAACCCTGCGGCCCCCCGACCTGATGATCTATCTCAGGGCCGATGTCCGCACGGTTCGGCGGCGGATTCGCCTGAGGGGTCGCCCCGAGGAACAGAAGATCCCGCTCGACTACATCAAACGTTTGCACACCCTCTACGAGGAGTGGTTCTCGCGCTACGACCGCTCCCCGACCCTCGTCTTGCCCATCGACCGGCTCGACTACATCCAGGACCTCGTCGACCGGATCGAGATCATCCGGACCATCGAACGGTTTCTGTAGCCGCGCCGAGGCATTGACAAACATTAAACAAGCGGCGAGACTCAACCTCACGCAAACGAGAGGTCGGTTCGAGTGCAGCTGCGTACGGGAACAAACGGCCGAACGGCCGAGTTCCTCAAACGGGGCTGACTCATCGCCCCGTGCGCGGCGACTCGTCGACTTGAAAACGCTCACTCCCGACGCGCCTTCGGCGTCGAGGCCCATAGAACCCTATACAAAGTCAGTACGGAGCTTTCATGGAACCCATGCCCATCCTCGACGCCGCGCATCAGGAAGAGAACGACCTCGTCGCCGCCGCCTGCGTGGGCGATCGCCGCGCGATGCAGACCTTGCTCACGCGGCACTACACCCAGATGTACCACCTCGCCCTGAAGGTGACCCGGGACCCCGTCCGCGCCGAGGACGTGACCCAGGAGAGCTGCGTGCAGGTCCTGCGGCGCATCCAGCAGTTCCGCGGCGAAGCCCGATTCTCGTCCTGGCTCTCTCGCATCGTCGTCAACACCGCTCTGCTGCGTCACCGCCGCGAGCGTCGCCTCGTGCCGACCCCGGAGATCTACTCGCCGGTGGCGGTCTCGCCCGAGCCGGAGCCCGAGCAGCAGGTCAGTGACCGAGAGCTCCTCCTTCTGACCGACGCCTTCCTCTCCGAGCTCCGCGACGGCGATCGGGAGTTGTTCACCCGCCGCTTCATCGACGGCCTCTCGCTGCAGTCCATCTCCGACGAGACGGGGTTGAGCCTGCCGGCGCTCAAGTCACGCTTCCATCGGGCGCGTCTGCGGCTGAAGGAAGCGAGCGACCGCGGCGCGTGGGGCATCGAGGTCACGACCTGACCCTTCAGTCGGGCACACAGACCCCGTAGCGGGCAGTGCCGGGCACCGCGACACGACGCGCGCCCGAAGCGCACGTCCCCGCGGCGGGCGCAGCCGGTCTACAGCGCGCATCGTTCGTTCCGTCCAGGTCGACACAGAGATGCGTCGGGTCGAGACACCGAGCGGCCGCGTCGCACGCCTCACCCTCGGCGACCGTGCCACGCTGGCCCGAGCACAGCGCCACGTCGAAGCCGACGACCAGCCAACACCCCGCGGGTTGGCCGTCGTCCAGGTCTGGGCAGGCCGCGACCGTCGGATCGACGCACGTCGCGACGCACACCCCGATCTCGGGCTGCGTGTCGATGACCGAAACGCACAGGACACCCTCGCCGAGCGCCGAGCAGGTCTCGGCCCCTGTCCCACCTTCGGGCGCACACAGACGCAGGCACTGGGCGCGGCCATCATGCACGATGCAGGCGTGCCCCGAGCTGCACGCGTCGGGAGAAGCGCAGGGGTCGAAGGCGTCGCCCGCCGTTGCGGTCGGGGTCAGGCAGACCGGCTCGCCGTCCGCATCGAGGGTGCAGACCGTTGGGGCGTCGCAGCCCTGACCGTCGATCGGGATGCAGGCCTGAGCCCGTGAGTTCTCCGTGCAGCCCGCGAACGCGACGCCCAGAAGACTCAGCCACAGCCCGGTGCGATCACCCACGCCGGAACATTACCAGCCGCGGTCGGACGGGGCTATCGTCTCGACGTGACGCCCTCGCCCTCCGGAATCGACTTCGATGCCCTCCGCGCGTTCAGCGTCCAGGCGGGCTTCGAGCTGGTCGGCGTGGCGCCGGTGGAGCCCGTGGGACTCGGCTGGTACGCGCCGCACGCCGCCGCGCTGAAGGCGTGGCTCGCGGAGGGTCGCAACGCAGACATGGCGTGGCTCGCAGAGCGCGCCGAAGAGCGACTGGTGCCGCGACACGTGATGCCCGAGGTCCGCTCCGCGCTGGTGTTCTGGCTGCCGCATCGGCCGCCGACGCCGCCGCGCCCCGAGGGCGCTTACGGGCGCGTCGCGGCCTACGCGTGGGGCCGCGACTACCACAATGTGGCGCGCAAGTCGTTGCGCAAGGTGCTGCGGTGGCTCATCGCGCGGCGTCCGGAGGTTCGGACGTACATGAGCATCGATACGGGCGCGGTGCTCGAGCGCGCCTTCGCGGAGCGGGCGGGGGTCGGATGGATCGGCAAGTCGTCGATGCTGATCCACCCCAAGCTGGGGAGCTACGGCTCGTTGGCGGTGATGTTCACCGACGAGCCCTTCGAGGCGTCCACACCGGCCGAGGCCCATCCGGACCGGTGCGGCACCTGCGACGCGTGCCTGCGCGCTTGCCCCACGGGCGCCATCGTCGCGCCCGGTGTGGTCGACGCGCGCCGGTGCATCAGCTACTGGACCATCGAACACCGCGGCTCGATCCCCGAGGAGGTTCGCGCGTCCCTCGGGGACCACGTCTTCGGGTGCGACATCTGCCAGGACGTGTGCCCGTGGAACCGCGATGCGCCGCGGGCGAGCGCCGAACGTTGGCGCCCGACGAACGCGTGGCCGGACCTGGGTGAGTGGATCCGCAGCCCCTCCGAGGCGCTGGACGCCGCCCTCGAGGGCAGTCCGCTGCGCCGCGCGCGCGGTGAAGGCTTGAGACGCAACGCGCTGATCGTGGCGGCGAACCTGGGCGCGCGGGGCCTCGTGCCCGACATTCGCCGTGTGGCGGAGGACGATCCCGATCCGGTCTTGAGAGAGACCGCGCTGTGGGCGCTGCGAACCCTCGAGGCCGCGGCGGCGAGC
>JBMOFP010000119.1:0-19418 GCA_049318805.1 Bradymonadia bacterium
TCTACCGCTGGAGTGACGGCCCCGATTCGCAGGCCGTGAAAGAAGGCGCCGCGCTCGCCGCCATCGAAGAAGTCGCGCCCGGCCTGCAGAGCGTCGTCTCGTTTGCCCCGTCGACGACGCAGACGACGCTGGCCGACGACGACCCGTCCGACCTGCGCGCGCAGGTTCAGGACCGACTCCCTCAGGCGCGCCGCCGTCTGCTCCACGGCCTGCGCGGATGCCGCTGTGGCCGCGTCATTCACCGACATGCTCGTCTCCTTGAGCGCGCCCGCCGCCCGGCTGCGCGAAGTACCTCGAAACGACCGCGCTCCACCGGGCCGGGTGCGCCTGTCCCGGGGCCGCCCAGACGTCGTCTCCGGGCAGCAGAGCACGGGGGACCGGGGCCGCGGCCCCCGCCTCGGCGGACAGTCCCTCGGCGCGCCCCTCGCCCCGCGGCAGGATGAGTCGTTCCCCCTCGGGCCGCGGTTGCGCGGGCGTAGAGCGCTCGAGGACACGCGCCGACGGCCCGAGTGTATCGGACGCCTCCTGACCCGCCCCGGACCCCTCGACGGACGGCGCCACCGGAGGCGCGGACTCCGGAGGGGGCGCGCCGGCCTCGGCGCCCGCGTCGGCCGCGCTGGGTGCGGCGCGCAACGCCGGAGGCGGGGCCGACTCCGCGGCGGTCTGCGCTTCAGGATCGACGGCGCTGCCGAAGGACCGCTCTGGCGCTTCGGCCGCGGCGTCGGGGCCGTCGGCCTGCGCCCGCGCGACCAGCGCGGCCTCATCCTCGCCCGGGTCCGGTCGTCGAGACTCGGACGGAGCGCCGCCGTCCATCCACAGTGTCCAGACCAGCGGCGTCCACGCGAGCGCCCAGGCCGTCGAGGGGCGAGGCACCACACGCTCGGCCGGCAACGCACCCAGCGACCTCACGGCCCGCGCCCGTTGGGCCACGAGGATCGGTGTGTCCTCCTGTCGGTGGTCCCAGGCGCAGGCGATCGCATCGTCGGTCGCACCGACGACGTCCGCCCGGAGGGCCAGCGCGCCGAAACTCGAGCGTCGGGCGAGGGCCCCGAGCGCGCCCAGTCCGATGCAGCCCACGACGCCTGCCAGGCCCAGGGGGGCGTGCAGCACGGCCCCCGCGAGGGCCCCCAGGCTCGCGCCGATGGCCACACACCGCGAAGCGTCGCGCGCTCGCGCCTCGGACAGTGCCCGCTCGAGCGTCCGGGAGCCGGGTTCGGCCACGCTCACCCCCACCCCCAGGCGGCCGCCAGCGCCCCCGCGCCAAACGCCACACCACCCGGCGCGAACGCACGCACGAGCCCTGTCAGAGCCAGCCCCGTCGCGAGGCGCAACGCCGCTTCCGCGTAGAGTGCGGGCACGAAGGCGTCGGCCCCGACCCCGAGGCGCAGGATCCACACGCAGAACGGGAGTCCGGCGATGAGCACGAGCCCCCACGCCATCGCGGCCGGAGCGAGCGCCGCGCGCAGCAGTGCGCGCCCCCGGCTCGGACCGAAGGGCAGCCCCGCGAGCCACGCCACCGCGAGCACCGTGGTCGCCGTACTCCACGCCCGTAGGGTCCACGGCACGAGCCACGTGCCCCAGGGGTCGCCCTCGGGCACCGGCCATTGCTGACGGTGAGCCCGAGCGACCAGCAGCAGCGCGGGGCCGATCCACGCGGCGGCGACCGCGAGCCCCCCGAGGCCACGGCGTGCGAACGCGCTCACTGCGCGACGCCCCGACACGCGGCGGCGACCTGCGCGGCGAAGTCGGGTGCGGCGCGGGAGACGTCGCGCGTCGCTTGGCCACCCTCGAGCCCGACGAAACGATCGCACAGGGCGACGACGAGCGGCTCTCTGGAGGCGGCGACGACGACGCTCGCCCCCGCCGAGGCGGCGACACGGACCGCCGCCGCGAGGAGGCGCTCGCTCTCGGCGTCCAGCCCGTCGTCCACGGCGTCCACCAGGTAAATCCGGGGCTGACGCACCCAGAGACGCGCCAACCGGACACGGTTCCGTTCGCCGCGGGAGAGGCTCGCCACGGACCGCTCGCCGAGCGCCGCGAGCCCGAAGCGGGTCCGGGCCTGAGAGACCCGATCACCGACGGCCGCGCGCGGTACGGCGTCGAGACCCGCCCAGAGTCCGAGCCACGCCTCCACGGTGGCCTCCGGCGGGCCCGGCACCCCTTCGTCGGCAAGCCCCGCGCAGGCCCGTAGGCGCTCCGCAGCGCGTGTCACGTCGCGGCCATCGAGCGTGATCCGACCGCGGCTGGGCGCAAGTTGGCCCGCCAACACCGCCAGCGCGGTGGATTTACCGGCCCCGGTTGCCCCGACCAGCCCGAGCACCTCGCCGGGCCTCAAAGAGAAGGCACACCGGTTCAGCCGCTCCCGCGAGACACCTGCCACGGATACGCCGACGAGCTCCAGCACCGGGTCTGCATGTCACAGGCCCGCGAACGGCGCAAGCCACCCCGAGAGGACAGGCTGTGCGGACCCGTCAGGGCTGCGGGCTCTCGACGCGGTGCCCGCGGACGTTCAGGCCGCCGAGCGGGTGCGCGTAGGCCACGGCACCGTCGTCCTGGGCCGGCGCGGCGGCGCTCGGGGTCCATGCGGTGCTCTCGCTCGTCTGCCACAAGACGACACGTGTTCTCGAGCCGGGCTCGCCGCGCAGCACGATCCAGGACCCCTCTCCCACCCGGACCAGGCACCCGCCGCCCGGGCTCGACGATTCGAGAGACCAGTCACCGGGCGGCAGCACCGCGGCCACGGTCTCGCCGACGCCGTGGTCCCACTCCGTTTGCCACAGTGAAACGGAACGCCCCGACGGAGCCCCCCCATCGACGATCCAGGTCGTCGCGCCTTGCGGCTCCAGCGCGGGTCCGGCGACCGGCACGGCGGCCGCGCCCACACACCACAGCGCGGCGACCGCGAAGAGACCGCGGGTTCCAAGGCGACGCGCGGAGACGGCCACGGGCACGATGAGGGCCAGCGCCACGAACGGCCAGGGTCCGAAGGGCAGCCGATTCGGGGGCAAAGTGGTCGCGCTCCGGGCCTGTTCCGCAAGAAGGGCCACGGGACCGCCAGGAACCGTCGCCAGTGCGGCGTCGAGGAGCGACCCCGGCGCGAGGTCATCCATGGGCAGGCCCAGCACACGCCACCGGCCCAGCCCCGTCACCCGCTCCGCGAGCAAGACGTGCCCGTCGAGCTCCACCAGCGGTCGCAGGTCCCCTGCGCGAAACACCAGCGGACGAACCCGGACCGCGCGCGGTGCCTCGACGACGAGACCCGGGCCCGGGGAGACCGGCTCGCCGGCCGAAGCCCCGGTGGCGGCCACCCAGGGGCCGTCCGCTCGGGCGTCGTCGCCCAGCGCCACGAGCACCACGGCGCCCGCGTTCGCCGCGTCGGCGACCGCCCGCCACTGGGCCGCACCGAGCTGCGCGGCGTCCGCGGAGCCGAGCACCAGGTGAGATGCGAAGCGCAGCGCGCCGAAGTGTTCAGGCAACGCCCGCGGCGGGATACGAATCACCGGACCCTGGCGCGCGAGAAGGGTCGCAACGCCGGACGGCGGGGCGTCGTCGCCGACGATCCACACGACCGGCGCCCCGTCCGGGAAGTTCAAGGGGGGCGCCTCGACAGGTGTGCGTCGGCGCTCGACCCGAAGCTCCAGGGCCGGAGCCGGGGCTTGCGTCGTGCCCGGGGTGCATTGCAGGTCGAGCGTCGCGGTGTGGTGCCCGTCGAGCAGTCCATCGATGCCGGGCGCACGTCCGCCGGGGCCGCCGAGCATCCAGCGCGTCGGGTGAATCGAGACGTTCTCGACCCGCACGCGGTGGGTCCCGCGGTCCCCGATCTCGACGGTCCCCAGGGGCGCCGCGGGCGCTGCGGACGGCGCGGATGGCGCGCTCGCCGCCGTCTCGCTCGGACTCGAGGGCGCCGCGCCCACCAGGATCGGTAGGCAGACGACGAGGGCCAGCGCGGCGGGCAGTCGCGACACCCGGACAGCTCAGTTCTTCTGGTTCGCGCCAGCGCTTCGCAAGGTCGCGTTGAGCGCGATGAGGGAGCGCGCCGTCACCAGGATCGGGTTGTCTTCCCAGTACTTCCCGTTCTCGTTGATCCAGGAGCCGTCCGGCTTTTGGAGCGAGACGAGCCGCTGCCCGAGGTCCTGCCCCCAGGAGCGCTTGCGCCCCTTGTCGTCGGGCACGTAGGGCTCGCCGAAGGCCTCGAGCGCGACGGCCGCGGTGTTCAGGTAGAAGTAGTACGTCGTCGTGCCCATGCCCGGGTGCTGGGTGAAGTCGTAGTTCTTCTGCACCCACGACCACGCGGACTTGACCCGCGGGTCGTCCTTCTTCACCTGGGCGAAGATGAGGCTCTTCAGCCCCGCGAAGGTCATGCCGCCGTAGCTCTTCGTGCCGCCGGCCTTACTGTCCCCAGGTTCGTACACGAAACCACCGTCGTTCCCGGACCAGGGCTGGTCGTTGGACTCGGTCCGGTTCTGGCATCGCGTCAGGAACTTTTCGGCCTTCTTCCACACGTCCGAGTTTCGGTCGTAGCCGGTCCGCTGCAGCGCCTCGAGCGCGAGCTGAAGGTTCGAGAGGTCCGGGCGCTCGTCGCCGCCGTACCCGATGCCGCCGTAGTACTTGTCGGTGGGCGTGTACTTCTTGTCCTCGTCGGACTGGTCCTTGACGAGGAACTTCTGGCCGTTCTCGATCTGCGTTTTGTACTTGGCGGGATCGAGCCCCTGCAGCGCGATGATCGCCAGCGCCGTGTTGTACGCTGGCGTCGCATCCCCGGTGATGGCCCCATCGGCGCGCTGCTGCGCGACGAGCCACTCGGCGGCGAGCCGAACGAAGGGACCGTCCTCGACCCGGTAAGCGCGGTGGCTCTCGGCCATCGCCGTGAGCACCATCGCCGTCAAGCCCACGTGGTTGCCGTAGGAGCCGTTTTCAGCCTGCTTCGATCGCAGGAAAGCGATCCCGAGGTCGACGGCCTTACGCGCGTCGGAAACGGTCTTGGCGTCCACGGCCCCGGGAGCGGCGACCGATGCGGGGGCGCTGCTCGGGGCGGCCGCGGACAAAGTCGGGACGCTGCTGAGCGACACGAAAAAGAGGGCCGGGACGAGACCGGGGGACCGACGTTTCATGACTCGACTCCTCGACGCAGATTTTGTAGGCCGCGCGTCGCGACGATGCCCGCCACGAGCGCCAGGAAGATCCACAGAAACAGACCCACGTTCGGCGGGAGCGGTCGCGCGTCGACCGTACCGCTGAGCGTCCAGGTGTAGAAGAACGGGTCCTGGAGGGGCGAGCGACCGGCCGTGCTGAGCGCCACCCCGACCGGGTGGAGGCCGAAGACGAGCGTCGCGGGCCAGTGCCCGAGGCCCTGCCCGAAAGCGGGCGCCGCGAGCCACGGGGCCGTGAAGAGGCCGAGAAGCAGCGCGAAGGTCGGGACCGCCGCGGCGCCGGCGTGCAACGCTCGACGATCGGCCCGGTCCGCCACCGCGAGGACAAAGAGACCCCACGCCAACAAGGCGCCCGTGGGGCCCGCCGAGCCTGCACCCACGACCGCCGCCCCGGCGGCGACGACGAGCGCCGGCACGAGCAGCTCCGCCAGGCACCAGCGCCACGAACGCCGTGCCCCGCGCAAGGTCTCGAGCCAGCCTTCGCGGCGCAAGCGGTCAGAGCGACCCAGAACCAACCACGGCACCAGCATCATCAGCGCCGCCCCTATCCACAGGCGCGGGCTCGTGGCCTGCGGCAGGAGCAGCGCCAGAGTGCCGACGAGGGCGAGCCCGATGAGGACCCGCGCACGCGCACGCTGGAAAACGATCGACCACACGCGCATCACTCCATCACACCGGTACCCCGCGCAGCAATGGCCCGCGAATGCGTAGTTCTACGGCGCCTGAGCCACGCGCCGAGACCCACGCCGACGAGATCGGCGGCCACGTCCCCGGCGGACGACTCGCGCGAGGGCACGAAGGATTGGTGCCACTCGTCGGAGAGTCCGTAGAGCCCGCCGAGGAGGAGCGTGCGGCCCATGAGCCCGCCCGTCGCGAGGTGGAGCGTGTACCCGAGGGGGGTGTAGAGAGCGACGTGGACGACCTTGTCGAGTCCCGGCAGGTCGACGCTCGGATAGTCGCTGCCGGCACGATGAGAGAGCATGAAGATCACGGCGGCCGGCAAGAGCGGGGCGCCCCACCGGCGCAGACGCGAGGGCACCTCGACGCCCGGACTCACGCGGTGAACTTACCGAACTCCTGCGGCTCGGTCCGTGCCAGCGCCTCGCCGAGCTCCACGCGACCCGCGACGTCGTCGGCCGCGACGGCGCGCAGCGCCAGAGTCTCGGGCCGAGGCTCCTCGACCAGAATCGGTGTGGCGGCATCCAGTACGTCGCCCGAGACACGAATGAGCGCGTCTGCCCGGAGCGCGACCGCGATGCCGTCGGACGGTCGACAGTCGAGACGGTGTTCGAGCCCAGAAGCGTCCGTGAGGACCAGGTCCGCGAAGAAGGTCCCCTCCTCGACCGCCCGCACCTCGACACGCGTCACCCGCGCCCCGAGCGCTTCGAGGCTCATGCGCAAGAGGTCGTGGGTCATCGGTCGCGGCATCACGTGCCCACCGAGGTGCGCGGCGATCGCGCCCGCCTCGGGCACGCCGATCCAGATCGGCAGCAGGAAGCGGCCCTGAGACTCCTCGAGCACGAGGATGGGCTGGTTCGTCTCCGGGTCCTGCTGGAAACCTCGGACCTCGAAGTCGAGCCAGAGTGGGTCGCGCGCCAAGGGAGCACCTCCGGCGCGGACCCTAGACCCGCGCCCGGACCAGCGTCAATGGACGAAGCGACTCACGATCTCCACGTGACCCGTGTGCGGAAAGAGGTCCCACGCGCGAACACGGTCCAATCGCCAACCCCGACGGACGAGCACCTCCGTGTCCCGTGCCAGCGTCGCCGGATCACAAGAGACGTAGACGACGACACCGGTCGACCGCGGGAGCGCCTCGACGACGTCTTGGGCCCCCGCGCGGGGCGGGTCCAAAAGCACGGCGTCATGGCGACCCACGAGGTTCTCCGCGGCCTCGCCGACACGCGCCTCGATCGCGGCCCCCCGACGCGCGGCCTCCGCGGCGAGGCGCGCGGCCGCCTCGGCGTCCCGCTCCACGGTCGTCACACGCCAGCCCGCGGTCGCCAACGCGAAGGTGAAGCCACCGCTCCCGGCGAAGAGCTCGAGCGCCCCCAGGGCGCCCGGTGGACCCATCCACGCGACGACCTCGGGCACCAAAGACCGCCATCCCCGCTGGTGCGCTTGCACGAAGGTCCCCGTTGGGTGCGGAACACTCTCCTCGCCCAGAAGGTCGGTGCAGGTCCCCCACGTCCAGACCTGCGCCGCGACTCGAAGGCGCACGCCGTGGACCGCTCCGCCCAGACCCACCAGATGCCGCGCCCAGCTCTGCGTCCGCGTGAGCGTCTCGGCGTCGACACGCCCTCGCTCCCCCTCGCCGTGCAGCTCCAGATCGACGGTGCCGCTCTCACTCGACGGCGAACCCGTGAGCCGAGCGACGCCGCGCAGCGCTTCGAGCCCAGCGAGCGCCAGGGTCGACGAGACCCGCGCGAAGACCTGGTCGAGGGGCGGCGCGAGCACCGCACACGCGTCCGGTGCGATCAGCGTCCGCGAGCCCGGCGCGTAGTAGCCCAGACGTCCGCCCTGAACGTGCAAGCGCGCGGTCGAACGCCAGCCGCGCGGCGTCTCCGAGGCGCCCTCCGTCCAGATCGGCAGCCACGTGGGTGGGGCGCGCCGACTCGTTTTCAGCGCGCGTTCCACGACGTGCCGTACGTGGCGCTCGAGGACCTGCGCTTGGCGTTCGGGCCGCACCACCTGCCAGGGGCAGCCACCGCACTCGGCCTGGACCGGGCAAAAGGCTGGCATCCGACCGTCGCCCCCGCGCTGGAGCCGCTCGACGACCCCGTAGGCGTGGCGCCTCTCCCCACGCGTGATCCGAACGAGCGCGCGATCCCCCGGGGCGCCACCCGAGACGAGGATGACGCGGCCGTCGGGCGCGTGCGCGACGCAGGTGCCTCCGAACGACGGGTCCTCGAGTTCGAGTTCGAGTTCGTCCCCCGGTCGAACGCTCATCGCCCTGCGAAACGTTGGTAAGGAGGCCCACGCCGCACCGTGAAATCGAAGGTGCCGGTCAGCGCGCCGAGCGCCTCGCCGTCGCGTGCGTCCGTGATGACGAGCGACGTGAATCGCCCTGCGACCCGGTCGCCCTTCTGGACCCCGAAGTGCGTGAAGACGACCTCGCCCGTGACCTCCATGGCCGAGTTCGCCTCCGGACACCGGTCGAAGAGGAGCAGCGAGGCCCTGCCCGGGCCGTCGTCTCCGAGGCCGATCACCTTGCCGAGCCCGGACTTCAGCGTCGCCAGATCGTCGAAGGCCAGGTGAAGCCCGTCGATGTGTGCGACGTCGAGGCCGTCGGTTTGCATCCTGACCACGACCCGCTCGCCCAGGACCTCGACCGCGAAGAAGCCGAAGCCCAGGTCGAAGGGCGCGCAGGCCTCCGTGGGCGCGCGTCGGCACTCGGCGTCCGACGACTCGATGCAACCCGGCACCTGCAGCGCCCCGGCCAGCGCGCCCTGGTCGTTCTCGGCGCCGCACGCCATGAGCGCGAGCGCGCCCAGGATTCCCAAGCGTCGGGCCACGGTGGCGGCCCGACCACACTCAGCCAGCGAGGTCGAGGCGCGCATGCAATCGCAAACGGATGCGCGCCTTGAGGGCGCCACCGGGAACGGCGGTGCCCCGGGGCACACGCAGGACGCCGTCGAAGATGAGGGTGAAGTTGAGCTCATCGAGGTACTCCGAGCCATCGGACAGCCCCGTTCCACGCAGCTCGAGCGCGCGCCACGGAACGACCTCGAACGGCTCGATGACCGCTGTGGTCCCGATTTCACGCGCCTCGGCGTTCGGAACGAGCGTGCCGAACGGCGCGACGTAGACGGACACCGGATCCACTTGCACCGGCAGACGGTTCGGATCCCGCACCTCGTACTCGACCGAGTCGAGGACAATCGCGACGATCTTGTCGCGGTACTCCCGCAGGCGCCGGGCATCCTTCTTCCGCCCGCGCAGTTCGAGCGAGGTCGGCACGTCCACCGGCAAGGGGACGGTGAACGGCAGCAGCACGTCCTGGTCGTTCGACGTGGAGCCCGACGGCGGGAGGGCCGTCTCGAAGGGCAGCTCGGCGCGAATCTCCAGAAGCGTCGCGCCCTCGATGCCCAGGGGCTCACCGGGCACGTCGCAGGCGGGCATCAGGGCGCTCGACGAGAGCGCGAGCACGAGCAGTGTCGTCGCCCTCATGAGAGCACGCCGGACGCCGCATCCGGCGCCTCTGCGCACCGGGGACTCGTGCAGCCGCCGGCCATCTCACGACAGCCTCGATGGGCTTCACCGCCACATCCAGGGCATCTCCAGGGATCGTGACCGAGCCGCGCGCCGCAGGCTCCGCAGAGGGACTTCAGCGACAGCGGCTCACCGGCTTCCTCCAGCGCGATCGCCAGATCACCGAGGTCATCGGACAGACGCCGCAGGGCGTCGACGAGGGACGGTCCCACGGACTCGATCGCCTCACCCGCGCTCACATTGGCCGCGACCGTCGCGCGCATGACGATCACCGACCCCATGAGCGAGACCTCGAGCGCATCCGCCTGGCTCTCGGCGGGCAACGCGTCGAGCGCTCGGCGTGTCTCGGCGTGCCGGAGCAGCCACCGCAAGAGGCGCTCGTCGTTCGTCTCCATCGAGGCGCCCAGGACGGTCGCGTCGTCGTCGAGCTCGAGGTCGAGCGCGGCCAGACCCGGCGCACGAAACCGGGCCGGGCGCGTGGGCGGCCAGCAAAGGCGGGCGGCGAAGCCGAAGGGCAAACGCTGGTAGGCACGGACCTCGACGATCCATCCGCGGCGCTGGAAGGTTCGGCGGGCGCGGGCACGGCCCTCGGCGTTCCGCAACGGAAACCGCACCACCGGCGACGCAACGCGACCCCACGGCACGTGGCACGTACCGGCCATCTGCCGCGCGAACGCCCAGAATCCCACGTCACGGGGTCCGCCGTTCGTACGCGCGCCCTCGACCGCCGCCACGACGGGGGGCAAGATGAATACGGCGAAGATGCCGGCGACGGCGACCCAGAACATGTCAGGGGCTGTATCATCGAGCGCCCCACCGCGTAAACGATCCGACCCATGAGCCCCCCTACCGGCGAGTCCGGCCCATCGACCCTCTTCGGTCGCGACCAGGAGCTTGCACGCCTTCGACGCTTGCACGCGGACGCCAAGGCGGACGGCCGGGGTCGGTGCGCGCTGCTCGCCGGGCCCGCGGGCGTCGGGAAGACGCGGCTCCTGGGCGAGCTGCGTCGGGAGCTCCGAAGCGCAGGCGAGCCGGTCTTCGAAGGTCGGTGCCGTCAAACGGACCATCGCCCCTACGCCTCGCTGGTCGAGCTCCTCGGCCAGGCCGCGACCGCCATGTCCGAGTTGGGACGCACCACCCGCGCCACGGAGCGTGCCCTCTCGTTGTTGGCGGGTCTGCCTGCGCCGGGCGACCTCCCCGTGTCGTCTCGCGGCGAAGAGCAGCGCCTGCACTTCTTCGAGGCCGTCCGAGCCGCCGTCCTCGAGCTCACGGCGGGGCCGGCGCCGGCGCTGTTCATCCACGACCTGCATCGGGCGGACGTCGCGACGCTCGCGCTCTTGCGCTACCTGCTCGACAACCTCCTGGCCGACCCGGCCTTCGACTTCTCGCCCTCCGGCGACGACGCCCGGCCGCGCGGTGAGTTCCGCGGACTGCTCGTGCTGACCTTTCGTGAGGCCGACGCGACGCGCCCGCTGCTCGATGTCGCGCGGTCTTCTCGCGCCGTCGAACACATCGCCCTCGGCGGCCTCGACGAAGCCGGTCTTCGCGCCTTCGTTCAGTCCGGGCCCATCGTGGCTCGGCTCATGCGCGCCACCGCGGGCAACCCCGCGATGCTGGAGCAACTCTTCGGTGCGCTCCCCGACGAACCGGGCGACTTCTGGTCACGCCGATTCGTCGACCTGCCCGGGCCGGCGCGGCGTGTGCTCGAGGTGCTGGCGGTGCTCGCGCGACCGGTGACCGCCGAGCAGCTGCGCGACCTCACGGGGAGCGACGTCTCGCCCGGGGCCGTGCTCCAAAGGCTTCTCGAGCTCGGCCTGGTCCAGCGCGTGCTGGAGCACGGTGAGCCGAAGTTTCGATTCGCCGCCAGCAACGCCCGCGACGCGTTCCTCGCCACCGTGGAGCCGACGCGCCACATCGCGTTGCATCGCCGAATCGCCGAGCGCCTCGTGCCCCTCGTCGGGCTCGGCGCCGAGGCCGAGGAGGTTGCGCAGCACTTCCTGCTCGCGGGGGACGAAGCCGAGGCCGTGCCTTTCGTGCTCGCCGCGGTGGAGCGTCTCGAGGCCGCTTTCGCGCACGCCCGCGCAGCCGAGCTGCTGACGCGAATCGTCGACTGCACCTCGGGCGCCCTGCGGTTCGAGGTTCAAGACAGGCTCTCGGCCCTGCACGTGCGTTCCGGCCAGCACGCCCTGGCGCGCGCCGTGCTCGAGCGGCTTTTGCTCGAGGTCGGCACACGCGACGTCCGCGTCTCGCTCGAGCTGCGCCTCGCTCGGGTCCACCTCTCCGTCGGCGCCGCGGAGGAGGCCTCTCAGGTCCTCGAGAAGCTGCTGGAACGCGAAGGTCCACACGGCCTCGCGCTCGAGTGGGTCGCGCTCGCCGCCGAGGCGGCCTGGATGGGCGGGCGCGTCCAGCGGGGCGAGGCGCTCTGCGAGCAGGGAGAGCGCCTCGCGGCCAGCGGGTCGTCGCCCGACGCCGAAGGTCCGCTCCTCGACCTGAGGAACACCATCGGGAAGCTGCGCCTCGGCGCGTCGCGCCATGAGGAAGCGCGCGAAGCCTTCGCGCGCAACCTGGACGACGCGACCCGGTGCGGCGATGGCCCACACCGCACCCGCGCCCTGATCAACCTGGGGATCGTCCACCTACAGGTCGGCGAAATCGACGCGGCCGCCGATCGGTTCGCCCAGGCCCGCGACCTCGCGGCCGCCGCGGGTGAGCTTCGCCACCTGGGTCTCGCGCTCGACAACCTCGCCGTCTTGCACCATCGGCGGCAGGACTTCGCGCGCGCGCTGGAGCTCTACCACCAGAGCGGCGACGTCTTCCGCAAGCTGGGCAACCTGTCCCAGACCGCCCACACCGCCCTGAACCTGGCCGAGCTCTACCTGACCCTCGGAGACGACGCGCGGGCGGACCGCCTCGTCGACATCGCCCGGGGTCACCTCCGTCGGGGCCGTTGGCGTGCTCTCGAGGCCCAGTGTCTCGCGCTCGAGGGCGACCTCGCCGCTCAGCGAGGCGAGGATGCGGACGCGGAGTCTCGTTACGCGGAGAGCATCACCCAGCTCGAGGTCACCCTCGCGGGTCCGGGCGACCTACTGCCCGTGCTCGTTCAGCTCGCACGATGTCGCCTTCGGGGCGCGGAGCCTCGCCTGGCGGAGCCGGTCCTGGACCGGGCGGAGGCCTTGCCCCGGACCACGGGTCTCGACTCGCTGATCGCCCGGACCGCGTTGGTGCGCGCGGAGCTGGCGCTCCGTACGGGTGCCGCGGACGACGCCGCACGTCATGCGGATCGTGCGCTGACGGCCGCCCTCGCCGCGGGCGATCGCGAGACCCGTTGGCGTGTCCGTTTCCTCCTGGGCGAGCTCGCGTGGGACCGGCACGACCGGAGCGCCACACTCCAATCCCTCGCCGATGCGGTCGAGGTGATTGAGAGCGTCGCCGCCACCCTCCCCGGGGCGCTTCGACAGACCTACCTCGACATGCCCGAGCGTCGCGTCGTTCGACTCGCGCTCCGCCGCGTGCGCGCCGGGCTCGCACCCCAGCAGCCATTGGTCCCGGTCGAGGCCGTTCCCGGCGACGAGCGCAAAGACCGCTCGCCCGTGTGGCAACCGCACTGGCTCGAGAGGTATCCGCAAATCATCGGACGCGCCCCCGCCCTGCACGGGGTCTTCAACGCGCTCGATCGGGTCGCCGGCAGTGACGCCATCGTGCTCGTCCGGGGCGAGAGCGGCACGGGCAAAGAGCTCGTCGCCTCGGCGCTCCACGCCAACGGTCCCCGCGCCGATGGACCCTTCGTCAAGGTGAACTGCTCGGCCTTCGTCGAGACGCTGTTGCTCAGCGAGCTCTTCGGCCATGAGAAGGGCGCGTTCACGGGCGCGGTCCTGCGAAAGAAAGGCCGCTTCGAGCTGGCCGACGCGGGCACACTCTTTCTCGACGAGATCGGCGACATCTCGGCGAACACCCAGGTCGCGCTTCTGCGAGTCCTTCAAGAGGGCACCTTCGAGCGCGTCGGCGGTGCCGAGACACTGACCGTGGACGTGCGTGTCATCTGTGCCACCCACCGCAATCTCGAGGAGATGGTCCGCCGCGGCGAGTTCCGGGCCGACCTGTACTACCGCTTGAGAGGCGTGATCATCGAGCTCCCGCCCCTCCGCGAACGCCGCGCCGACATCCCGATGCTGGTGGACCGTTTTCTGGCGCGCCGTCCCCAGAGTGACCAGCGTCGGCTGAGGATGTCCGCGGAGGCCCTGGCGAGCCTCATGCAGCACGACTGGCCGGGCAACGTGCGTGAGCTCGAGAACGTCGTGCGGAGCGCCGCGCTCTTTGCGGACGGCGAGGTCATCGGGCTCTCGGAGCTCCGTGAGCTGGGTCCGTTCTTCCGCGCACCGGACGAGAACCTGCTGCTCGCCACGTCCGAGCTGCTCGAGCGGGGTGGGGCGTCGCCCGGGGCCCCCCCGATGGAGACGCCGGCCCCCGCGCGTTTTGCCGCCCTCGTCCCTCTTCGCTTGCCTCCGAGCGACCTCCCCGACCCCCCCTCGGTCCTCGATCCCGAGACCGCCGAGCTCGCCCGCATCGCCGAAGGTCCGCCGCTGGGCGCGCCCGGCGCGGGTGTCTTCGACGATGATTGGCTGGAGCGGGCCATCGAGACGGAGGGCGGCCTGGCCGAGCTCAAGAAGCGCATCGAGGTCGAGGCCATCGCTCGGGCCCTGAAGGCCTCCGGGGGGAATATCACGCGCGCCGCAGAGCGTTTGGGCATGAAAAGACCTCGACTTTCACAGATCATTCATGCGATTCCTGTGTTGAGCGATCTCAAACGTGATGCGGGTGAGGGATGAAGGCGTCTCGTCTTCTACTGCTGGGACTTCTGGTGGCGGCCCTCCCGGGCTGTGCCGAGGAGCCGTCCATCACGCCCTCGGCCCCGGCTTCAGGCTCCGGTGCGACCGCGTCCGACGAAGCCCGCGAGGGCGCGCTCGTCATCCAGCCCACGCTCGAACTCATCGGGATGAGCGACGTTTACGACCGCCTCGTGGTGACGTCGCTGCAGTTCGACGCCGAGGTCTTCCTCATCCCGACGAACTCGGACACGTTCGCGAGCGGGGACGCGGTCCACGTCCGCTACGACTTCAATGAGGGCTACGCCTCGACCCTGCGGCCCGAGGGCGACCTCCAGCTTCTCGGGCCGGGGACCTTCCGGGTGCTCGTCCGCGTGCGTCCCGAGGCCGAGGCGCCTTCGGTCGAGGTCGAGGGCGGCTACCGGTCGGCGTCGCTCGGCAAGACCGACGATCCCACTCCGAGCCCGGCGGACCCGACGCCCAGCCCGGCAGACCCCACGCCCAGCCCGGCAGACCCCACGCCCAGCCCGGCAGACCCCACGCCCAGCCCGGCCGACCCGACGCCCAGCCCGGCCGACCCGACGCCCAGCCCGGCCGACCCCACGCCCAGCCCGGCCGATGAGCCCGGCGACGCCGAGTCGCGTGACGACGCCCCCGCCATGACGCCGCCGAACGCCGACCCCACCCCGAGCCCGGCAGAGCCGGCCGGCACGCGTTCGAAGACCGAGAGAACCGCCCAAAGCGAGACCATCTACGTCACCTCTGAGCGGGCCTTCGAGTTCTATGCGGGCGAGGTCGAGATCGGCCCCGACGCGCACACGCTCTTCGTGAGCTGGGATGTCCGCACCTGGCTGCGTGCGTTGCTGGCGCAGCCGCTCGGGCTCGCGACGACCGAGTCCTCCATGCCCGAACAGGTCGAGCCGTCCGGCTCGGCCTTCGTCGACACGCGCGGAGACTTCCGCATCATCGCGCGCTGACGTGAAGCGGTTCGCGCGCCGACTCCGGTGCGCGGCGCTCGTCACCCTCGGAGGCTGCGCGAGTTCAGCCCCCGCGCCGCCCGAGCAGCGGTCGCCGTGCGTCTCGGCGTGCGTGCAGAGCCGCCAGATGGAGGCGCGGGCGCCGTGGGCCATCGAAAACGACTGCCGTTCGGAGTGCGCCCAGCATCAGCGCGGTCCGGCGTCCGTGGACGCGGGCGCTCAGACGCGCTGAAACGCGAGCTTCTCGCCGTCGCGGGTCGCGCGGATGGTCGAGCCTTCGGGGAAGGCGCCCTGAATCAAGGAGAGCGCGAGCGGGTTCTCCAGGAGGTTCTGGATCGCGCGCTTCAAGGGTCGGGCACCGTAGATGGGGTCGTAGCCGCGCTCCGAGAGGAGCCCCCGTGCCTCATCGGTCAGGTCGAGCGTGAGCGCACGTTCGGCCAGGCGCTTTCGAAAGCGCTCGAGCTGAAGGTCGACGATCTGGTCGAGGTGTCGACGGTCGAGACGTTCGAAAACCAGCACGTCGTCGATGCGGTTGAGCAGCTCGGGCCGGAAGGTCGCCCGCACGACCTCCATCACCCGCCGTTCGATCTCCGCGCGGCCGACGTCCTGCGCCTGGATGTGCTCGCTGCCGAGGTTGCTGGTCATGATGATGACGGCGTTGCGGAAGTCCACGGTTCGGCCCTGGCCATCCGTGAGGCGACCATCATCCAAGACCTGGAGCAGGACGTTGAAGACGTCCGGGTGGGCCTTCTCGATCTCGTCGAGGAGCACCACGGCGTAGGGTCGGCGCCGAACGGCTTCGGTCAATTGCCCGCCTTCGTCGTAGCCGACGTAGCCCGGCGGCGCGCCGATCAGCCTCGAGACGCTGTGTTTCTCCATGTATTCCGACATGTCGATGCGCACGAGCGCGCGCTCGTCGTCGAAGAGGAACTCCGCCAGGGTGCGGGCGAGCTCTGTCTTGCCGACCCCGGTCGGACCGAGGAAGAGGAAGCTCCCGATGGGTCGATTCGGGTCCGAGAGGCCCGAGCGGGAGCGGCGCACCGCGTTGGCGACGGCCTCGACGGCGGCCTCCTGGCCGACCACACGCGCATGCAGGCGATCTTCCATGCCCGTGAGGCGTGCCAGCTCGCCCTCCAGCATCTTTTCGACGGGGATACCCGTCCACCGCGCCACGACGGCGGCGATGTCATCGGCGGTCACCTCCTGTCGCAGAAATCCCCCGCCCTCGCCCCCCGCCGCGTGGGCGGCGTCGGCCTCGGCGAGGTCGCGTTGCAGCCGCAACCGTTGGGCCTGCAGCTCCCCGGCCCGCTGGTACATCCGCTCGCGCGCCTGGTACTCGACGACGGTCGGCAGCATCTGTCGCAGTCGTTCCTCCTCGCCGCCGATCTGTTCGAGCTGCTCTCGTAGACCGCTCGCGATCTGCAGAGCGGCCTTCTCGGACTGCCAACGCGCCTGCATCTCGGCGCTCTTCTCTCGCAGTCCGACGAGCTCGGCCTCGATGCCCTGCACACGCTTGTGTGAGGCCTCGTCCTTCTCCTGGCGAAGCGACACGAGCTCGATCTCGAGGGACGCGACACGCCGCTCGACGTCGTCGATCTCCGTGGGGCGACTGTCGAGCTGAATGCGGATCCGGCTGGCCGCTTCGTCCATGAGATCGATCGCCTTGTCCGGGAGCTGCCGGTCGGGCAGGTACCGGTTCGAGAGCTTCGCGGCGGCCACGAGCGCGCCATCCTGAATCCGGATGCCGTGGTGGACCTCGTACTTCTCTTTCAGGCCGCGCAGGATCGAGATGGTGTCCGGCAGGCTCGGCTCGCCGACGAAGACCGGCTGAAAACGACGCTCCAAGGCGCCGTCCTTCTCGATGTGTTTGCGATACTCGTTGAGCGTCGTGGCGCCGATACATCGCAGCTCGCCTCGCGCGAGGGCGGGCTTCAGCATGTTCGAGGCGTCCATGGCGCCCTCGGCGGCGCCCGCGCCGACCAGCGTGTGAAGCTCGTCGATGAAGAGCACGACCTGCCCCTCGGCGCTCCCGACCTCCTTGAGCACCGACTTGAGGCGCTCCTCGAACTCTCCCCTGTACTTGGCGCCGGCGATCAGCGCGCCCAGATCGAGGCTGAGCAGACGGCGACCACGCAGGCCCTCGGGCACATCGTTCGCGGCGATCCGCTGCGCGAGGCCCTCGACGATCGCGGTCTTGCCGACGCCGGGCTCTCCGATGAGCACCGGGTTGTTCTTCGACCGCCGCTGGAGCACCTGCATGACGCGCCGGACCTCCTCGTCGCGGCCAATCACGGGATCGAGCTTGCCGCGAGATGCGAGCTCCGTGAGGTCGCGGGTGTACTTGCGCAGGACGTCGTACTTGCCCTCGGGCTCCGGATCGGTGACCCGGGTATTACCGCGCACCGCACGCAGCGCCGCGAGCAGCGTCTCGCGGGTCAGGCCCGCGCGGGCCATCAGCGCGCCGACGCCCTCGCGCTGGTCGCTGAAGGCGAGCAGAAGGTGCTCCGGGGAAACGTACTCGTCCCCCATACGCCGGGCCTCTTCGTCGGCCGCGTCGAACGCCTTCACGAGCGACGCGCTCTCACCGACCCGCACGTCGCCCTTGACCTTCGGGAGTCGCGCGACCGCGGCGTCGACCAGCTTCACGAGGCTCGCGGGCTCGACCTTCGCGCTGCGCAGGATCGAGCGAACGACGCTCTCATCGGGCGCGACGAGAGCCCGCAGCAGATGCTCCGGCAGGAGCTCGGGCACCCCGTCCTTCCGGCCCTCGTCGAACGCGAAAGCCACCGCTTCCCTCAATGCGTTCGTCCACTTGTTCGGGTTCATGGCTGACTCCGTTTTCGTCGTGATTTCGTGTCTCCTCGACCTTAAGCACCCCACGTCGGGCGCACAGGCCCGCCCCTCGACGTGAATGGCGATTTCTGTGACCGCGTCTCTACTGGTAGAAGCGGTCGCAAAGCCCGCACACACCTGACCTCTCCACCGGAGCTGAAAGACCGATGCGTCTCACGACCCCATTTACGCCCATCGTCCTCGCCCTGCTCTGGACCGCGCCCGCGCTCGCCGCGGAGGACGAGCCGAAGAAGGCCAATGCCTCCCTCGCCGCGTCTCTCGAGTTCCAGCTGGGATTGAGCAATACGGTCGAAGCCGAGGTCGATGGCGCCCCCGCCGTCGAGGACGATGGCCAGGTCCTGGTCGCGATCGTGCCGGGCTTCGACAAGTTCTACGGCAAGGTCTTCGCGGTCGGCGCGGAGTACATGTTCGTCTGGGCGGGCGCCGACGGCCTCGATGAGCGGCGCCTCGTCATGTCACTCCACCCCCGCGTGCGCATGAGCTTTCCGGTGGTGAACAAACTCACGCTGGATGCCATGCTCGGCCTCGGACCGACGATCTGGACCGAGCAGACCGGGGTGCCCGAGGCTCTCGGGGGCGGGGTGCGCCTGGGCTGGAGTCTCCGCTTCGCCTTTGGCGCGGGCTGGCAGTTCAACGACAGCGTCGCGGCCTTCGGGAGCCTCGGCTACTACACCTCGACGACCTACGGCGAAGACCTGACGGCGAACATCGCGTCGGTGCCCCTCAGCGTCGGGCTGCGCAGCGTCTTCTAACGGTCCGGAATCCTTCGGATTTTCCAGCGGACTGCGGCGCGCCGGTCACGGAGTCGCGAGGCCCTGGAGCGCGCCCTCGCACCGGGAGGCCTCTTCAGGGCGCCCCAGCGCGCGCCACACCTCGGCGGCGCGCAGGTAAAGCCGCCGGGCGCGGGGGACGTCGCCCTCGCTCCCGATGCGTTCACCGAGAATCTCCAGCGTCGTGGGCCACTCCTGCACCACGAGCGGTCGACGCGCGTCCAGGCGCATCGCGATCTCGAGCCTCAGATTGCGCCCCTCGCGGTTGCCGAGCTGGTCCTCGGCCCGCGCCAGGAGACCGTTGACGACCCCGAGCCGAACCGGATCATCGAACGCCTCGAGGCACGCCAGCGCACGCTGAAAATCGGCCCGCGCGCTGGCGGACGCCTGCCTGTCGAGGGCGACGCGACCGAGCTGCGTGTAGCAGATCCCGAGCTGGAAAGTGTCGCCCGAGGACTCGAAGAGTCGACACGCGCGCCGGTACGTGGCCTCGGCGGACGGCAGGCGGGCGAGCCGCTCGGCGTCCCCGAGCCCGCGCAGCGCTCGACCCGCCCCCCCGACGTCCCCTGCCGCTTCACACGCGTCGGCCGCGCGTTGGTAGGCTTCGATGGCGCCGTCGACCTGCCCCGATTG
>JBMOFP010000120.1:0-19378 GCA_049318805.1 Bradymonadia bacterium
CCCTTTTTGAGCACACTGGTAGGGTTGGGTACAGGAGACATACTGCCCCAATCTGCGCCAGGCCGTCGGGTGTGGATGGTTCCGGCCACCGCGACCCGGTCGTCGGATAGGCGAGCCCCTGGGGATCTGGTGCGCGTGGGTCCGGGGTGCGGGCTTCGCTCCTCGAGAACCAGCACTGCGCCGTCGTCCTCGTCTTCGCCGCCGGCACAGTGGACCGCGAAGATCTCGCCCAGCCAGTCGAACCGGGGGGGCCCCCTGCTTTGCCTCGCTCGCGCGAGGTTCGCGCTGACCGACGTCCGTTGAGTCGGGGGGCAGCGTGGGAAGGGGCGCTCGAGCTGCCGCACCGTCTCCGGATAGCCCAGCCGCTCGCGCGACACCTCAGAGTTGACTCACCGCAGCACGAAGCCGCCGTCGGCTGAGCGACGTCGCGGCGCAGAATGTCGTTGAATGCATCGAGGTTGCGCACCCACTCGGCACCGGGGACCAGCACGTCGCCAATTGCCCGGGAAAGCTCCTCGAGCGTGGTGAAGTCGAGGCCATCCAGTTCGTAGACCTTCGTTACCGCGCATTCTCCCGTATTCTTCAAGTCATGGGAGCGACCCCGCCGCCGGGCGACGCGGGCCGCTCTACCACCGCTCACTTGGCTCGCCAACCACATCCACCGCGAGCATCACCCCGGGCCTTGCGCCCTCCAGGCCCACGTACAACAGATACCCCGCGCCGAAGGGCACGCTGCTCGGGGCGGTGTAGTCGCGGTCGTCGGCCTCGAGGACCGGGTTGAAGGCGTAGCGATCGAAGGGTCCGTCCGGCGCGAAGGCGGCGGCGAAGCCGATGGCGGAGTTCTGGCCTCGGCCTCCGGCGTAGAGCATGCGGTACACAGTGCGGCCCGTGGCCGTGACGGCGCGCCGCACGTCGGGCCGCGAGGTCTCGACGTCCCAGCATGGGCTCTCGTCGCCCTTCGGATCGCGGCAATCGGTGCCGCCGGCGAGCGCCACGGTGCGCTCGCCGCGCGGGCCCGCCTGGACCTCGATGCGCGCGCCGTCGTCCTCGCCGGTGCCCACGCGCGTGAAGTAGAGCCACGGGGTGTCCTGCGTGTCGAAGACGAGCGCGGGCGAGCTGAACTCTTCGGTCTCCCCCGGCTCGGCCCACGCCTCGGGCGTCGCGTCGAAGCGGCCGTCGGCCCCCGCGACGGTGTGGAAGACCGCACCACCGGACGCAAAGACGAGGTGGGCGCGCCCCGCGGTGTCGACGGCGACGTGCGGCGCCCGGGCGTCGGGATCGTCCAGCACGGACTCGAAGGCCTCGAACCCGATCCCATCGGCCGAGGTCGCACGGCCAATGAAGCCGACGCCGTCCTGCTGAACCGCGGCGTAGACGACGACCGCGTCGCGCCCGGACACCCGCTCGACCCGCACGCACGGCTCGCGGACGCCGGGGGTCGTGGGTTCGGCAGGCGGCGCAAAGACCCACGACGAGAGCCACGCCCCGCGCAGCACCTCGACGAGCGTCCACGGCACGATGCCGCGGTTCGGCAGCCCCGACTCCGTGGGCGGATCGCCGCCGAGCGTGCCGCAGCCGACGCCGACGGCGACGGCGAGCACCGCCGCGACCCGGCCTCGACGCCCGTGCTCAGAAGCGGAAATCGACACTCGCGCTCCCTCCGAGCACATGCCCGCTGACGACCACGTCCCCCGCGCCGTCGGCGGCAGAGGCCTTCTGGTAGCGACGCTCCACGAGCCCGATCCACAGCGCCGAGAGGCCGATCTCGAGCGGCTGTGGGAACACACCCCAGGGATCGGGGAATTCGACGGCGAGCCCGGCGGAAAGACCGAGTTTGTCGGCGTCCAGGGAGTTGCCGAGGCCAGGCTGGGCGGGGGCCGGCGAGGGCTCGAAGAACGCGCCGCCCCGCAGCCAGAGGCTCGTGGAGGCCGCGTCGCCGTAGGCGCGCAGCTCTCCTCCGAGTCGAGGCACCCACACGTCGTGGTATCCGGGTTTGCCGGGCGGATCGGGGATGGGCACCACGTAGTCGAAAGTGCCCAGGTCCAGGTCGATGACGATGGTCGCGGTGCTGCCCGGAAAGCCGCTCCACTGGAGCCACGTCAGGTCGGCCTCGACGGTGTGGTCCGGACCACTCCACGCGACGGCGAGCGCGACCTGGCGGGGCGAGAAGAGGTCCGCGTTGCGGGAGTTGAGGAAAAAACGGCCCTCTTCGACGACGACACTCTCGTCGTTGCCACTCACGATGCGGCCACGCACGTCGACGTCCAGGTCCAGGGCGAGCTCGAATCGCTCGCGCTCGGTGACGCCGAAACACCACGCGCGCGACGGGCAGTAGCGGAGACCGAAGCTCGGGTAGCGCACGGCCTCGAGGTTGACGTCCAGGCCGCTGAAGAGGCGCGTGCGCTCTTCGTCCGATGCGTGCACCACGCCCCCGACCTCGAGCGTGCCCTCGGTGCCCGACAGGTACGTGAGCGCCGCGCCGATGGAGAGGCCGGGCACGAGCTCGAAGCCCAACCCCGAGGTGATGGACAAGCGCTGGGGTCGGTTGTCGTAGAGCTCGAACCGCGGTTTGGACTGCCGGAGCGCGCGCAGGCGTGTGACGCGTGCGTCCGGCAGATGGACCCCGAGGCCGACGCCCAGACGGTGACCGCCGATGACCCCCGGGAGCACGAAGCCCCCTTGCAGCCCGGCCGAGGGGTCGATGTCCTGCACGGCGCCGTTCAGCTCGAGCGCGGGCTCGAAACGGGTGTAGCCGAGCTCGATGCGAAGCGTATCCCCGGCCGCGAGCCCCGCGGGGTTGTAGTAGGTCGCGGAGACGTCGTCGGCCGTGGCGGCGACGGCCCCCGCCATCGCTGTGCCGCGGGGTCCGAAGCCGAACGCGTCGAGGGGGTTCGCACCGGCCGGGGTGGCGGCGAACGCGGCGGCGAGGACCACGACGCGCCTCACAGCACGATCCCCAGCTCGAGGCCGAACGCAAAGAGGCGTCCGTCGTGGGTCACTTTGGGCCAGCCCGGGTTCTCCTCGGGCGGGCCGAACGGAGCGAGCCGGTCGGCCCGCTTCGAGTAGCTGCGTTCGAGAAGCTCATGCAACTGAACGCCCGCGTCTACCCGCAGAGGCAGGCTCTCGGGCCGCCACCCCAGGCCCAGGCCGAAGATCAGGCGGTCGTTGTCGAGGGCGTTGTGTAAGCCGCGTTGGGCCGGCACGGGCGTAGGTTCGTAGGCGAAACCGACGCGGGGGATGACCTCGCCCGGGATCAGCTCCGCGCCGATCCGCCAGACCGCGGTGTCGCGGAACTCGGGCTTCGGCTGGGCGGGGTAGCCATCGGGCACGGCGGTGAACGCGATGGCGCCCGGGTAGCGGCTCCACTGCTTCCACGTGACCCCGCCACCGAGCCGCAGCGGGAGCGGCTCGAAGGGGTGACCCGCGACCTCGAAGACGACCTGCCGCGGGTCGTATTGCGCGACCCCGGAGATGTCCAGGCGCGGCACGGGAATCGGGAAACCCTCACCCAGATCGGCGTCCAGAGGGAGCGAGAAAGTCGCCTTGGACTCGCCGCGGAACGTGGTCCCGAGTGAGACGCCGGGCGCGGGCGTCCACCGCACACCGAGCGTGGGCGCGTAGTCCGCCAGCAGCTCGTCGTTGACCGTCGAGCCGATACGGCCCGTCTCGTTCGGCGCGACCACGATCTCGCCGCCGAGCTGCGCGAGCGCGATGAAGCCGGCCCCGACCGCGAGGGTCTCGCTCAGCCTCACCCCGAGCGCGAGCTGCAGGCTCACGGTCTGGGCGCGGTCCTCGAGCAGCAGGTACGACGCCTCGCCGGGCACGGGCACGTCCGCGAGCAATACGCTGCCTACGGGGATCACGAAGCCCGCGCCGAGCGCCAGCCGGTTCGCCAGCGCGCCTCGGAACGGCAGCGGCACCTCGAAGCCCAGGACCGTGGCCGGCGCCGAATCGAGCGAGAGCGCGTCGCCGTTGAGCGAGAGGTCGAGCGAAAGGTGCTGGTAGCCGACCGTGAAGGCGCGGCGATCGCTCCACGCCAGGCCGGCCGGGTTGTAATACACCGCCTCGTGGCCGCGCGCGTCGGCGGCGACGGCGCCGGTGAGCGCCATGCCCCGGGCGCCGTAGCCCACCAGGTCGAGCGTGCTCGCGTGCGCGGTGCTCCACAGGCCGCCCGCGAGCGCCGAGGTCGCGGCGACCGAAAGGCAGGTGCGGCTCAGAGAAGCTCGGTACGGCGCCATCGGCGCGGGACGCTACGACACGACGCCGTGCGCCGCAACGCGACGCACCGCCGCCACCTTACCGACCCCAGTACCCGAAGGTCGTGTAGCTGCTGCAGATGTACCAGGCACGGCCGTCGGAGCCGCTGCAGCCGTCCTGCCAGCCGAAGTAGGCCTCGCCGCAGGCGTACTCGCCCGCGGGTCGCGGACCCCAGCCGAGCCCCGCGCAGTCGGCGTTCTCCTCGAAGCACGCGCCGACGCCGTAACACGCCTCGCAGGCGCGCAACGCCTGGTCGCGGCTCGTCGGATCCGCCGGGCCACCCGGATCGAAGTCCACGGCGCCCGTGGGGCACGGGTAGCCAGGCCCATCGGCGAAGAGCGGGCGTCGATTGCAGCCCGCGCCATCGTCCACCGCGCCGTTGCAGTTGTCGTCGATGCCATTGCACACCTCGGCGCCCGGGCCCTGGTTCTGATTGCAGGCGATGCCGCCGTTCTGGCAGGCCGTCGTTCCTGGTCCGCAGATCCCCGGCTGGCCCGTGCCGCAAGCGACACCGCCGCCCGGATTGCCGTTGTCGACCGCGCCGTTGCAGTCGTCGTCGACCCCGTTGCACGCCTCGGCGCGCGGCTGCTGCTGCTGCACGCAGACGGGCCGCCCGGCGCGACACGCCGTGAGACCCGCGGCGCAGATGCCCGCGCTCCCCGTGTTGCAGGCCGCGCCCGCGCCCGGGTCCCCGTTGTCGATCCGCCCATCGCAGTCGTCGTCGAGGCCGTTGCAGGTCTCCCCGACCGGATTCACGACCTGGCGGCAAGCGATCTGTCCGCCCTGGCAGACCGTCACGCCCGCCCCGCACGCGCCAGGCACACCCGTGTTGCAGGGCAGCCCACCGCCCGGGTTGTCGTCGTCGACGAGGCCGTCGCAGTCGTTGTCGATGCCATCGCAGCGCTCGGCCTGGGCCTGCGCCCCGCGGCACTGGAGGGCCCCGTTCGCGCAGGTCGTGGTGCCCGCCGCGCAGATGCCCAGCAAGCCGGAGTTGCACGCGCGTCCGCCACCCGGATCGCCGTCGTCGGTTGCGCCGTCGCAGTCGTCGTCGAGCCCGTTGCACGACTCGTCGGTGGCTTGAGCCAGTCCGACACAGTCCAGGCGCGCCGCGTTGCATTGCAGGACCCCCGGGCCACAGACCCCGCGCCGGCCCGTGGCACACGCGCCCCCGCCCTGGGGGTTGCCGTCGTCGGGCACACCGTCACAGTCGTCGTCCTGCCCGTTGCAGGTCTCGTTCACGGCCCCGGCGCCGCGACACACGATCCCGCCGTTCTCGCACACGGTCTGTCCGAGCGCGCATGCGCCGGCCTGGCCGGTCACACAGCCCACGCCCGCCCCGGGGCCGCCTTCGTCCACCGCGCCGTCGCAGTCGTCGTCGAGCCCGTTGCACACCTCGTTCGAGGGTCTCACGGCAGCGATACAGACGAAGCCGCCGTCCACACACGAGCTCGTGCCCGCCGCGCACACACCGGGCTGCCCGGAGTCACAGGGGCCGCCATTCGAGGCGCCGTCGTCGACCTGACCGTCGCAGTCGTCGTCCTGGCCGTTGCAGACCTCGTCGATGGGGGACGCGTTCGCAAAGCACCCCAGAGCTCCATTCGTACACGCGACCGTGCCCGGCGCGCAGCGCCCCGCGGCCCCAGTGTCGCAGACGCCGCCGACCTCGGGGATCCCATCGTCCGCGGCGCCGTCGCAGTCGTCGTCGAGGCCATTGCAGACCTCATCCCCGCGCTGCGCCAAACCGACGCAGATGGTGCGCCCATCGAAGCAGATCGATGCGCCGCTCGAACACACACCGAGCAGTCCGGTGTCGCAGTCTCCACCGTCGGGCACCTCTTCGTCGGTGGTGCCGTCGCAGTCGTCGTCGAGACCGTTGCAGGCCTCCGCATCGGGCGCGACCTCGGCCACACAGGCCGGTGCGCCGGCATCACAGACCGTGAGGCCGGGCCCGCACAGACCCGCGCGTCCGCTGTCGCAGGGCACGCCGGCGCCGGGCGCGGCCTCGTCGGCGCTCCCGTCGCAGTCGTCGTCGCGCCCATTACACGTCTCCTCGGCGGCGAGACCGACGGGCTGACACACCAGCGATGCGTCGGCACACACCGTCACCCCGGCAGCGCACTCGCCGGCGCCCCCGGTCGCGCAAGGCACACCCGCGCCCTCGGTGCCATCGTCGACCTGTCCATCACAGTTGTCGTCCAGCCCGTTGCAGGTTTCGGGCGTCGGCAGGGACAGCGCCACACACTGAATGCGCCCGTCGCGGCAAGCGGTCACGCCCGTCGAACACTTACCGAGGAGCGCGGTGTTGCACGGCTCTCCGCCCCCGGGCGCACCGTCGTCGATTTGACCGTCGCCGTCGTCGTCGAGGCCGTTGCAGACCTCGTCGGGCTCGATGCACTCGATGCTGAGGTCGTCTTCGTGGGTACACCCGCCCGGGCCAAAGACGAAGCCTGGACAATTGCGGGGGTTCAGCTCGTCGCCGATGCAATCGAAGCCGGAGACCCAGATGCGGCCGACACCCGGCCCGAAAGGCACGTCGGGGAGCACCGCGGCCCCGGCGGTCGGCAAGCCGAGCGCCGCGCAAACGACCGCGGCCTCCTCGACCCCCACACCCACGTCGCAGACCGTGCCCCACTGGCCCGCGTGACACACCTCGACACGACCCGAGACCCGCTCGACGCCGCCGACGATCCGCAGCTCGCCCTCGAAGCAGACCGGCGAGACGTCTTCACAGGCGCCCGCGGCGCACTCTTGCGCGTCCCCGCAGTCCTCCGCGACGACGCAGGGCGTGCCCACGGGGGGACCGTCCACCTCGACGGCGAGGTCCCCCACGGTCGAGGGCACGTCGACGGGCGCCAGCGCGTCCTTGCTTTCGGCGTCGGGCAGAAGCACGTCCGGGTCGAAGACGTCGACGGGGTCGCGGGCGTCTACAACCGCGGCGTCCGTAGGTTGTGCGCCGCCGGTGCTGCCGCCCGGAGGACCCTCGTCGGCGACGGGGATCGTGCCCGCGGTCGGCGAAACGTCGGCGTTCCCGCCGCCGACGAGGCCCTCCGCGTCGATTTGCACGCCGTCCGTGCCGGTATCCGTCGAGCCCCCCACGCCCGCGCCGTCCGTGTCGCAGGCCCACGCCGCCGCAGCCACCGCCCCGGTCCAAAAGAGTCGTCTCATGGGTGTCACCCTCCCGACGCCAGTTTGAACGAACGGAGGCGGTGGCGCGAGCCCCGTAGTGTGCGATATGCGGAGGTCGCCATGTCGCGAATCCCCCCCCCGATGTCCCCAGAGCGTGTCCGTGAATTCATGGAGAACGGCGTGCCCTTCAACGCGTATCTCGGCGTGAAGATCGAGACGCTCGAGGCGGGCCTGTGCGTGCTCCGTTTGCCGTGGCGGCCGGAGCTGATCGGCGACCCGTTTCGGCCGTCCGTCCACGGGGGCGTGACCGCGATGCTCGTCGACACCGCCGGCGGCACGGCCTGCTTCACCCGTCTTTCGCGAGACACGGACCGGCTCGGCACCGTGGACATGCGCGTGGACTACTTGCGCCCGGGCGCCGGGGAGGACCTCTACGCCGAGGGCACGGTCGTCCGGATGGGCAACCGGGTGGGGGTCGCCTCCGTGCGCATCTTCTGCGGGCGTCCGGGCCCCGACACACTCCCCATCGCGACGGGCTCGGCGGTGTACTCGGTGTTCCGCCCGGGCGACCGCGCGTGAGGTGCCCGTGGGCGTTCCTCCGCGTCTGTGCGGTGGGCGTGCTGGCGCTCGCGTTCGGGTGTGACGACGGGGGCTCGAGCGCGGCGCAGGGACCAGGCTCCAGGCCGGATTCGACCGTGTCGGGCCGATTGGACGCGGCCCCCGAAGCCCCTGAGCCGGACGCCGCCCTGCCGCCCTCCCCCGCCGAGTGCGCCTCCGTTTGCGGATGGCTCGCGGCCTGCGCCGCGGCGCCCGACGACACCCAGTGCCTCGCCATCGGCCCGGGCGAAGAGGAGGACCTCGAGGTCGCGTGTCGCCGGCTCTGTGTGTTCGTGGCGGACTTCGACGCGCTCTTTCCGTCCGAGCCCGACCGAACCCCGGACCGTTGCAGCGAGGGTCTCGTCGGGCTCAAGTCCCTGTCCCGCGACCTCGCGGAGCTGTGCGTGCCTTTCCCCCCACCGCCCGTCGAGGCGTGCATCGGCTTCGGCGAGCGCGTCTCGAGCTGTGTCGAGGCCGAGTGCGCCGCCGTCGCCGACGTACGCGCCGGACTCTCCTGGTGGATGCGCCTGACCTGTGAGCAATCCGTCGCCGTGGGTGACCTGCCCGAGGCCCAGGTCCCGGCGTACGCCGGTCCCGACGTTCCGTGTGACGCCGAGGGCCTGTCGGCCCTGGTCGAGAGTCTACTCGCCCCCGGTGGCGTCGGCGGCCGCTCGGGCCCGCTCGCGGGACTGTGCGCGAACGGCCCCGCGCGCCCCATCACGGTGTGCGAGCGCGCGTGCGAGCGCCTGGCGCCCTGTGTCGGCGGGAACTCCTCGCTCGCGAACCGCGACTACTGCACGCTCGTATGCGCCGTCGAGCGGGGCCTGGCCGATGCTTTCCAGTGCGCGTCGACGAGCCCCGACTGCGGGCCATTATCCGCGTGTTTCGGACCATGAACGCCTCTTGCGCGGCCAAACCGCGGCCGCTCGCATCTGAAGGCTGAACCCCATGTTGCCCTCCCCCGCCCCACTGCCCGACGCCGCTCTCGTGGACCTGCCGGTCTTCCCCTTGCCCGGCGTGGTCCTTTTCCCGGGCACGGCCTTGCCGCTCCACATCTTCGAGCCGCGGTATCGCGCGATGATGGAGGCCTGCATGGCCGAACATCAGGTGATGGCCGTCGCCCTCCTGAAGCCCGGCTACGAGGCGGACTACGAAGGGCGGCCGCCGTTGCACTCGGTCTGCGGCGCGGGGCGAATCGTGTCGAGTGAGCGCCTGCCGGACGGGCGCTGGAACCTGGTCCTCCAGGCCACGGACCGGGTGCGGATCATCCAGGAGCTGCCGTCGTCCGAGATCTTCCGTCGAGTTCACGTGGAGCGTGTGCCCGACGAGACGAGCGACGAGGACCTCGGCCTCGCGGAGCGCCTGCAGGGGCTCGTGGCCCGGGTGGCCGACGCGGCGCCGCGCGCTCGCGAGGCCCTCAGCCTGCTTTTGGCGAACACCCGTGGGCCGGCCCACCTGGCGGACGCGCTGGCGTCGTGCACGGTGGCGCCCGCGCCGCTGCGTCAGGCGTTGCTCGAGGAGTGTCGTGTGGCGCGGCGTCTCAAGCGTGTGACGGACGCGCTCGGCTCGGCGTTGCTGCACATGACCGAGACGCCGCGCGACCGCGACTCGCTGAACTGACGCGCCTCAGTCGGCGCCGGCGGCCCTCGCGGCGATGTACGCCTCAATCTGGCGCCGCAAGGTCGGGAGCGGCACCGCGCCCTGCCCCAGCACCTCGTCGTGAAAGCCGCGCAGGTCGAAGCGCGGCCCCAGGGCCTTCTCCGCTTGCTGCCGCAGAGCGAGGATCTCGAGCTGCCCGAGCTTGTACGCGAGGGCCTGTCCCGGCCAGATGATGTAGCGATCGACCTCGTTCTCGCTCTCACCCCGGTCGTTCCCAGTCTTCTCCACGAGGTAGTCGATGGCCTTCTGGCGACTCCAACCGAGGGCGTGGATGCCGGTGTCGACGACGAGCCGGACGGCGCGCCACATCTCGTAGCTGAGCTGGCCGAGCTTCTCGTCGGCGGTGCGATAGAGCCCGAGCTCGTCGGCCAGGCTCTCGGCGTACAACGCCCACCCTTCCACGAAGGCCGTCTGTCCCATTTCACGTTGAAATTCAGGCAGTTCCGCGTTCTCAGAGGCCAACGCGACCTGCAGATGGTGACCGGGGACCGCCTCGTGGAACGCCAGCGCGGCCATCTTGTAGAGCAGCCGGGTCTGGGGCGCGTAGGTGTTGACGTAGTAGTACGCGGGCCGAGAGCCATCTCGCGGCGCGCTGTAGTAGTAAGCGGCGGGCGCGTCTTTCTCGCGGAAGGCCTCGATGGCCTTCAGCTCGACGACCGTGCGCGGCAATCGCCCGAAGACCCGGGGCAGCGCGGCCTGAGCGCGCGCGACGAGCTCACGGTTGTAGTCGAGCAGCGCCTCGGAGGTGGTCAGGCCCTGGGCCCGACTCAGCCTCTGGAGGGTCGCCGCCAGGCTGTCGCCGCCCGAGGCCGTCACGATGCGCTGCATCTCGGCTTCGATCCGCGCGACCTCGGCGAGGCCGAGCTCGTGGACCTGACGCGGCCCGCGCTCGAGCCCGGTCTCCCGGCGGATGCGCGCGCGGTAACACACGTCGCCCCCCGGCAGGGAAACGATCCCCGGCGTCTCACGAGCACGCGGCGCGAGCTCGTTCTTCAGGAAGTCACGGTAGGCCCGAAACCCGCCGTAGATCTGACCCTCGACCGCCGCCACCAGGCTCACACGCCACGCGTCGTCGAGGCCCTTCGGTGGTCCCGCCTCGCCCAACGCCGCGAAGACGGGCACGATGAACGGGCTCTGCGCCGCGGGCACCGCGAGGAGCTCGTCCAGCTGGCGCACGACGCGATCGACGTTGATGCGCGGGGCCGTCCGCCCTTCGGCGAGGCCCACGCGGAGGTTCGCGACGTGCGCCGCGAGGTACGCGTCCATCCGGCGATAGCGCTCCAGGAGCGCGCGCCCCTGCGCCGCGTTGGAGACACTGTGGAAGTTCGGGAGCTCCGCGAGGGTGACCTGGGGCCCGGCGAGCTGGTCGACGACCCAGAGGTCTCCCTGGCACAGCGCCTCGACCTCGAGCGACGTCTCCAGCTCGAAGCGCAGCAGGTCCGCCGTCACACGCTCCCGCTCCGTCAGGTCGTGGGCGAGGCTCTCCTGGAGCATTCGCAAGCGCTCGAACAGCTGCTGACGCGCGCCCTCGTGGCGGGTTCGCTCGGACGGGCTCGGATCCCCGAGTTCATTGTCCCGACTGCGGTCCCCGAGCGCCGTGGCCCAGGTGGGCGAGTGCCGCATCTGCTCGCGCCAGAACTCCTGGGCCAGATCGTTCAGCGCGCGCGAGGCCCGCGTCGTCTCGCCGGTGCCCGCGCGCTTCGGCGCCGCCCCCGAACAGCCCGCGAGCAGAACGCCGCCCCACAGGCCCAACATGGTCGACCATCGCATCGCCTACGGCGTGTGCCCCTGTGGACGGACGATGTCAACGCTTGCCTGCGGACCGTCCGTTCATCGATGCTGCCGAAGATGCGGGCGTTCAGCATGACCTTCCTGTGGGCGACCGTCGCCTGCGAGCTGACCGCGCTCTGGGCGGCGACGCTCCATCGGATCGGGGACCTCCCCGCGCGTGTGCCGACTCGCTTCGGCTTCGACGGGCAGCCCGTGGAGTACGGCCCCGTCGAGACCTTTTGGATCCTGCCCGTGCTCGGCACGGTGCTCACCGTCGCGATCTCGTTCCTTGCGACGCGCCTGACGCGGTGGGCCCGTGAGCGCCCCGAGCGGCTCTCGATGCCGCTCCCCGAGCTCTTCCGACGCCTGCCGCCGGAGTCCCGGGCCTACGCCGTGGAGCCGTCGGTGCGGATGACCGTGTCCATCGTGATCATCACGCTCGGCATCCTGGTCCACGCCCAGTTCTCGATGCTCACGGTCGCGATGGGGGCCGGGCGCGAGTTCGTACTCTGGCCGGTCATCGTGCTCGTCGTCCTCATGCTGCTGATCATCTCTGGCAACCTTCTCTTGTGTCGTACCCGAATCCGGGCCGAGACCCGCCGTCTCGCCGTCCCCCAGGAGCCCCGCACGTGACCGTCTCAAGCGCCGCCCCCACCCTCGACGACGTGATCGTCATCGACACCGAGACGGGCGGACTCGATCCCGACCGCGTAAGCCTTCTGACCCTGGCGCTCGTCCCCGGCGACGGCGCGGCGCCTCTCGACCTCACGGTCGCGGAGTCGGAGATTGTGGTCACGCCCCGGTCTCTCGAGATCACGCGCCTCGATCCCGAGGTCATCCGGCGTACGGGCCTCGCGCCGGTCGCCGCGTGCGACCGCATCGACGCCTGGCTCGCGGCCCATGCCCGCGGGCGCAAGCGGGTGTGCGCGGGGCACAACGTGGCTTTCGACATCGCGTTCACACGACGCCTCTACCGGCTGGCCGGGCGGTCGCTGCCCGACTTCTTCAGTCACCGCACGCTCGACACCCACACGTTGCTGTGGGGCCTGCGTGCCGCCGGCCGCTTGCCGCCCAATGTCGTCGGCTCGGACGCCGCGTTCGCGCACTTCGGCATCGAGCCGGCGACCGCGGATCGGCACACGGCGCTCGGAGACGCGCGAGCGACGCTGAACCTGCTGCGTGCGTTGGTGGAGTTGCTGTGAAGCGGCTCGCGCTGTGGGGTGTTCTGGTGTCGGCGTGCGGCACGCCGAGCGAGCCTGCCGAGCCGAAGGCGACCCCATCGGCCGCGCCCGCGAGCGCGGCGGCCCCGCCGACCGAGACGCCGACCACGGTGGTCGCGCGGCCGAGTCCGCCTGAAAGGGTTGTGCCCGTAGAGTCGGCGCCCGCGGACCTCTCACGTGTACCCGCGTTGAATTCTGGCCCCGTGCTCCCCGAGCCGGAGCGGCGCGCCCGCTTCGAGGCGCGGCCCGTCGTCGTGGCGCCTGCCCTGCTCCCGAAACGATTCCAGGCCCTGAGCGGGCTCGCCGGCGGCCGACTGACCGGAGCGACCTATGCGCGCCAGACCGCCTGGGAGAAGGCGCCCAACGCCGAAGAGGTCCAGCTCGAGGTCCGGCTCTTCGGGCTCACGCCCGAGGTCGAGAAGACGCTCCTCCAGGGCCTCCGCACCGCCGGGCTGCTCAAGGCCGACGAAGGGTTGCCCCCCGAGCCCATCGAGCAAGACACGCTGCGATGGCACGTGCGGGTCAGCCCGCTGCGGGCCCCGGTGGAGTCGCCCCGCGAGCACCGGATCGACTTCTCGTGGCGGCGCGCTCCGACCACGCCGGACGCCGCACCGGAGTGCGCCAAGCCCCTGGCCACGGACCCACCCCCCGAGCTGCCGGCGTGGCTGACGAACCTCGTGCAGACAGGGAGCACGCGGCGACTCGTCGCGTCGCGGACCGTGCACGAGGCCGAGAGCGACCGGGCAGAGGGCGTGCTGCTTTTTCACAACGGGGAGTCCAACGACGACCACGTCGGCAAGCTCGCCAAGGCGGCGAAGGCCGCCGGCTTCACGCTGGCCGTCGGCGAGTTCGGGAACGAGCAAACCTGGAAGCGCGGGCAGGAGACCTTCCACTTCCGCCCTGCCCCCGCGGCCCGCCTTTCCCTCGGCTGCCTGGTTCGTGGGCCGTTGCTCGAGCTCGTCTTTCTGCGCTCCAAACCTCAGGACACGCCATGACGCCCACGTTGCCGGACGCGCTGCGACCGCGGAACTTCTTGCGCATCGACCACCTCGGCATCGCAGTGCCCAGCCTCGAAACCTTCGTGCCCGTGTACGAGGCGCTGCTCGGCACGCCCTGCGAGCACATCGAGGACGTGCCCTCCGAGAAGGTCCGCACGGCGTTCTTCAGCCTGGGGGAGAGCCACTTCGAGCTTCTCGAGCCCACCGACCCCGACAGTGTCATCGGGCGCTTCGTCGCCCAGCGCAAAGGCGGGATTCACCACATCTGCATCGCCGTCTCCGACATCCAGGCCGCGCTGGACGCCTACGCGGCGCAGGGCGTCCGCCTCATCGACCGGGTGCCGCGGCCCGGCGCAAAGGGGTGCCAGGTCGCGTTCGTCCATCCGGCGGGCACGGGCGGTGTGCTCATCGAGCTGTCGCAAGGGCCCGACGTCGCCCCGTGAGCCGGCTGTCGACCTGCGCGGGCCACGCGCCCGTTGCGTCGACTCGGCCCCGTTGTCGATACTCCGCGCGATGTCGTCCCGATCCCGCGCCCTCGCCCTCCTCCTTGCAGCGCCGCTCGCCCTCGCCCTCATCGGCGCGGGTGAGCCGGTCGTACCCGGTGCGCCCGGTCCGCTGCCGAGCCACCCCCTCACGGTGGGGGCGGAGCTCCCCGCCTTCGAGAGCTCGACGCTGAAGGGCAAGCCGTTTTCACTGCGCGGGCTGCAGGGCAAGCCGGTGCTCGTGAACCTCTGGGCGACGTGGTGCGCGCCCTGTATGGCCGAGCTCCCTGTGCTGCAATCGCTCTTCGTCGAGTGGTCGCCGCGGGGTGTGGAGTTCGCGGCCATCAGCCAGGACGACCGCAAGACCGACGTCGAGATGGTCGTCGGCGATCTCGCGCTGACGTTGCCCGTCATTCTCGATCTCAAGGCGGTGAGCACCGAGCTCTTCGGGGCTCAGGTCATCCCCGTGACGCTGCTCTATGACGCGACCGGGCGCCTCGTATGGCGTCACTCGGGCCGACTGAAGGCCGGTGATCCGGGCCTCGCGGCGGCGCTGGCGGCCGTCGCGCCTCGGTGAGCGGCTGGCGAACATCGGCCGTCGCCCTCAGCCTGCTCGTCGGCGCGGTCGCATGCGAGGCCGCCGAGTCTCCGACGCCGGAAGACGACGACGCCGCACCCGCGGTCGACGCGCCGCCCCGGATGGAGACGCCGCGCGACGACGCCGGCGTGGACCCTCCCGACGGCGCCGAGGCCGCTTTGCCCAGCCTGGAGCTCGGCACGGGCTTCAACCAGTTCGCCCCGCTCACGTGCGGTGAGTCGCTGGACATCATCCAGGGGCCCCAGGGCGGCTTTCATCTGTGGGCCGCGCTGCGGACCCAGGGGCTGTCCAGCACGACGACCTGGAGCCTCGTGTGCACGTTCGAGCGAGACGGCGAAACGCTCGCCGAGGCCCGCTACGTGGATCGTTTCACGCTCGCCCAGGGGGGTGCCCTCGACTACCCGGGCATCGCCGTGATCTTCTTTGATACCGAACCCGAGCAGCACGACGCGCTGCAAGGAGAGCTCTCCTGCCACCTCGAGGCCCCGGACGCACCGGAGTTCGATCGGCCGGAGGTGCTCGAACGCCTGCAAGACAAGGTCGAGGTCGTACCGCAATGTTGTCGGAGATGAAGTGGTCGATGGGTCTGATGGTCGCCTCGTTGGGCCTGAGCGCCTGCGGAGCCGACGCGACCGAGGACAAGACGCCGAGCGTCCAGACCGACGCCGCCGGTGACGCCGACGGGACGCCGTCCGCTTCGGATGCCGCCCCCACGGGTGGGACCGACGCGGGCCTGCCCGCGGCCGACGCGCAGCCCACGGTGCCCGACGCCGCGCCCCCTCTGCCCCCCGGTGAGTGCGCGCCGCTCGCCGGTGCCGCGTGTGAAGGGGACGATCCGACGTCACGCCCGGGGCGGCTCAACGAGCACGCGGCGGTCTACGATCCCGACCGCCAGGAGATGCTCGTTTTTGGTGGAAACGAGGCCGTGCCGGTCGACTGCGGTGTCCCCGAGTACACGTTCTCGTCGGTGCTGTGGGTCTACCGGGACTACGCCTCGGAGTGCGGGCGCTGGGCGGCGCTCGACGCCGCGGACGGCCCATCGGCCCGCGGAAGACACGCCGCGACCTACGGAGACGCGGCGATGTGGGTCTTCGGCGGCCGCGAGCGGACCCGCGCCGCGGGCTACGCGCTGGCGGACGGTCTGTGGCGTTTCGACACCGCGACACGCACCTGGAGCGAGCGCAGCCTCACGGACGGCCCGCCGCTGCGGATGAATCACGCCCTCGCCTTCGACACACGGCGCGGCGCGGTGCTCGTCTTCGGCGGCAACACGAGCGGGAGCGCGGCGAACGTGGCGCTCGACAACGAGGTCTGGTCGTACGAGGTCGCGAGCGATACGTGGGAGCGCCTGCGGACCTCGGGCCCCAAGCCCGCCCCGCGCTTGATGCACACGGCGCTCTACGACACGAACCGCGACCGCCTCATCGTCTACGGGGGGGCGGACGAGAACCTCTTCAGCAACAACGCCCGGTACTTCTCCGACCTGTGGGCGCTCGACCTGCAGTCCCTCGCGTGGACGCAGCTCGCGGACGGCGCCGACGCGGACGTGCCTGGGCGCTTCTGGTCGACCATCACCCACGACCCGCAGGCGGACCGATATCTGCTCTTCGGCGGCCACGACGACCAGGCGCTGGGCAACCGGAACGACACGTGGGTCTACGACCCCAGCGACGACACCTGGGCGAGTCTGGCCGAGGGCGATGCCTTCGCGCGGCCGGCCAACGGCTTCTGCGACTTTCCCGCCGACTTCGCGACGGTGGACGTCGCGCAGCCTGAGCGCCGAAACGCCCACAGCCTCGTCTGGTCCCCGTGCGGCCACGCGCTGCTCTTCGGCGGCAAGACGGACTGCGGCGCGATCAACGACGTCTGGCAGCTCACGGGTGTCGAATGGAGCGAGGTCCTCGTCGCCGACGAGGGCGAGGCGTGCCTCCGGTTCCGCGCGAACCCGGACAACTGCCGCAACCTCTGCTACTGAGCCGCTCTCAGGGCGCCGGCCGCTCGAGCATGTCGTCGTCCGTAGCGTTCCGATTGCGCGCGGGCCGCGCCGTCGGACCCGGGGACTGGGTCATCTGCGAGAAGCCCTCGACCACGCCGGGCGTGCGGAACCGCAACATCCGCCCGGCGTGCTTCATCCGCGGGTCCGCCAGCCACTCGACGAAGTTCGTCATGGTCTGCACGTTGTAGTGATAGGTCGCGTCGGCGCGGCCAAAGAGCTCACCCCAGCCGATCGTGCGAATCACGAGACTGCGCGCGTCCACGGGCAGGGCACGGACGTTCTCGCGGTACTCGGGCACATAGTCGAAGTACTGCTCGGCGTTGCTGGGGTAGAACACCCGCACGGTCTGGCCGTGCTCCCGCAGCGCTTTCCCGAGAGCGGCCAGAGTGCCGCGTTTCGTCAGGTCCCCGCGGTGAACGGACACCCGCCCCGTCTGCCAAAGGCGACGCACGTGGGTGTACTGCTCCGCGTCATCGAGGAAGGTGCGCATGCCCTTCTTGCCCATGAACTTCAGCGTGCGCTCGAATCGGCGAAGCACCGTGCCGCGCGCGGTCTTGAAGGCGCGCAGCACCCGCCGTTGCACCTCCGCATCCGGGTAGGTCGCGATGATGCGGGCCTGCAGGGCCGGCGCGTTGGCCTTCGACCACTGGTCGATGAACGCGGCCGGGGTCTCCGCGGCCTCGAACGCCACACGGTAGGCGCGGTGCAGGTCACCGATGGCCTGGTCGAAGTCCATCAGCACCAGAAGCTCGGTGCGCGCCCACCCCGCGAAAACGAAGTTCTGGTCCGTGCCGACCCCGACCAGTGTGCCGCCGAGCCCTCGAATGTGGGGCTCGAAGAGCTCGAGGGCGTCCTCGTTGCAGACCCAATAGTGGGTGTCGCGGGTCAGGGTCTCGGGCTCGGGATCGGCCGGCACCGCGGCCAGCGCGGACACCGCCGCGGGCTCCAGGGGCGTCAGGTCCGCGGCGGCGACGGGTGCCGCGCCCAGCAGGGTCGCCAGGGCGTACCCCAGGCTCAGGAGGACGCTTCCGCGGCTTCGAGGTGGCCAGGTCATGTCGCGCCGCATAGCTGGACCGCAGCGCCCGGTCAACGGCGCAGGCGACCCTCGACGTGCAACCGCGCGCTGGCGAGGGCGGGCTCGAAGTCCGGGTCCCCGAGCACGAGGTCGAAGGAAACCGGCCCGGACAACGAGAAGTCGAGCACGTCGATGGAGACGATCCGCATCGAGATTTCGTCCGGTCCGCGCTTCAGGTCCACGCGCTCGCCGACCGCGGTGTCCGGATCGTCGAGCACAAAGCCGGCGAAGTCGTCCAGGGACAAGACCTGGGTGACACCGCCGCTCTCGAAGTAGATCTCGAGGTTGCCGGCGGTGCCGGCGCGCTTCGTGGCCACAGCGGCCCAGGCGGACGGCACGTCGTAGTCGAAGGTCTCGTCGAGGTAGACACCCTCGAAGGTCAACGAGAAGTCGCCGCCCACGGCCGTGATGCCGTCGTCGTCGTCGGCGAGGCACGCGTAGAGCGCGCCGCACGCGTTCGCCTCGAGGCCCTCGAGGCAGGTGTCGCGCGCGAGCACGTAGGTCTCGGGGTGAGCGTCGCCCGCGAGGCCGTTGTTGATCGCCTCGCAGACCCGGTCGCACGGGCCCACGTAGTCCAACGCGTCGCGGCAGTCCTCTTCGAAAGAGAGGCAGGTCAAGGCGCAGTCGAGGGGATCTCCGGTGGGCACCGACCCGCCGACGGGCACGTCGCCGCCGACCGGCACGTCGCCGCCCACGGGTGCGTCGCCGCCGACCGGTACGTCGCCGCCGACCGGTACGTCGCCGCCCACGGGGCCCTCGCCGCCGACGGGGCCCTCGCCGCCGACGGGGCCTTCGCCGCCCACCGGGCCTTCGCCGCCCACCGGGCCTTCGCCGCCCACCGGCGGATCGCCGCCCACGGGCGCGTCTCCCCCTACGGGTGTGCCGCCTTGGGGCGTATCCCCACCGGTCGGGGGTGTACCGCCCGTCGGCCCCGCATCAGCGCCGGGCGAGCCGCCATCGCCGCCGGCCCCGCCACCGCCGCCACCGCCGCCGCCACCACCGCCGCCACACGCGACCAGGAGCAGACCGCAGACCACACCGCGCACGTCCAGAAATGCCATCGTCACTCGCCTCACTTTCGACCGAGACCTCACGACTCTCAAATACCGCTCACGGCAGTTCGACGCAAAGGTTGCGGTTGTGTGACGGGCACAGGCCACGGGTCCGGCGGAGCTTCGAGGGTGGACATCGTGCAGACGCGAGCGCACCTTACGGCCGCAAAACGCTCAGGCGCAGGCCCGCGCAGCGCCCACGGAAAGGACCAGGTTCGTGCAGCAGCCCGCCGACGGCCCCATCGTCGCCCTGACCGACGTCTTCAAGGACTATCCCCTGGGTCATACCGTCGTCTCCGCCGTGCGCGGCGTGACGATGCAGGTCGCGCGTGGGGAGTTCATGGCGATCGCCGGGCCCTCCGGCAGCGGCAAGACCACGCTGCTCAACCTGATCGGCTGCGTTGACACGGCCACGCGAGGCCAGGTCGAGGTGGACGGACACGACACCGCCAAGATGAAGGAGACGGGGCTCACGAACCTGCGCCTGCAGCGTCTGGGCTTCATCTTCCAGAGCTTCAACCTCATCGCGGTGCTCGACGTCTTCCAGA
>JBMOFP010000121.1:0-19349 GCA_049318805.1 Bradymonadia bacterium
CTCGGCCAGGTGCGGACCCTCGTCGAAGAGGTCTACCGGCGCCTGACCCCCGTGGGCTGAGCGGCGCGCCGCTTCAGGGCGCGAGCACGCAGCGCTCGGCGTCGCAGAGCTCGGCGGGGCCGCAGTCGCCGTCGCGGACGCACTCGGGGCTGCGAATGGGCGCGCAGAAGCCGAAGACGCAGCTCGCGCCGTCGGCGCAGTCGGCGTTGCGGGCGCACTGCACGTTCGGCGCCTGACACTGCCCGTCCACACAGGTGAAGACCTGCGCGAGGCGTCGGCAGTCCCGGTTGTTGACGCAGGCGACCGGCGCGACGCAGCTGCCGCCGACGCACGCGGAGCCGGGGTCGCAGGCGTCGACCTCGGCACAGCGCCCGTCGGGGTTCACGCACTGGGTGCCCTCGCAGATCGCGTCCGCGGCGCAGTCGAGGTCGCGCTCGCAGAAGTCGGCGCGGAGGCGGCAGCGGCCGTCGGCGCAGGTGAAGCCCTCGCCGCAGTCCCCGTCCCGCAGGCACTCGGGCTCGACGCACACCCGCTGGTCGCAGATCTGGGTCACCCCACAGTCGCCGTCCGCTTCGCAGGCGTCTCCCTGGCAACGGCCGCCGACACAGCGCTCGGTGCGCCGGCAGTCGTTGTCGCGCAGGCACTGCGCCGCCTCGCACCGACCACCCTGGCACAGGTCGCCCGCGGGGCAGTCCAGGTCCACGGCGCACTGCGCTGGTCCGCACTCGCGGTTCGTACACAGGGCGCCCGCACCGCAGTCGGCGTCGACGCGGCAACGAAGCCCGTCGACACACACGTTGGCGCGGCAGATTCGGCCCGCCCCACACTCCGCGTCGGCGAGGCACTCGCCCCGCTGGCAAACCCCTGAAACACAAGGGAAACCGCCGCAGTCGCGGGCGTCTCGGCACGCGCCCTCGGGCGTGTAGGTGGCCTGCACCGTCGCCGTGCCCGTCTCGCCGCCGAAGGACTCCAGGAACACGAAGTATCGACCGGCCTCGAGGGTCCCCAGGTCGAGGCGCGAGAACGTACCTTCGCCCCCGTCGTCGTCGCACCCGAGGTCCGTCTCGGAGGACGCACACTCGAGCCGCGCGAAGAGCACGGTGTCGAAGTCCGCGTCGGTCACTTCGATCACGACCGCGCCCGCCGCCGGCAAGTCGAACACCAGGATGGCCTCGGGGCTGCGCGCCCCGCCGCCGCACGTCGCCTGGTGGTCGTCGGCCTCCGCCGAGGTGTCGACCCGCGCCGGCTCGTCGAAGAGAAGCAGGCGTTGCTCGCGGCCGTCACAGGACACCACCGCGGGCACACACTGACCCTGGTCGCAGCGCTGGCCGTCCGGGCAATCCGCGTCGACCATGCAGAACATCATCACGGCGAGGCACTCGCCGTCGATGCACCGCTCGCCCGCGGGGCACTCGGCGTCGTTCACGCAGGCAGGCACGGCCTCGCACGTGCGCCCGACACAGCGCTCGCCCGCGTCACAGCCTGCGTCGTTCCGGCACCCGGAAACACACACCCGCGCGACGCAGATCTCGCCCTGGGCGCATGCGTCGTCGTCGAAGCAGGCGTCGGCGGGCAGGCAGGTCCCGTCGACGCACTCGAAGTTCACACCGCAATCCCCGTCACCACGGCAGCTCGGCGGCACGGTGCAGGTGCCTTGGATGCACACCAGACCCGCCGCGCACTGGGCGTCCACCCGGCACGGCTCCGGGCGCTGGCACGAGCCGAAGTCGCAGACGAGGCCGCGGCCGCAATCGGCGTCGCGCTCACACTCCGGCGGCGGCAGGAAGGTGCACACCCCGACGATGCAGGCCTGGTCCTGGGGGCAATCGGCGTCGTTCAAGCAGCCGTTCGGCGTGACACACACCCCGTTGTCGCAGACGTTCTCTTCGAGCGGGCAGTCCTGCTGTACGCGGCAGAAGAAGGGCGGGATGCAGCGCCCACCCGCGCAGGAGAAGCCCCCCACGCAGTCCGCGTCGCGGCGGCAGACCACCGGCTGACAGGTGCCGTTGTCGCATCGCTCGTTGGCCTCGCACTCGGCGTCCGCGAAGCAGTCGGGCCGCGGTCGGCAGAGGCGCGTCTCGGGGCCGCAGAACTGGTCGGCCGGGCAGTCGGCGTCGTCGCGGCAGGGCGCGGCGTCCACACACGTCCCACCGATGCAACGGCGGCCGTCCGGGCAGTCCGCCGACACGTTGCACTCGACGGGGATCGTGCAGCGACGCGTGAACGGGTCGCAGACCTGACCTTGCGGGCAGTCCGGGTCTCGCTCACAGCGGCCGCTCTCGACACACTCGGCGTCCACACACGAGAAGCGGATCGGGCAATCGATGCTGCTCTCGCACTCGCCCTGAGAGACGCAGGCGCCCTCGACACACTCCAGGCCCGGGGGGCACGGCGCGCCGTCCGCGCATCCGCCGGGCACCACGCAGATCGCGTCCAGGCAGACACGCCCCTGGCCGCAGTCGGCGTCCACCTCGCACTCGCCGGCAAAAACACACTCGCCCCGCGCGCAGCGGAACCCGCGACCGCAGTCGGCGTTCTCGACACACTCCGGGGGCGGGCTCGTGCAGCGGAAGTCCTCGCAGGTCAGGCCGTTGGGGCAGTCGTCGTCCCGGCGGCACTCTCCGGTGAAGACACACGCCGCGCCGCGGCAGACCTCACCGGCCGCGCACTCGTCGTCGTCCGTACACTCGATCTCGCGACGACATTCGCCCTCGACGCAGACATTGCCCGCGCCACAATCGGCGTCGACCCGGCACCCACCCGCGGGTACGCAGAAGGCGTCGCGGCAGGTCTCGCCGGCCGGGCACGGGTTCTCGGGTCCGCACGCGGCGGGAGGCACACACACAAAGTCGGTGCACGTGAAGTCCGCGGGGCAGTCCACGTTGCGACGGCACTCGCCGGCAAAGACACACGTGCCCTCGGCGCAGCGCTCGCCGCGTCCGCAGTCCCCGTCGCCGAGGCACTCGGGGGCGTCGAGACACAGGCCGCTGGCGCGGTCGCAGATCTGGCCGGCGGGGCACTGGGCGTCCACGACACACTCCGAGGGTGTGCAACGGCCGTCGAGACAAACGAAACCGTCGCCGCACTGCCCGTCGCTGTCGCACCCCGGCTCGCCGGGCAGGCAGAAGCCGAACTGGCAGATGAGGCCCCGACCGCAGTCCACGTCGCGGACGCACTCCGGCGGCGGCAACGGGATGCACCGACCGAAAACACACTCGGTGCCTGGGCAGTCGTCGTCCACCTCACACTCTTCGCCGGCACGGCAGCGGCCGTCCGTGCAGATGAGGCCCTCGACCAGGCAGTCCGCGTCCACGCGACACGTCAGGTCGGGCACACAGCGACCGCCGAGGCACAGCGCCTCGACGCCGCAGTCCCGGTCCTCGACACACACCGCCGCAACGCACCGGCCGAGCTCGCACTGCTCGTCGTCCGCGCACTCACGGTCCTCGATGCAGCCGATGGGCAGGCAGACCGCGTCGATGCACCGCTCGCCGGGACCGCACGCGTCGTCGTTCTCGCAGCGGGGCGGGGCGAAACAGAGTCCGCCGCGGCACTCGGCCCCGGGGGGGCAGTTCAGGTCGGTGGCGCAGGGGATGGCCGTGCACACGTCGTCGCGGCACCACTGGCCGATGGCACACTCGGCATCGGCGACACAGGGCGTCGCGGTGCACACGTCGTCGACGCACTCGGCGCCGGGGGGACACTCCACGCCGGCCTCGCAGCCCGTCGGGAGACAGGTGTTGTCGACACACGCGAAGCCCCGCGGGCACGCCTCGACCATGCCGCAGGACGAGTCCACGCAGGTCCCGTCGACACAGAGTGTGCCGAGGGGGCAGTCCTGGGGGCCCTGACACTCGTCCTTGGGCCCGCACACGCCGTCGAAACAGCCCTGCCCTCGCCCGCAGTCGCCGTCGTCGAGACACTCGGGTGCATCGACACACACGCCGTCCTCGCAGGTCTCCAGGAAGCCGCAATCGGCGTCGACCCGGCAGGTCGTGGGGATGCAGAGGCCGCCCCGGCAGAGCTCGCCGGGCGCGCAGTCTTCGTCGAACTCGCACCGCTCGAGCACACGGCAGATGCCCTCGAGGCAGGTCTCCCCGGGCGCGCAGTCGCCGTCGACGCGGCAGTCGGGGGCGGACCGGCACAGCCCGCCCTCGCACAGGAAGCCCGGGCGGCAGTCCGCGTCGAAACGACAGGCCGGGGCCGGGGTGCACTCGCCGAGGTCGCAGACCTGGCCTCGCGGACACTCGGCGTCTTCGCGACAGCGGGTGTCGAGGCACTGGAAGTTCACGCACTCGAAGCCGAGGGGGCAGTCGTTCGTGCCGCGGCACTCGGCGGGCTGGCACGCCCCACCCAGACAGAGTGTGTCCGGCGGGCAGTCGAGGTCGCCGCCACACTCGCCCACGGGGCGGCATCGACCGTCGTCGTCGCAGACGAAGCCGACGTTGCACTCGGCGTCCCGAAGGCACTGAACGCAGCGCTGCTCCACGCAGTCCTCGCCGGCGGGGCACGCCTCGCGGTCGCGGCACCCCACCACACAGACATTGCGCGCCCTGTCGCAGATTTCACCGGCGCCGCAGGCCGCATCTTCGCGGCACCCCGGGGTGCACTGGGCGTCGAGGCAAATCTCCCCCGGCGCGCAGTTTTCGTCCAAGGCGCACACCACCGGGACGGACATGTCGGGCCCGGGCCCGGCGTCGCGCACTCCGAAGTCGGGAAAAAAGGCGTCCGGGGGCAGCGGCGGGCAGAGGCCGTCCACGCAGGCCTCCCCGTTCGCGCACGTGCCCGTGTCGGGGCAAGGCGAGCCGACCTCTTCGGCCGCAACACAGACGAGGTTCTCCACGCAGTAGAAGCCCGAGGGGCAAAGCCCGACGACACACGGGTCGCCGCCGAGGCACTCCCGGTCGACGCAGACGCGGTCCGAGGGGCAGTCGCCGGACGCGGCACAGTCGAGGCCGCTGCGGCCACACCCCACCAGGCTCAGAAGCGCGAGGAGCGCGAGCGGCCACGTGTGCCAAAGCGTCTTCATCGGCTCTGCTCCAGGATGATGAACTCCACACGCCGGTTCTTGTCTTGACCCTTGCGTGTCGCGTTGGGGGCGAGCGGCTTGTCGGCGCCGTAGCCGCGGGTCGCGAGGCGGTTTCGATCCACGCCCCGGGAGACCAGGTAGTCGACCACGGCGCGCGCGCGGTCCTCGCTGAGGCGCTTGTTCAGCGCCTCGTCGCCGCGCCCGTCGGTGTGTCCGGCGACGAGCACCTTCTCGACCTGCGGATTGGACCGCATCACGTCGGCCACGTCGTCCAGGAGCGGCTCGCTGCTCGGGCTCAGCGTCGCTTTGCCGTCCTCGAACTTCACCACGGCCGAGAGGCCGATGCGTTTGCCTTGAATGGTCGCGCGCGACGCCCCGCCCTTCTCGAGGGCGATGCGGAGGTTCGCGGTCTGCCCGCCCTGGACGGTGACCTCCATCGTGCGTGACCGCAGGCCCGGCGAGAGCGCCGTGACCTTGTAGGTGCCCGGCTTGAGCTCTCCCTTGAAGGGCTCGCCGGCGCGCACCTCGGCGCGCACCTCGGCCTGACCGGACGCACTGTCCGCGGGCACGAGCACGGTGCCCGCGACCGAGCCGCTCGGGCCTGCGACCTGCACCACCAGCGTGCCGACGGCCTGGCTCGGATCGGGGTCGAGCTTGATCTCGACGGCGGTCGCCTTGCCGGCGGCCACCTCGACCTCGACCTCGCGCGCCAGGTAGCGCGCGGCGCGGGCGCGGACCTTCACCTTGCCCGGCGCGAAGTCGTAGCTCTCGAAGCGACCGTCGCGACTGGTGACCTGGGCCGTGCGGTTCGCGCCCGGGTACTCGACGAAGATGTCGGCGGGCGGCGGATCGCCCGCGAGGACCCGACCCCGGACGGTGCCGGTCGGCGCGGGCGCGGACACCGGCGGCGGCGGGGGCGGAGGCGCCGCGCGGCCCTGAGGCTCGAAGGCGTAGCCCACGCCCGCGACGACGAGGTACGGCGGCGTGGCGGGCACGCCCAGGTACGCCTTGTCGGAGAGCCCGATCCGAACGGCAGCGTCGACGGAGAGCGAGGGCACTGGAAAGAACCGGACGCCCGGTGTCAGGGCATGGGGCACCGCGCCGAAGGTGAAGTCGTCCTTCAGATCCGCGCGGCGGGTCAGCTCCACCTGGAGCGGCACGTCGACCCTGTACTCGAGGAAGGGGCTGACCCACTCGTTGACGGGCGCCTCGAGGCCGAGCCCGACCGTGACGCGGTCGTAGCGCGCCACCTGCAGGCCCCACTCCTGGGTCTTGTTCAGAGGCTGGGCGGCGTCGGCCGTCGCCTGGTCGCTGTTCTCGAAGTAGTAGCCCACGTCGAGGAGGAGGCGAATCGGGGCCTGGTCCGTGCGGGCCCAGTCGGCCGTCGCGAGGCCGCGCAACCAGAAGCTCGTCGCGTCGAAGGCGGCGCCGCTCGCGCCCAGGCCGCTCGTGAAGTGCCCGGAGAGCGCCCCGCCGACCGCGAGGTTCGGCAGGACCCACGCGCCGCTCTTCACGCCCAGGGTCGTGTCGCCCTGGGTCTGAAGCAGCGCCGGGTACGCCGCGTCGTTCTGGTTGCTCGTGGACTTCATCGCCGCGTAGATCTCGACGAGCTCGTGCGGCGTGAACGCGAGCGCGAGCACGCTGCCGCTGAACTCGTTCTCGGCGCCCGGTTCGGGGAAGTCGTCGGCGGTCCCGAAGACGAAGCCCCACCGCATGCGCACGCCGTTGGCCGCGCCCGGTGTCGCCGACAGGACGAGGTCGAGGCCCGTGGCGCCCTCTCGGGACGCCGGAGAGACCCCGACGGGCGTCGGCTCGACGTCGGGCAAGAGCCCCTCTTTGGCGCGCGCGGGCTCGGTGACGGGCGCCTGGGCGCCGGCGGGCCCGGAGGTGACCGCGGCCACGAGGCCGAAGGTGAGGGCGGCCAACGCGACGGGAAGACGACTGCGGCTCATGCGACGCTCACGGGCTCGAAACGGTCCGCGCAGCATAACGAAAGGGAGCCCATGCCCGAAATCGCCGCGGAAGATCGTTTCGCGCGCGGCCGGACGCGGTCTGGCGTCAGGTCAGACCGGGGAGCGGACCCGCGGCGCCGAAGTCGCCCACCCGTTGCACGTCTCGAACGCCCACGGCGTTGAGCAGGCTCACGAGCAAGGCGTTGTGCGGTGTGTGACCGAAGTCCAACCAGCGGCCGGTCCGCAGGCCCGCGGCCCCGCCGCCGGCCACCAAGAAGGGCATGTCGGTGCGGCTGTGCACGAAGCCATCCGAGAGTTCGTTGGTCCACACGACGACGGTGTGGTCGAGCAGCGTGCCGTCCCCCTCGGGGATGGCGTCCAGCCGACCGAGGAAGTCGGCGAACTGCCGCGCGTACCACTGGTTGATGGCGAGCAGCTCGCGCTCCTCGGGCGTCGACAGGACCGCGGTGTTGGTGAGGATCGTGTGGCTGATCTCGTGGTGCGACCGGTGCACCGCGGGCTCGGCCCAGTCGAAGGCGGCGTTGTTGGAGCCCTCCTGCCACACGACCGAGGCCACCCGCGTCGCGTCGCATGCGAGGGCGGCGGCCACGAGCGCGAGGTGCGCGCGTCCCACGTCCGGGAAGCGCGAGAGGCCCTCGGCGGGCGCAGCGGGCACAGCACACGCGGCGCCCGGCGCCCGCGGGGCCGAGAAGCGTCGCTCCAGCTCGCGCACCTGCTCCAGGTGGGCGTCCAGCTTACGGCGGTCGGCGGCGCCGAGCCGCGCGTTCACACGGGCGTAGTCTCCGCGCACGGCGTCGAGCACGCTGCGGTCGCGCGGATCGAGACCGCCCGCCGCCGCGGCCCCGGGCCGAAACTCACCGAAGACGCGCCGCCACGCGCGGGCCGGGTCGTTCTCCGTGGGTACGGGCTGGTCGCGGTCCAGATACGACACATAGCCGAGCTTGCCGGGCACGGTCTGGACGCCGAGTTCCAGAGACCGCAGCGGGGTCTGCCCGCCGATGCGCTGGCCGGCGATCTGGTCGACGCTCGGGCCGCCCGCGCCCAGTAGGGTCGGCTCGGCGCCGGTCAGGACCGTCGCGGTCCCCGTCTCGTGCCCGTTGGCGCCCCCGACCGCGGGCATGTCGAGCCCGCTGAGCACCAGCAGCTTCTGCTTGAAAGGGGCGAGCGGCTCCAGCACCCGCGACAGGGCAAAGTCGTTGCCCTGCGCCGTCGGCTTCCAGAGGCGCATGGGCTGGCCGTTCGCCGTGTGGAAGACGACGAGCCGGATCGGCGGGCGCGCGCCCTGAGCGGCCGCGCCTCGATGCAGGGACGGCAGGAAGGGCAAAGCCAGGGCGGCGCCCCCCAACCCACGCAGAAACGCACGACGATTGCCGATCATGGCCGCTCCTCCGCGGGCGCTTCAGGTTCGACACGATAGAGGAACGCGGGTGTGCGCGTCGTGGCGATGAGCATGTCGCGGACACTCCCCCCTTCGGCGACGAGCGCCTCGGTCAGCAGGCGGATCGAACACGCGTCCGTAGGATGCTCCACGCGGCCGCTGGCGAAGCGGAAGTACTGCCGAGCCATACACTCCGGGCCGCGCCAGGTCTCGGCGAGCGCCTCCGCGAGCGCAACGGGCCCATCGACCTCGGCGGGCATGCCGTCCACGCCCACGACCTCACCGCGGGCATCGATGGGGCGGCCCCCCTCGTCGTCGCGCCAGCGGCCCAGCGCGTCGTAGTGCTCGAAGGCGAAGCCGATGGGGTCCATCAGCCGATGGCAGCCGGAGCACGCGGGGTCGGCCGAGTGCTGCGACCAACGTTCGCGTCCCGTGGCGCTCGGATCCGGCGCGGGCGGGGTGATCATCGCCCCGGCGGGGGGATCGGGCATGACGTCGCACAGCACCTGCTCACGCACGAAGCGCCCGCGGTGCACGGGCGAGCTCTCATAGGCCTTCGAGGTGAGCGCGAGCACACTCGCATGGGTGAGCACGCCGGCGCGTCGGCCCTCGGGCAGCAGCACCGGCTCCCCGGGCGTCGCCGGGGGCGCGACCCCGTACACGGCGGCGAGCCGCGCGTCGGGGAAGGCCAGCCGCGAGGTCATCAGGTCTTCGTAGCGCGCCCCCTCGTTCCAGACGAGGTGGTCGAGCGTCGCGAGGGTGTCGTCGGCCATGCGCGCCCGATCGCCGGGCTCGAACTCCGGGTAAACGGCCGCGTCCCGCTGGAGCGTGTCCACCCGACCGAGCTGGAGCCACTGGCGGAAGAAGGTCCGCAGGCCGACCTCGGCGCGGGCGTCGGCGAAGAGGCGGTCCGCGTGGGCGGCGACCTGCTCGGCGGTGCGCAGCTCGCCCCGATCGGCCGCGGCGCGGAGCTCGGCGTCGGGCATGGACCCCCACGCCAGGTACGAGAGCCGACTCGCAAGCTCATGATCCGAAAGGCGAAACAGGCCGGGCCGGTCGGCGACGGGTGTGCCGACCTCGATACGAAAGAGGAACTCCGGGGAGAGGAGCGCGGCGCGCAGGGCCAGGGCGACCGCGCCGGCCGCGCCGTCCAGCGGGCGCCCCGCGGTGTACACGTCCAGGATGGGCTGGACCGCCTCGGGCTCCACGGGGCGCCGCCACGCCTGCGACACGAACGCACGCAGGAAGTCGGGGGCGCAGGTGTGCAGACGCTCGTCCGTCGACGGCCGATTCGGGTCGAACGGGCCCTCGAGCTCGAAGTAGTCCAGGAAGAAGTCCCGGTCCTGCCCGTTCTCGATCGTGTCGTTCTCGAAGGTGATGGACACGCTGTGCCGGCCCGCCGTGAAGGCCCGCTCGGGGAGGCCCACGTCACGCCACTGGTCCCCCTCGACCGCGAAGCGCCCGAAGTTCTGCCCGTCGAAGTCGATGGAGACGATGGGCCACCCGCCGGACGCCGGGGTACCGCGGGCGCGCAGCTTCAGGCGGTACTGACCGGCGTGGACCACGTCGAAGTCCGCGCGGCCGACCGAGTGCATGAAAAACCACGCGTGGTCGCCGGCGTTCTGCGCGCGCTCGAGGCGCATCGCCTCCCCCTGGAGTCGAAGCGCGGCGGGCGCGGGGCCCGGCGGCGGCGGGCAGCGCATGTGCCCGAGCAGCGCCTCGGGGTCGCGGGTAAACGCCGTCGCGACGCGCTCGGCGAGACGCCACTGGCCCTCCGCGAGCAGCGGGCTCGCCGACTGGGCGGTGCTCAAACCGTCGAAGCCGCGCTGTTCGGCGTCGGCCGGGAGCAGCGCGGAGACGAACTCCGACGAACGCAGCTCCGGGAGCATCGGGAAGAGGTCGGCCAGGGTGGCCGCGAGCTCGCGGCGCGTGAGGCGGCGCAGCGGCTCGGCCCCCGGCACGACGTTGCAATCCGGCGCCGGGGGCACGATGCGACCCACGGGCTGCTCGCCGAGGTCGGAGGCGGGTGCCGCGGGGGGCGGGGCCTCGGGGTCGAGGGGCTCGCCGGGGGGCACGACCTGACCGGGCGCGTCGGCCGCGGGGTCGCCGGTCGGGTCTCGCGGGGACGCCCCGGGCTGATTCGTCCCGGGTTGCCCGGCGTTCCCGGCGGCGCCCGCATCCTCACGAGAGGACTGCCGAACGGGCTCGTAGCGGGCGCCGGGGGGGCTCGGGTCGGAGGGGCGTCCGGACTCGCTCTCGAGCGTGGCGGGGCCACACGCGGCGACGCAGATCCCCACCCCAGCGAGCACACTCCAACGCATTCGGTCCCCCCGGTGCGGCGTCGACCGAATATCGCGTCGGCGATTCGAAAAAACCAAGGAACTCCGTGTGGTTACAGAGTCGCTGCGGTTTTGCCGTCGGGCTGTGCGGATCCGAGCAATGCCGGCACAAAATCACAGACGGGGCGGACCCTCGGTCCGGGGCCAAGTCCGCGTCGGCAGCCCGCGAATCGCCACCGAGAGCTGCTCGAGGTAGACCGACCGCTCGACCTCGACCCCGCCGAAACGCGAAAGGTGGTCCGTGTAAACCTGGCAGTCGATGAAGGTGTAGCCCCAGTCGAAGAGGCGCCGCGCGAGCGTCGCGAAGACCACCTTCGACGCGTTGGGCGCGTGCGAGAACATCGACTCCCCGAAAAAGACCCCGCCCATGACCACGCCGTAGAGGCCCCCGACGAGCCGACCCTCCTGCCAGGCCTCGGCGGAGTGGGCGTGCCCGAGGCGATGCAGCTCCAGGTAGGCGTCGCGCATCTCGGGCGTGAGCCAGGTGCCGTTCTGACCCGGCCTCGGCGTGTCCCCGCACCCCGCGAGCACCCCCGCGAAGTCCGTGTCCCACTTGAGCGAGTAGGCTTCGCGGCGTACCCACTTCTCGGTGGTGCGGCCCACGTGGAACGTGTCGGGGTACACCACCATCCGCCACGGCGGCGAGTGCCACAGGATCGGCTGCGACGCGTCGTACCAGGGGAAGATCGCGTTCGCGTACGCGAGCAGCAGCCGCCGGGGTGAGAGGTCCCCGCCCACGGCCAGCAGCCCGCTCGGGTCGGCGAGCTCGGGCCGCGGAAATCTCAGACGTTCATCGAGCATGTACACGGGCACGCTCGCGAGCCTGCCGCGAAGTCGTCGCCCGCACCAGCACGGTGTTACAGTCCGCGCCCCATGGGACTCGACACCTTCTCGCTGGGCTGTATCGCGACGACGACCGTCGGTGTGGGCACGATGGTGTGGTCGTCGAGAGCCGGCGTGCGCTGGACGGAGTTCATCGCCAAGCCGCTCGCGTCCGCGGCCTTCGTGGCCCTGGCGCTCGGGCAGGGCGCGCGCGAGCACCCCGTCGGGCAAACGATGTTCTGGGCGTTGGTCCTCTGCGCGCTCGGCGACGTCTTGCTCATCCCGAAGGATCGGCGGGCGTTCACCGCGGGGCTCTTCGCTTTCCTCCTCGGCCACGTCGGCTTCGCGGTCGCCTTCGTCCAGAGGGGCATCGACCCGACCTCGGCGGCGCTCGGGGGGCTCGCCGTGGCGGCGGTCGCCGTGCCGATCCTGCGCTGGTTGATGCCCCACGTGCGCGCCTCGGAGCCGGCCATGGTCGTGCCGGTGCTGGCGTATGTCGCGGTCATCGCGACCATGGTCGCGCTCGCCGTGGGCACGACCTTCTCGACGGCGTCCCCCGACCTCGCGTGGTTGGGCGCGGCGCTCGCGTTCTTCGTCTCCGACCTTTCCGTGGCGCGGGACCGCTTCGTCGCGACCGAATGGACGAACCGACTGTGGGGCCTGCCGCTCTACTTCGGCTCGACCGTCGCCTTCGCCTTGCTCTCCGCGCCCCCCTGAAGATTGCACCCGCCCGGTTCGGAGCGGCATCATCTCGCCGCCCAATCCGGGCAAGCCCGCGAGGACTCGAGCCCCTTGACGACCGAAACCGCACCGCTCATCCGCTTCGCGCTGCCCAAGGGGCGCATGCAGGAGTCCGTGATTCAGCTCATGGCCGACGCCGGCATCCGGCTGCGGGCCTCGAATCGCGGCTATCGCCCGCTGATCAACCTGCCCGGCGTCGAGACCAAGGTCCTCAAGCCGCAGAACATCGTCGAGATGCTCCACCACGGCTCCCGGGACCTGGGCTTCGCCGGGGCGGACTGGGTGAGCGAGCTCGGTTTCGAGGGCACGCTGGTCCGGGTGCTCGACACGGGGCTCGACCCGGTGCGCATCGTGGCGGCGGCGCCCCGCGAGCTGCTGGTCGACGGTCGCCTGCCCGCGCGGCCCCTGCGCATCGCCAGCGAGTATGAGCGCCTGACACGCGCCTGGATCCAGGCGCAGGGGCTCGACGCGCGCTTCGTGCGCTCCTACGGCGCGACCGAGGTCTTCCCGCCCGAAGACGCCGACTGCATCGTCGACAACACCGCCACCGGCGCCACGCTCGAGGCCAACGGCCTGCGCATCGTGGACGAGCTCATGCGCTCCTCGACCGGCCTCTACGCGCACCCGAGCGTGCTCGACACACCCGCGAAGCGCACCCTCGTCGAGGACCTGGTCCTGCTCCTGCGCTCGGTGCTCGAGGCCCGCAAGCGCGTGATGCTCGAGGTGAACGTGACCCGCGACCAGCTCGAGGCCGTGGTCGCCGCGCTGCCGTGCATGCGCGAGCCGACCATCGCCGCGCTTCACGGCGACGCGGGCTACGCCGTCAAGGCCGCCGTGCCCCGCGAGGACCTGCCCCGACTCATCCCCGAGCTGAAGGCCCGCGGCGGGACGGACGTCGTCGTCAGCAAGCTCGACCAGATCGTGCCGTGACCTTCGCGCTCCGACCTTCGCCCGGGGCCGAGCGCTCGAGTCGGTACCAGGTCCCGCGGGCGCCCGCGCCCATCGACCTGCACCTGGACGGCAACGAAGGCGCCACGCCCTCGCGGACGCTCTACGACGTGCTCGGCGCCGAGGGGACCGACCCCATGCGGCGCTACCCCGACACCGCGTCCCTCGAAGCGGCCCTCGCCCGCCGCCATGGTGTCGATGCGGAACGGGTCGTGGTGACCGCGGGCGCCGACGAGACCATCGACCGTGCCTGCCGCGCGCTCCTCGCGCCGGGGCGGAACCTGGTGCTGCCGGTGCCGACCTTCGAGATGATCGCGCGCTACGCGAGGCTCTCCGGCGGTGAGGTGCGCACCGTGGCGTGGACGGGCAGCGTGTGGCCGCGCGCCGAGGTCCTCGCGGCCCTCGACGCCGACACGGCGATGGTCGCCATCGTGACGCCGAACAACCCGACCGGGGCGGTGGCGACCCTCGAGGATGTGCGCGCCATCGCCGAGGCGGCGCCCCACGCGCTCGTGATGCTCGACCACGCCTACATCGAGTTTGCCGGCGCGGAACACGACCTGACGACGCACGTGCTCGACCTGCCGAACGTGCTCGTGGTGCGTACGGTGTCGAAGGCCTGGGGTCTCGCCGGCTTGCGTGTCGGCTACGGCGTGGGCGATCCGCGCCTCGTGGACTGGCTCCGCGCGTGCGGCGCACCGTATCCCGTCTCGGGGCCCTCCCTTGCGCTCGCCCGCGCCGCGCTCCAGCAGGGCGACGCCCTCGTGGCCGACTTCGTCTCGCGGGTGGTCCAGGAGCGCGAGAGCCTGCAGCGTCTGCTCACGGTGCGCGGTGCGCAGGTCACACCGTCGCACGCGAACTTCGTCTTCGCCCGGGTCCCCGATGCGGTGTGGCTGCGGGACGCGATGGCCGGCTTCGGCATCGGCATTCGCGCGTTCCCGGGGCGCGTCGAGCTCGACGGCGCGGTGCGCGTGACGTGTCCCGGCGACGCCGCGAGCTTCCAGCGCCTCGCCCACGCCCTCGACACCGCGCTCGCTCCCGAAGCCCTACTCTTCGACGTGGACGGCGTGCTGGTGGACGTCTCCGCCTCCTATCGGCTCGCCATCGAGGAGACGTGTCGGTCCTTCGGTGTCGAACCCGCGGCCGGCGAGGTCGCCGCGATCAAGGCCGCGGGCAACGCCAACAACGACTGGGACGTGACCCGGCGTGTGCTCGCGCAGCACGGGGTCGAGGTGCCGCGGGCCGAGGTGGTCGAACGCTTCGAGGCGCTCTACCAGGGCACGCCGGAACGGCCCGGGCTGCGCGAAAACGAGACGCTGCGGGTCGACCGCGGGCTCTTCGCCCGCCTGGCCGAACGCTGCCCGCTGGGCCTCGTGACCGGGCGACCGCGCCGTGACCTCTCGACCTTCCTCGACCGGTTCGAGCTTCACGGCTACTTCGCCACGACCGTGTGCATGGAGGACGCGCCGCTGAAGCCCGATCCGGCCCCGCTGCGGCTCGCGCTGTCCCACCTCGGCGTGCGCCGCGCGTGGTTCTTCGGCGACACGCCCGACGACGCGCGTTCCGCCCGCGCCGCCGGCGTGCTCCCCATCGGCGTGCTGGCCCCCGGCGAGGTGGATCCGACGCCCCTGCACCGGGCCGGCGCCGGCCGCGTCCTCGACGACCCGAATACGCTGGAGACCCTACTGCCATGACGCCGCGCGACGCCGTCTTCCACCGCCGCACGCAGGAGACCGACGTGCACGTGCGCCTCGTGCTCGACGGCACGGGCACCTCGACCGTGGCCACGGGCATCGGCTTTCTGGACCACCTGTTTACGGCCCTGGCGAAGCACGCGCGCTTCGACCTCGAGCTGCGGTGCACCGGCGACCTGCACATCGACGACCACCACACCGCCGAGGACTGCGCCCTCGCCCTCGGCGCCGCGCTGGACGCCGCCCTGGGGGACCGGGTCGGCATCGGTCGCTTCGGGCATGCGTATGCGCCGCTCGACGAAGCGCTCGCCCGCGCCGTCGTCGACCTCTCGGGCCGCCCCTTCACGCGGGTGGAGCTCGGCCTGAAGCGCGAGGCGCTGGGCGGACTGGCCTGCGAGAACGTGGGGCACGTGCTGCGCTCGCTCGCCATCGCATCGCGCGCGTGTCTGCACGTGGACCTGCTCCACGGCGAGAACGACCACCACCGGGCCGAGGCGGCGTTCAAGGCCACGGCGCTGGCCCTGCGGGCGGCTGTCGCGCGGGACGGCGGCCAGAGTGTGCCGAGCACGAAGGGCGTGCTGTGAGCACGGGCGTCTACGTGGTGCGGACTGGCACCGCGAACCTCGCGTCGGTGCTGGCAGCGCTGGAGCGGGTGGGCGCCGCGTGCGCCCTGACGGACGACCCGCGTGAGGTCGAGCGTGCGGACCGTGTCGTGCTCCCGGGCGTGGGGGCGTTCGCCGCCGCTATGGAGGCGCTCCGAGCGACCGGCCTCGACGAGGCGCTGCGGGCGCGGATCGAGGCGGGGCGCCGCACGCTGGGCATCTGCCTCGGGCTCCAGCTCTTCTTCGAGGAGAGCGAGGAGAGCCCGGGGGTCGAGGGGCTCGGGATTCTGCCCGGCACGGTGCGCAGGTTCACGTCGACGACCGTCCGTGTGCCGCAGCTCGGGTGGAACGCCGTGGAGCCCGGCAATGGCTGTGCGTTGCTGACCGCGGGTCACGCCTACTTCGCGAACTCGTACCGCGTCGACGCCGTGCCCGCGGAGTGGCGCGCGGCCTACACGGAGCACGGAGAGCGCTTCGTTTCGGCTTTCGAACGCGGGCGCGTGCTCGCCTGTCAGTTCCACCCCGAGCTCTCGGGCGCCTGGGGCCATGCGCTCTTGCGGCGCTGGCTCGAAGAGGGAGACTGCGGATGCTGACGCGCCGGATCGTGCCCTGTCTCGACGTCCGCGATGGCCGCATCGTGAAGGGCGTGCAGTTCCAGGGGCTGCGCGACGCGGGTGATCCCGCCGAGCGCGCCGCGATTTACGATGCGCAGGGCGCCGACGAGCTCGTGATTCTGGATGTCTCGGCCACGCCGGACGGCCGGGCGACGGCCGTGGAGACCGTGAAGCGCGTGCGCGCCGTGCTGCGGATTCCGCTGACCGTGGGCGGGGGCGTGCGCAAGGTCGAGAACGCGGGCGCGCTGCTCGACGCGGGCGCCGACAAGGTCGCGTGCAACACCGCGGCCGTAGAGAACCCGGCGCTGCTCACGGAGATCGCCACACGCTTCGGGCGGCAGTGCGCGATCCTCGCGCTGGATGCCGCGCGCCGGCCGGCGGAGTCCGAGGATGCGCCGCCGCGCTGGGAGGTCGTGACCCTGTCGGGCCGCCAGCGCACGGGGCGGGACGTCGTGGACTGGGCGCGCGAGGCGGTGGAGCGCGGCGCGGGTGAGATCGTGCTCACGAGCTGGGACCGCGACGGTACGGGTCTGGGCTACGACCTCGAGCTGCTGCGGGCTGTCTCGGACGCCGTGCGGGTGCCCGTCGTCGCGAGCGGCGGCGCAGCCTCGCCCGAGCACCTGTCGGCCGCGCTGCAGGCGGGTGCGGACGCCGTGCTCGCCGCCAGCATCTTCCACGACGGGCAATACACCGTGGCGCAGGTCAAGGCGCGGCTTGCGGCTCTGGGACACCCCGTGCGACCCGCGGAGGCGACCTCTCCATGATCGTGCCCTCCATCGACTTGATGAACGGCCAGACCGTGCAGCTCATCGGCGGCCGGGACCACGCGCTGGACGCCGGCCACCCCGGGCCCATCGCCGAGCGCTTCGGCCGGGTCGGCGAGGTCGCGGTCATCGACCTGGACGCCGCGCTGTCCAAGGGCTCGAACGCCGAGCTGATTCGCGGCCTGCTGCGCACCACGCGTTGCCGGGTCGGGGGCGGCATCCGCTCGGTCGAGGCCGCGCTCGGCTGGCTCGACGCGGGCGCGCAGAAGGTCATCCTCGGCACCGCGGCGAAGCCCGAGCTGCTGCGTCAGCTCCCCCGCGAGCGGGTCATCGCCGCGCTCGACGCCCGCGACGGCGAGGTCGTCGTCGAGGGTTGGACGCAGGGCACGGGGCTTCGCATCGAGGACCAGATGCACGCGCTGCGCGGGTTCGTCAGCGGCTTCCTCGTGACCTTCGTCGAGCGCGAGGGTCGATTGGGCGGCACGGACCTGTCGCGGGTCGCGGCCCTCGTCGAGGCCGCCGGTGATGCACGGGTCACCATCGCGGGCGGGGTCACGACCGCCGACGAGGTCGCGGCGCTCGACCGCGCCGGGGCCGACGCCCAGGTGGGCATGGCGCTCTACACGGGGCGGATGGACCTGGCCGAGGCCTTCTGCGCGCCGCTCGTCTCCGACCGCCCGGACGGACTCTTCCCCACGGTCATCTGCGACACGCACGGCGTGGCGCTGGGCCTCGCCTACAGCAACGTCGAGAGCGTGCGGGCGGCGCTCGACCGCGGGCGCGGGGTGTACTGGTCGCGGCAGCGCGGGCTCTGGGAGAAGGGCGCGACCTCGGGCGCTCACCAGACGCTCGTGCGCATCGACGCCGACTGCGACCGCGACGCGCTCCGGTTCATTGTGGACCAGCACGGGCCCGGGTTCTGCCATCTGAACACGTGGACCTGTTTCGGACCTGAGCGCGGCCTCCCGGCCCTGGCGCGGACCCTCGCGGCGCGGGTCGCCGACGCGCCGGCGGGCTCGTACACACGCAGGCTGCTCGACGACCCGGCGCTGCTGCGCGCCAAGCTGCTCGAAGAGGCCGCGGAGCTGGCCGAGGCGCAGACCCCGGACCACGTCGTCGCCGAGGTGGCCGACGTGGTGTATTTCGCGCTCGTGGCGTTGGCGCGCGCAGGGCGCCCGCTGAGTGAGGTCGAAGCGGAGCTCGACCACCGCGCGCTGAAGGTGCACCGGCGCAAGGGCGACGCGAAGCCCGCGGGGTCCGGGGCATGACACACGGCCCGCTGAAGACCCTGCCTGCGTCGGACGTGCCCGCGATGCGACGGGTCGCCGTGGACGCCGAGACCCTCGCTGGTGCGGCGCGCATCATCCACGACGTGCGAACCTACGGCGAGGCCGCGCTCCGACGCCACGCGGAAAGACTCGGCGACCTCGCCGCCGATGCGCCCCTCTGGCTCGAGCGCGACGCGCTGCGCGCGGCCTTCGAGGCGCAAACGCGGGACACACAGGCGCTCCTGGAACGCACGGCGGGGCGTATTCGCGCCTTCGCGCAGGCGCAGCGCGCGGCCCTTTCGCCGCTCGACATGGCCGTGCCGGGGGGGCGCGCCGGCCACGACATCTCTCCGGTCGAGCGCGCCGCCTGCTACGCGCCGGGGGGTCGCTTCCCCCTGCCCTCGTCGGTCTTGATGACCGCCGTCACCGCGCGCGTCGCAGGGGTGGAGCGGGTCGTGGTCGCCTCACCGCGTCCCGCGGCGGTCACGCTCGCCGCTGCGCACGTGGCCGACGCGGACGGCCTTCTCACCGTGGGTGGCGCCCATGCCATCGCAGCGCTGGCCTACGGCGCGGGTCCGGTGCCGGCCTGTGATGTCATCGTCGGCCCCGGCAATCGGTGGGTCACGGCCGCGAAGCAGCTCGTGAGCGGCCACGTCGGCATCGACATGCTCGCGGGGCCCTCGGAGCTCGTCGTGCTCGCCGACGACACCGCCGACGCCGAGACCGTGGCCGCCGACCTGCTCGCCCAGGCGGAGCACGACCCCGACGCCCTCCCGGTGCTGGTGACCCCCTCGGCCGAGCTCATCGCGCGTGTGAACGACGCCCTCGCGCGGCAGCTCGACGTGCTGCCCACCGCCGAGACCGCGCGCGCCGCCGTCGCAGAGGGCTTCGCCGTGCTCTGTCGAGACCTCGACGAGGCGGTCGCCGTCTGCGACCACCTGGCCCCCGAGCACCTCGAGGTCATGACACGAGACGCCGCCGCGCTCCAGTCGCGGCTTCGCCACTACGGTGGCCTGTTCGTCGGGGCGGGCGCGGCCGAGGTCCTCGGCGACTACGGCGCGGGGCCCAACCATGTCTTGCCGACCGGGGGCACCGCCCGGCGCACCGGCGGCCTCTCGGTCTTCAACTTCCTGCGCATCCGCACCTGGCTGCGCATGGACGCCCCCGCCGAGCTCGC
>JBMOFP010000122.1:0-19343 GCA_049318805.1 Bradymonadia bacterium
GTCCTCGATGACGTCGGCGTCGGTCACGAGGTTGCCGCGTACCAGGATGCCCTGGACCACGGTGCGCGGGCCGGTCTCGACCTGGAAGCGCACCACCGGCAGGTGCAGCCCGTACAGCGCGGCCTCGGTGCAGGGGCGGTCGGGCACGTCGCGGTCGCCGCACTGCGCCTCGACCCGGGCGAAGGTGTAGCCCTGCGTCCGATACCATCGGAGCAGGAAGCCCTCGATGCTCGCGAGCTTCTGCCGGTTGAGGCCGACGCCCTTGCGCCACCCCCGCAGGCGATTCGTGAAGCCGAGCCGCCTGAGCAGCTCGTAGAACTCGTCCTGGACCTCGGTGGTCATCGCACCGAGGAAGGCGTCCACCGCGAGGCGGTCCGTGGTGGTGCGCAGGCCCTCCACGAGCTCGACGACCACACGTACGAAGCGCGCGTCGGGGCTGCGCTCGACCCGAAAGCAGCGGGAGCGGGTCGGATCATCGAGCCACTGGTCGAAGCGCCCGGTGCGGCGGTCGAGCGGATCCGCGTCCGAGGCGATGCGGGACCGGGCCTGCCAGACCTCCGGGTCCTCGCCCTCGGGCATGCAACGGAAGCGCACGCCGGGGTAGCCGCGCTCCTGGTAGACCGTGCGGATCGTCGCCAGGTCCGACACGACCCGCGCGTCCTGGAGCACCGCGCGCGAGGCCGAGAAGGCCGAGATCACGCCCCCGTTGCCGACCCCCTGGGTCTCGATGAGGCGTCGGAGGGTATCGGCCTTGACGCGCTTGGCGCCCAGCAGCTCGACGGTCTCGACGTAGACCTGCGGCCCCTCGTCGACGGTGAAGACGATGCGCTGTCGGTCCCGCTCGAGCACCTCGCGGCGGGCCGTGACGCGTGCGTAGTAGTGGGCCGAGGCCTGGTACAGGCTCAAGATCTCCGCCTGGCTCGCCGCGATCTCGGTGTCGTCGATGGCGCCGGCGGTGGCGAAGGTGGTCACGGCCCGCAGCGCGGCCTTGCCCAGGGCGCGCGCGCCCTCGAACTCGAGCTGCACGTGGGGCCCTTCGAAGACACGCACCAGGGGATAGACGCGCCCCTTGGTCTCGATCACGCCGTCCAGCCGCACCCGGGCGGCGAAGAAGCCCTCGTCGCGGTAGCGCCGCTCCACCTCGCGAAGCTGATCCCTGAACTTGCGGCGCTCGTAGGTGCCCACGCCGATGAACTGGAAGAACTCGCGCCAGAAGTCCGCGCGCTCCCCGGTCTGCACCGGCGAGAGCGCGCGCGCGTAGGTGCGGTTCGTATTGCCCTGGAGCAGGACCTCGCCGATCACGTCCTGCTCGCCCTCGCGAATGAGGACCTTGACCCGCACGCGCTTGCTCGGCGTCGGGCTGTCGGCGGGCCCTTCGAAGGTCGGCACGACGAGCACCTCGCTGCCCTCGTAGCCCTGACGCTCGTAGAGCTCGAGCACGTTCTGGCGCTGCCGCTCGAGCACCTCGGGATCGTCGAGCAGGTAGGGGGCGCCCTTGTGCACGAGCAGGCGCTTTTTGATCTGCGCCTCGAACTGCTTCGGGTACCAGAAGCTCGCGGCGCGCATGTACTCGACGTCGACGTCCGTCACGAGCACGTGCAGGATACAGTCGAAGACGACCTGCACCCGATTCGGGGCCTCCGGATCCGCCTCGACCTTCACGGTCACCGACCGGAACAGCTCGGTGCGGGTCAGGCGACTCCAGGCCTCGGCGACGGCGGCGGGGTCCAGCGTGCCGCTCGGGGGGAGCGCGTACAGCGGCGCCAGGACCGCCGCGCGCGCCTCGCACTCCGGCGTGTCGCATCGCAGCAGGGTGCGCGACACGGTCTCGCCGCGACGGGCCGACACCGCGGCGATCACCGCCTCGCGCGGATCACCGGGCTCGATGGGCGCCTGAGTCTGCGCACGCGCCGCCGGGCGCGCGGCGCCGACGAGCACCAGGGCCAGCAGCCAGAGCCTGAGCACGCGCGGCATCTCAGTCGAGCTCCAGCCGGAGCTTCAGGCGCCCGGTCGTGCTGTTGGAGAGGCCGAGGCTCTCGTTGCTCAGGTCACCGAACGCGAAGTTGTTGAGCTGGTACTCGAGGCCGAAGACCCGCTTCAGCCCCGCCTCGTTCTCGCCCACGGGTGTGCGGGAGTAGAGTCGCAGGCGCCGGGACAGAGACTTGTCGGCGGTCACGAAGAGCGTGCCCGTGGTCTGAGGAATCAGCGAGAGGTCGATGTCGAAGGTCTGCTCGAGCGGGGCCTCGATGCGGTTGATTACCCCGCTGAGCGCCAGCTCCAGCGCGGGCTGCGCGCTGGCCTGACCGGAGACCTGCGAGGCGAGCTGGCCCGTGAGCACGAGCGAGGCGACGTCGATGTTGCTCACGTTCGAGTCGCTGGAGAGCTCGAGGGAGAAGACCGGGGAGCCGTCGAGCTCCGGCAGCTTGAAGCGGAACTCCAGCGTGGCCGTGATCTCGGACTGCGACGCGCCCACCGGGGACTCGAGGCTCGAGGTGGTCGAGGTGTTCACCGTGTCCTGGGCGATCTGGAACGTCCGTTGGGCGACCACCGTGGCGTCCATGAAGCTGTCGCGCCCGAAGTCGACCTGGCCGCTGCGCACGTCGAACTCACGCCCGGCGTACAGGATTTTCGAGGAGTCCGGGAGCGTCGCGACCTCGCCGGTGATGCGCAGGCGCTCGTCGGGTGTCAGGTCCGGCCGGTCGTAGAGGTTGCCGCGGACGCGCACGTCGGGCCGCACCTCGAGGTCCAGCGCGACGACGGCGATCTCGTTGCGCACGAAGATGTCGTTCTCCCCGGAGACCGTCAGGTCCACGGCGAAGTTCTTGAGCAACGGCACACGCTCGAAGGCGCCCACGTTGCGTGTCTGGGCGACGCCGCTGAAGTTGTCCCGCAGCCCCTGGTTGAGCGCCGAGGAGCTCAGGATGTTGGCCACGTAGACCGCGCGCTGCAGGTCGATGTCGCCCGCCAGGAACATCCGCGCCGTGTTCAGGTCGCGGAGCCCGGACAACCCGAAGCGCACCTTCGTGGCGTTGAAGGTCGCGCGCACCACGTCGGGCACGTTCAGCGAAAGGTTGCTCGCGTCGAGGCCTACGGCGACGGTGCTCGGCGCGAACTGTTCGAAGCCGATCTCGAGCTCACGCACGGTCACGAAGCCGTCGTCGCGGCGGAGTCGCAGGCGATTGACGGTCTCGGGCGCACCCGCGGCGGCCCCCACCGCCCGCATCGTCGGCGGCAGGAAGACCGTGAACCGCCCGCGCCCCTCGGACGGGTCGGGGCCCATCTGCGGCTCCATGCTGCCCATGATTCGAAACTCCGCGGGCTGCGAGACCTCGACCTCGGCGCCGACCACCGGCGACCGGGGCACGAGCCACGCGCTCTGCAGCACCACGCGACCTTCGGGCATGGGCTGCTGCACCGTGCCGCGCACCTCCAGGGCGACGCTCGCGCGGCCCTGCACACCGCTGAAGGTCGACGCTAGCGCGGGTGCGAGAATCGCGAGGTCGAGCTCGCCGTCGAGCCGGCCCTCGAGCGCCCCGTCGGCGCGGGTCACCAGGTCGATGCGGATCGGCTGACCCGACACCTGCAACGAGAGGTCTCGCACCGTCAGGCCGCCATCGCGGTAGACGATCCGCACGGGCGTCACGTTCACGAGGTCTACGGGGGTCAGGTTCGCGCGCAGGTCCGAGAGGTCGACCTCGACCCGCGGGGAGGGGCGCGGCTCGGCGTGAACGTCCCACACCGCGCCGATCCGGCCGGTCGTTCGCGCCCTGACGTCCTGCTCGGCGTCCGGTAGCGCGGCCTTCAGGTAGGGGTCGAGGGCGAGGTCCGAGAAGCGCAGCTCCGCCGTCGCCGGGCCGAGACCCGGCGCGGTCGGGACCGAAAGCGACAGCGCCGAGCCGCCGAGCAGCTGGCCGTCGACCCGCACACGCTGCTTGGCCGCGCTGAAGTCGAAGTGGGCGTCGCCCAGAACCCAGCGGTCGTAGGCCGTGCCGGCCAGGTCGAGCGTGCCCGTAAGCTCGGGATCCGACGGCGTGCCCTTCATGTGCACGCTCGAGGACACCGTGCCCGCCAGCGGCAGCGGCGTGCCCACGAAGTGATTCACGAGCTGGAGCGGCGCGGCATTGAGGCCGAGTCGACCCTCGATGTACGGACCGTCGAGCTCGACTTTGACCTGCTCGAGCGTGAGCAGCTCGCGGCCCTCGTACCGCGCTTTCAAGGCGTCGACCTCGATGCGGCGGCCCGCCCATCGGCCGTCGACCTGGAGCTGGTCCAGCGCCAGGGTCCGCCACCGGGGCTCGACGACCTGGACCCGGGCGGCAATGCGCGGGGCGTCCAGTGGGCCCTGAGCCTCCACACGCCCCGACAGTCGCCCGCCGACCTCGAGGGCGCGGAGTGGCGGCAATGAGACGAGATCGAGCCCCTCCAGGTCGACCTGAGCGTCCACGGTGGGGCGCGCGCCGAACTCGAGCTCACCCTGGAGGCGAGCGCCGCCCGCGGGGGTCGTGAGCAGCGCCGAGTCGACCCGCAGCGTGCCCGTCGCGAGCCCGGTCCACCGCACGCGGGCGTCGACCGAGGCCGGGGGGTAGTCGGCGAACGTCACGGCCTGGCCGGTCAGCTCGGCGCCCACCTGCGGACGCGCCAGGGTCCCACCGAGGGTGAGGCGGGCGTCGGCGGTGCCCGAGAGCGGCAAGCCGTGCGGCCACCGCGCGAGGTCCAGCTGCGTGACCACCAGCTTCCCCGAGAGCGCCCGCTCGCGCTGGAACAGGCCCATCCGCGCGTCGCCGGAGAGACGTGTGCCCTCGGCCTTGACCTCGAGGCTCGAGACCTCGAGGGCGCCCTTGCGCAACGCCGCCTCGAGGTCGAGGTCGAAGGACGGGAGGCCGCTCAGAGCCACGCCGCGTGCGCTCACGCGCGCCCGGCCGCTCAAGGCGTCGCGGTCCGCCGGGTCGTTCGTGAGGCGACCCGCGATCCGCGCGTCGGCCTCGAGTGTGCCGGCCTCCAGAGCGCGGCCCGTGCCCAGCAGCGGCCACCACAGCGCGAGCGCGCCGAGCTTCGCGTTCAGCTGGGCGTCCATCTCGCGGGTTTCCAGATCGACCTGCCCCTCGGCGACGAGTTGGTCCGAGGCGCTCTGGATGCTGAGGTGAGGGACCTCGATGCGCGCGCCGGCCGCCACCACGGCCGCCTCCACGGTGAGCGGATCGGGGACACGCGCGTCGGCCGGATCCGTGAGGCGCAGGTCGAGCTCGCCCCAGAGCGGGGCGGCGCGGTCGAAGAGGTCGCGGCCCCGCACACGGGCGCGGCCGCCGACGCGGCCGCCGAGCAGGTCCGTCGCCGCCGCGGGGAGCGGCAGCCCCTCGATGGCCGTGGGCCGGACACCCTCGAGCGTCACGTCCGCGCCGAATGCGCCCGGTTCGCCGTCGAGGAAACCCGTGGCGCGGACACGGCCCTCATCCGGCAGCTCGACCTCGAGCGACTCGACGTCGAGACGGTTGTTCAGGTGGCGCGTCTGGAGGCGCCAGGCCGGCAGCCGCACGCCCCCCGGCAGCTCGAGCGCCGTGCCGGAGGCCTCGATCGTGCCCGCCTGCGACATGAGCTCGCCCGTGGACTCCCCCCGCAGCTTCGCGGGCCCCCGGAAGCCGCGCAGGCCGAACATCGCCAGGTGCGGTCCCACGTCGGCCGTATCGACCTCGATCGCCCCGCTCAAGTGCGGCGCGCCCGGCCCCCGGAGCCCGAGCTCGAAGCCGCGCACGGAGACCTTGTCCTTCCCCAACGACGCGCGGAGCCGCTCCACACGGAAGGCGTCGTCGCGCCACGCGTATTGGTCCAGGTCGACCTTCTTGGCGTGCCACCGCCAAACCTCGGCGACCGGTCGGCGAGAGGCCGGCCGAGCGTCGGGCGCCTCGGGCCCGTTGACGATCTTCACGATGACGTCGCTCGCGACGAGGCCCGCGGCCGCCATCGACATCCGCGGGGGACCGGCGCCGCTCGGGGGCGGGTCCATCTGGAAGTATGCGTCCACGAGGTCGGCGCCCCGCGCGTCCACGAAGATGGTCGGCAGATCCAGCTCGAACCGCGCGTCCTCGATGGCGTCGACCCGGAACCGGAGCGACGGCCCGCTCCCCGGGCGACCGTCGGGGGGCTCGCGCTCCGGCGGGAGGAACATCGCGGCGATGTTCAGGTCGCGCCCGGGCCGACCGTACTCGTCTTCTACGGAGACCTCGCGGAGCCGCACCACCGGTCGGCGAATGACGATGTTCTCGCCCTCGATGGTGCCGTCCAAGAGCGCCAGCAGGTTCAAGCTCACGTCCACGCTCCGCGCGTGGATCACCGTTTGGCCCGTGCTGTCGGCGAGCCGCGCGCCCTCGATGGTGAGCTCGCTCGGCCATGGACCCCAGGTGATGCGATCCCACGTGATGGCGCCGCGGAACGCGCGTCCGTTCACGAACTCGTTCATCACGCGACGCGCCTGATTGGAGTTGATCGTGAAGTAGACGAGGCAATAGACGAGGCCCAGGAAGGCCAGCAGCAGGATCACATCGGCGGAGATGAACTGGTACAGGCGCGCGGTCACCCGCAACGCGCGTCGGCCGGCCCGGCGTGTGACCTGCGCCGTCGCCTCGCCGAGCTGCTCGAGGGCGCTCCCCGGGCCTCTCGGTTCGTCGTCGGCCACGGCGTGCCCGCCTCAGACCGCGCCGGCGGTGGTCGAGAGGAACGCGTCCGCGAGGCTGCGGATACGGTGCTGCCAGTTGTAGACGACCTGGTGGGTCACACCGAGGGCCCGCGCGGTCGTCTCGACGCCCTCACCGTCGGTGTAGAGGTAGCGCAGCACGAGCCGGCCGCGCTCCGAGAGGTGGCTCTCGAGGTGCTGGTCGAGGGCGGTCGCGAGGTCGCGTGTCACCGCGTGCGCCTCGGGATCACCGTCCGGCGCCTCGCCGTCCGGCAGGGTCTCCAGGTGGACCTCGGCGGTGTCGCCGCCCCGCTTCAGGGCTCGGGCCGCGACGAGGCGATTGTGGACCTCCCGCTCGGTGATGCGCCCCACGTACCCTTCGAGGGTCATGCCGCGGTCGGGGTCGTACTGACGGAGCTGGCGGCCCTCGTCTCCGAGCAGCGTCAGCCAGACCTCCTGGGCGAGGTCGTCGCCGTCGTGCGGACCTACGGCGGCGCGGCCGCGCGCGTGCAGTTGGCGTCGAATGCGGGCGCGAATCACGGGCATCAGGCGCGCGACCAACTGCCGCAGCGCGGCCCCGTTGCCGTCGAGTGCGAGGCGGACGAGCGCGGGCGCTTCCGGGCTCCCCCCGAGGAGGGCCACGAAGACGAGCAGCAGGGCGATCGCGAGTTGAGCCGGCATGGATTCAGCGCCGCATCATGGCGGGGGCACGATCTCCAGGTCGAGCACGAACCACTGGGCCTCGGTGGTGTTCGACCGCGCCTGCTCGAGGGGACGCTCGCTCAGCGCGGGTCCGCCGCGCGGACGCAGGACCACCGCCAGCTTCACCGAGCCCGTCCGCCCGCCGAAGACCTCGGAGATTGTGCCCGAGAGGCGCACGATGCCGGTCGGCCCCCGCTCGAGGCGCAGGCCCGGCGCGGCGCGGAGGAGACCGTCGGCGTCGACCGTGTAGGGCTCGACCTCCGCGTCCCGCGTGGCGTTGGGGCCCGGCTCCACCAGGACACGCAAGGTCGCCCCGGGCGCGAACTGATGCGTGACCCGGTCGTCGTCGGTGCTGCGGGCGTCGGCCAGGCCGCCCAGGGGGCCTCGCACCTGCCATCCCTGCACGGGGCCCTGCCCTTCGTTCGCTGGTCGGGTGAGAAAGACCACGGCCAGCGCCGCCGCGGCGAGGAGCCCGGCCACGGCGGCGTAGGGCGCGAAGGTCGGCCTCGGTCGAGACCGAGCGGTGCCCAGCTCGACGGCGGTGCGCGCCAGCGACTCCGGCACCGGGACGGAGAGCTCCGGCGCCAGGGCACGACAGGGTCGACAGTCCGCGAGGTGGCGGTCCACCGACGCGGTCTGCGGCTCGTCGAGCCGGCCCGCGCGCCACGCGACGAGCACGCCGTCGTCGACGTGTTCGCCGTCGTCCAGAGGTTCCGCGGTCGCCGAGGGCAGCCGTCGGAGCAGGGCTTCGCGTCGTTCGTCGTTCGTCATCAGCAGCCTCTCTTTCGCGCATCGACGCGCGGCTCGCAAGGGCGCGGCGGGCCCCCTGCGCGGGAGGCCGACGTGGAAACCACGCCTGCCTCCACTTCTGGCTTGCTGAAACGACCTGGCGTTCTTTCGCTCTACGCGGACTTTCGCTCGGGGAGGCGCAGGCGTTCGAGGGCCCGCTTGAAGGCCCGGCGGTCCAGGCGCACCCCGGGCTCGGTCCACAGGGTGTCGACGACGACCTCGCCCCCTTCGGTGTGGCCCTCGAAGCGCCCGACGAGGCGGCCCCGGTGGAGGAGGGGGCACACGTACCAGCCCCAACGGCGCTGGGCCGCGGGTTTGTAGACCTCCCACACGTATTCGAAGTCGAAGACGTGGTGTACGAGCGCCCGGCACCACAGCATCGGGTCCAGCGGACCGAGCACCCGCAGCGTGTCGTCGGGCTCGACCGCGGCCTCCAGGGCCTCCAGGCGGTCCAGGAAGCCCGCGGGGGCCAGGTAGCGCGCGTTGGCCCCTTCCACGGTCACCGACTCGAGCGTGCCCGCACCCACGAGGGCTTCGACCTCGGGGCCGTTGCGGAGCGAGGACAACATCGACCACCAGGGGCCGGACGCGCAGGGGAGAAGGCCCGCGGCCTCGACCCGCTCACCCAGGGCCCACGTGGCGAACGGCACCTCGGCCTGAGCGTCGTGGTGGTCCGGCAGGGCGCGCTCGGGCACGTCGTAGCGCCGCACGCCCCGAGGTCCGCGGCCCGCGACGACCACCTGACACCGGGTCCAGAGGACCTCGAGCGCCATGGAGGTGACTCGCCCCGTGCTCTTCCACCCGGACCAGTCGAGGGCCTCGACGCGGCCCTGGTCCGTCAGCCCGGCGGCGGAGACCGGGCCCCGGGCGCGCACCTCGTCGAGCACCCGCTCGAGCACCCCGGGCTCGAGCCGCTTGAGGCGCTCGCCGAGCCGCCACCACGGCGTCTCCACGGCCTGCGCGCGGTAGTGCGCGAACGCGGTGGCCGGCAGCAGGCACCGCTCCTTGGCGAAGTGTTCGAAGGCGTGGGTCGGGAGCAGGTGCCGGTACACGTCCCCTCGCGCCACGGCGTCGACCCGCGCGAGGGCGACGAGGTCGGCGTTCGTGCCTACGGCGTCGAGGGGATCGAGCTGGATGCAGCGCAAGCGCGCGAGGAGCGCGCGGACCCCCGGCGCCCCGGGCGCAAACTCGCGTCCGCGCAAGCCGTGATGCGCGAGCAGGAACCGGCGCGCCACCTCGCGAGAGATCACCCGGCTCAGGCCCCTCACGGCGCACGCCGGCGTCGCGGCACGAACAGCGCGCGAAAGGCCGCCCACCCGGCGAAGAGGGCGATGTGGTGATGCAGCGCGAGCCAGCTCTCGTTCGCCAGGCACACCCAGACCGCGTTGGCGAAGAACGGGACCAGCAGCAGCAAAGGCTGGCGCAGGCAGGTCGCGAGGCCCCCCACGAAGGCGTAGATGGCGTTCGAGCTCCCGTAGTCGACCTCGCGCAGGAAGTTCGCGTAGCCCTCGGGCCACAGGGTCTGCATGGGGCCGCCCACGAGCGCCCAGGTCACGGGGTTCGACAGCCAGAGGCCCGCCGCGAGGCTCCACAAAAAGAACGCTCGCCCGGCGAGCAGCTCCAACAGTCCGCCGAAGACGACGAACGACAGCAGGTCGCCGAAGAGGTGGTAGGCGTGGTTGTGGAAGAGGGGGCCCACGAGGAGGCCCAGCGCGGTCGGGGCACCCGGGGTGAACGCGCTCGCCCGGAAGAGCGCATCGACCGGCGGCAGTAGGATGCGCGCAACGTGCAGGCTCAGGCAGAGCGCGACGACGAGGGTCGTCAGGCGCGTGCGACGCAAGAGGTCGGCGGTCGAGGTCGGCCACGGCTCGAGGCGCAGGTCGTCCCGCAGGAAGCGCGCGAGGGGGCGCTGCACCAGTGCCACGCTCAGTGCGTGCACGAGGCCCGAGGGCAGGTGTGCCTGAAGGATCGCACGCCACAGGCGCAGGTCGGGGGGCGTGTCGCTGACGACGAAGAGGGTCTCCCACCGGCTCGGCTGGAGTCGTCGTTTGAACTCGGCGTTCCCTTGGAAGTCGTACAGGCGCCGACTGAACCGGGCGGCGCCGCGGAGCAGGACGCCCGAGGGCCCCGTGAGGACCGAGAGGTCGACCTCCGCCAGGGCCGCGAGCCCCAGGCGCGCCTCGCGGGCGCCCTCGGCGTGAAGCGCGCGCATGCCCTCGAAGAGCGCGAGCTCGAGGGCACCGGGGCGGGCGTCCGGGGTACGACACAGGTCCGCGAAGTACCAGGCGCGAGCCGCCGGCGCGGGCACGGCGCCGACGAACGCCACGAGGGCGCCGTCCTGCCGCACGAGGCCGTAGCGACGCTCGGCGGCGCGTTCGAAGGGCGCGCTGCGGCTCAGAAACGAGAGCGGCGGCGCGCGCAGGCGCTTCTGCCACTGCGCGTGCACGCCCTCGAGTGCGCGCAGACGCTCGGGCTCCGCCAGGAGCTGCTCGCCGGTCAGCCACTCGACGCTCAGCCCCTTCTTGGCCAGCCCGCGGAGCCTCGGCCTCAGCGCCAGCGGGTCCACACCCCGGTCGTAGAGCTCGGCGAAGTCGAAGACCGGCTCGCGGCCCACGGCCTGGGCGTGCCACCCCTGGGCCTCCAGGGCGCGGGCGAGGCCCTCGGTCACGGGCAGCAGCGCGGCGCGCCGCCCCGCCGCACGCGCCGCGCGCCCGAAGGCGACGGCGACCTCGGCGCGGCGCTCCACGGGCGCGAAGGGCTCCGTGGCCCCCAGGAAGTGACCGGAGACGTCGACGTAGCGAACGCACGCGCCGTCGGCGTCCGACCAGGTCTCGAAGCCGTCGAGCGTGGCGATGAACGCGCTCGTGCGGTCGGCGTGGGCGCGAAAAGCGTCGAGCAGGGCGTCGGTCATCGGCGCGGCAGCATACCCGCGACCGGCAGATCTGGCACACAATGGGGCGGTGCGACGCGTTCATACACTCGGGCTGCTCGGTGCGGTCGCCGTGGCCTGCGGCGAGGGCCGACTGGACGCCGCGGGACCACCGGCCGATGGCTTCGGCCCGGCCGAGGTCGACGCGGTGGCTCCGCCGGACCCCCCGGACGCCCCGGAGCCCGGTCCGCAAGGGGACGCGGCCCCCCCGGCGCCCGAGGCCGACGCGACCGAGGATGTGGACGCCGAGGTCGAGGCGGCCGACGCGACCCCGCCCGAACCCGACGCCGAGCCCCCGGGGCCCGACGCCGCCGTTGTGACCGGGACGCCGGTCTACCCCTTCGACCGCGAGCACTCCCCCCTGGGCCCGGCCGCCGTCGAGCACCTGCGCGCCATCGCCGCCCGCGACCCGGGCGCGGCGCCCGACGTCTTCGCCAAGGTCGGCGACTCGATCACCGTGAGCCGGTCGTTCCTCGACTGCTTCGACGGGCAGAGCGTCGACCTCGGACCCTACGGGGACCTGGAGGCGACGCGGGCCCACTTCGCCGCGGGGGACGCCGCCGGCACGAGCCCGTTCTCGCGCGTGAGCGCGGCCGCCACGGTCGGTTGGAGCGTGCAGGCGGCGCTGCGCGGCGAGCCGTCGCCGCTCGTCCGTGAGCTCACCGCGTTGGCGCCGCGGTATGCCGTGGTGATGTTCGGCACGAACGACATCGAGAACGGCGCGCCGAACACGTACTTCGCGCAGATGCGCACGCTCGTCGACACCCTGATCGGGCGCGGCATCATCCCGATCCTGAGCACGATCCCGCCCCGGGACGACCGCGCGGCCTCCGACCTGCAGGTGCCGCTCTACAACGGGGTCGTGCGCGGCCTGGCGCAGTCGCGTCAGGTGCCGCTGGTGGACCTGCACCGGGCGCTCTCGGCCTTGCCGGACCACGGCCTCGGCCCGGACAATCTGCACCCGAGCGCGGCGCCCGGCGGGGCGTGTGTGCTGACGGAAGCCGGGCTCCGCGGCGGCTACAACGTGCGCAACCGCCTCACGTTGCAGGCCCTCGACCGGACCCGAGGCGCGCTCGAGGCCGCCGCCGCGCCGGACCCCGAGGGGCCGCTCCGCCCGGGGGACGGCTCGGCGGAGGCGCCGTTCGCGATCGACCTGCTGCCCTTCGTCGAGGTCCGCGACACCCGAACCGCGACCACGCGTCGCCTCGACACCTATGTGGGCTGCGCCTCCCAGGCCGACGAGTCCGGCCCCGAGCACCTGTATCGCCTCGACCTCCAGGCCGACCAGACTGTGCACGCCGTCGTGCTCGACGGGGACGGCGTGGATGTCGACCTGCACCTGGTCGTGGATCCCACGGAGGCGAACACCTGCCTCGCGCGCCACGACCGTGCGCTCGACGCCGACCTGGGCCCGGGGACGTGGTGGTTCGTGGTCGACACCTTCGTGCCCGCGGGCGCGGCGCCGGCCGCGGGTGAGTACGTGCTCGTCGTCTGGGCGGAGTAGCCTCGGCGCTCGTTTCAGTCGGCGAAGACACTCCGCAGCCACCACCGGGTCTCGGGGAGGTAGACGCCGAGCCCGAGTGCGGCCGAGGTCACGGTCTTCACTCTGAAGTCCTCCGTTTCGAGCATCGGGGTGCCGGGCGAAAAGGCCGTGACCGCGAGGCGCGCGAAGACACGCTCCGTGAGGAAGGCCGTCCACTTGATGCCGAGCCCGAGCTCGACGCGGCCCTGCCAGGCGGCGGGGGACCCCGCGAACGCCGCCTGACGCGCCACGCCGTAGCCTCCGAGCAGCGCGAGGTCGAAGGCGCCGAAGGGGGTGTGCGCGGTCCCGCCGAGCTCATAGTACGCCCGCGCGATCCACGCGGTGAACCGGGCGTCGATGTCCTCGAGGGGCGCGCCGTCCGCGGCCTCACCGCCGCGCAACCGCACGTCCGCGTCGAGAAACGACAGCCCGAACGTCGGTTCGAGGCGACCGTGCAGGTCCCAGGCATCGAAGGCGTCCGGGTGGTCGGCCGAGGTCAACGTCCAGCCCGAGAGGTACGACGGCACCGAGACGCGGGTCTCGTTCTCGATGGTCCGCCCGCGTCGGGCCGCGGGTGTGAAGGTCGTCGGCCCCGGGAGCCAGGCGACGCTGTTCGGGATGAAGTGCAGGTACTGGAAGAGGGTCTGCCACGTGAAGCCCTCGGGGGTCTCGACGCGCGGCCCTTCGAGGCCGACGACCGGGGTCGTGCCGCCGCGGTAGCCGTCGAGCAGCTCGCCGGAGAAGACCGTGCCGGTCTCGGCCGTTCGCCAGCGCAGCGAGACCACATGGGTCGCGCCCGTGCCCGCGAGCAGGGTGTTCAGCCGATGGCGCGGCAACATCGCCAGGCGGCGGGGCGCCCCGATGCGCTCGAGCAGCGCCCTGTGGTCGCGCGGCGAGAGCACGGTCTCGTCGGCCCCGAGGCTCGGGCGAACGGCCGCGGCGAAGCTTGCGACCAGCGCGTCCTGCACGGCCACGTCGTCGTGGTCCGGGGGCAGCACAAAGAGGCGCCGCGCGCCGTCCGTGCCGCTGCCCGGCGGGCGCACGAGCTGCGGACAGTCCCAGGCGGCGCCGGTCCAGAGGTCGACCCCGACGGCGAGCAGGTAGCCCACACCGAACTGCGCCAGCGTTGCGAGCAGGAACGGCGTGTTGCCGAGGCCCGCCACACGCCAGCGGAAGTCGCACTCCACCTCGACGACCTGCGGGGCGGGCGCGTCCCCCGCTTCGGCGGCGGGCGGGGCCTCGAAGACCAGGGCCTGCGTGCGCGCCCGCTCCAGCTCCACCACCGCCGGTGTGCTCGCGAGCGGGGGCGCCTTGGGCTGCGCGGCGTCGCGCACGGCCCCGCCGCGGGGCGAAGCGTCGACGGCGACCCGCTGCGTTCGCCCCGAGAGTGTTCCGCAGGCCGAGAGCGCGAGCGCCAGGCCAAGCGCGGCGCGGGAGAACCGAGCCGCGGGCCTCACCAGCGCCAGGAGAAGTCCAGCTCGGGGATGAGAGTCGGCGTCGGGATGAACGCGCCCACGATGGGCAGCGCATAGTGACCGTAGTAGAGCCCCGCCTTCAGATGGAGCGTGTCCGAGGCCCAGGTCACGGCTCCGCCCAGGTTCCCCTGCGGTTTTGTCTTCAGATCGGCGCTCCCCTTCTCCTGGACCTCGACGGTCGTGCGCTCGTCGACCTGGAACGACTGTGTGCCGGCGCCGCCCCCCTTCTGAACGAGGAGGACCTGCGCCTCGGCGCTGAAGGCCATGAAGTCCGACATGCGCCATTCCGCCGCGAGCTCCAGGCGGCCGGTCGAGATGCCGAGGGTGCCCTCGACGTCGGCCACGGCGTCGCTCTCCTCCCCGTCTTCGTCGGTCGTCGTCGTGTCCGTCTCGACTTGAATCGGACCGGTGTCGGCGGACACCTCGGCGTACGCAATACCGAGTGAGAAGCGCAGGTCCGGGCGGTAGGTGTAGGTGCCCACCAGCTCGAAGGGCACGATGCGAAAGGTGCTTTCGGTGTCGAAGTCCTCAATGAGGTCCTTCGGCCGGAAACGCAGGAAGCCGAGCTGCGTCGCGACCGCCCACTTTTCGGTCTGGTAGAAGGTCCATCGGGCGTGAATCTCCCGGGCCTTCAAGAGCCACAGGGGGTAGTACAGGCCGACGGACACGTTCTCGTAGACCCCTACGTCCAAGCGTGTCGGGCTCAGCCGTACGTCCCATTGGTCGAGCGTCTCGGCCAGGTAGTCCACGTCGGGCGCGTCGCTGTGGCCCGCCTGGGCCGACAGCGGGCACACGACGGTGAGGGCGACGGAGAGAAAACGTGCAGCGCGCTTCACCACGCGACCTCGTCCCCGCCGGCACTACATCGACCGCCCCGCAGGTCCGGGGTCGCCGTGCAGCTCCAGGTGCCCTGGGCATCCGTGACCTGAAGCCCACCGCCCACCAGCAGGTCTCGGGCGCTCTGCAACGGCACCTGGACCCGGAACGTGCCGGCGTCGGTCGTCTGCAGCACCGAAAGTGTCTCGCCCAGGAGCGCGAAGTCCAGATCGAGCCGAACGGGCTTGCCGTCGGGGTCGAGCCACGTGCCCTCGAAGTCGAAGAGCAGCTCGGGGTTCTCCACGTCCTGGGGGAAGCGGAACTTCAGGGCGCCCGAGAGCTCCTGCTGCCCGCCGTCGTCCTGCAAGAGCTTGCAACGACTCAGGTTTCCCCAGATCACGTCGCTCAGGCCCGTCGTGTTGCCCAGGGCGTTGAGCACGACCTTGCCCCACTTCGTGTCGACGGGCGCGGTGGGGCCCTCCCAGCCGAAGCAGATCCAGGTGACCTTCGTCCACAGGTCGAGGGAGCCCGTAAGGCCCTGTTCGACCTCGCTGTAGAGGCGCGCGTCCGGGTCGGCCGTCAGGGCCGACGCGTCGGTGTCGTCCTTGCCGTCCACGCCGTCCACCGCGTTGACGACGCTCTCGATGAGCAACGCCGCGGCCTTCAGGTCCCGGGCCTTCGCGATGAGGCTCTCCGTCAGGAGCACCCCGCTCTCGGAATCCAGGGCGCCCGTCGGCTGCTCATAGGCGCGGATGAGCGCGCTCATGCTCGGCGCCTTCGGCAGCTCGACGTCGTCGTCGGTCCGGCATCCCGCGGCGAGAAGCCCCAGGAGCCCGCAGGCGAATACTCTAAGGACCTCGCGCTTCATGCCGCGAAGTCTGGCACGCGCTCCGGGTCCGGGTAAATCCCGGTCTCAGCGCTTGAGCTGGGCCGCGAAGAGGTCGCCCAGGGTCACGCTGCGGCGTGTGTCGGCCTGCACCCGGGACTTGTACTCGCGGTAGTCGGCCGCCTCGCTCTCACCCTTCAGGGCCTTTTGGCTGAAGCGAATCCGCTTGCGGGTCATGGGCTTGCCGTCCTTGCCGGGCACGGACTGGTCCTCGATGGACATGACCTGCACCTCGACCTCGCGGCCGATGGGGAAGAGCTCGACCAGGTTCGCGCCCCGCTCGGCCTCCATCTCGCTCGTCGGCAACAGCCCCGTGGTGCGGGGGCCCACCTCGAGGAAGACCCCGAAGCGCTCGACCTTCTGCACGCGGCCCTTCACGACCTGGCCGACCTCGACCGTGGGCACGGGCGCACCGCGGCGCTCGTACACCTCGGGTGTGCACAGGCCGATGCGGTTCTTCTGCAGATCGACGCCCTCGACGACGACCTCGAGGGTCTGTCCCTCTTGAAGCACCTGCGCCGGAGAGTCGATGCGGCGATCCACGGTGATGGCCGCGACGTGCAGCAGGCCGTCGATGCCCGGGGCGAGCGTGATGAACGCGCCGAAACTCTGGATGCGGGCCACCGTGCCGGTGATCCGCTGGCCCGGCGTGAGCGCGCGCGCGAACTCGAGCCACGGGTCGACCGCGGCCTCGTCGGTCTTGAGCTTCAGGGCGATGCGGCCCTTCTCACCCTCGACCTTCATCACGATGACCTCGACGGCGTCCCCCACCTGCACCCGCTCCGAGGGGTGCTTGATGCGGGGCTTGCCCATCTCGCTCACGTGCACGAGCCCCTCGACGCCCCCGAGGTCCACGAAGGCCCCGAAGTCGCGGAGCTGCGTCACGCGGCCCTGGAGGATCTCGCCGGGGGTGAAGCGTGTTTCGATCTGGTCTCGCGCGGCCTTGCGCGCGTCGTCGAGCAGGGCGCGGCGCGACACGACCATGCCCTTGCCCTCGTCCCACTCGGTGATGCGGAACTCGAGCGACTGGCCGACCAGCTCCGCGGGGTTGCCGCCGGCGCGCTCGCCGATCTGGCTCGACGGGCAGAAGGCCCGCACGCCCGAGACCCTGACCTCGAAGCCGCCCTTGTTGACGCCGACGACCTTGCCCTCGACGGGGTGCTGATGGCGGAAGGCCTCGCGCAGGGTCTCGCGGGCGTGGCTCGCCTTGGCCTCGAGGACCGAGAGCTTCACGTAGCCGCGCGTCGCCGTGACGACGACGTCGAAGCTGTCGCCCACGGCGACCTTCGGCTGACCGTCGTCGTCGTTGAACTCCGCGAGGTCCACGACGCCCTCGCTCTTGGCGCCGTAGTCCACGAACACCGCCCGCTCGGCGATCTTCACGACCTTGCCCTTCACGAGGTCGCCGACGTTCGTCGTCCGACCCGCGTAGTTGGTCTCCATCAGCTCGTCCATCGTGGGCAGGGTGTTCGTTTCGTCGCTCATGTTTCACAGAGAGGTCGGGTGGGCGCAGGCGGCGCATGGGCCGCGGGGGCGCGCATCTTAAGGCCGTGCGGCGCGCGGGCGCAAGGTGAGGTCCGCGGGCGCCGATCGCCAGGACCGGCGAACGCCGCGGCGGTCACGGTGTGCGCACTCGGCCCGGCGCGCCGTTCGCCCCGGCCTCGGTGTGGCACGCGTTGCAGTCGCCGCTCACCTGCGGCGTGACCATGGCCCGCTCGAGCCCATCGACGATGACCTTGGCGGTGTACGGCGTCTGCAAACCGCGACCCGCCGAAAGGAAGAAGTTCCCGGCGCGATTGCTCGTCAGCGAGAAGACGCGGCCGTCCGCGCCGGTGATCTCGACCTCGACCTCGGGCTCACCGTTGCAGTCGGAGACCTGACGGAAGCCCGCGTAGACCGTGCCCGCGAGGTCGAAGGTGGGGCCCTCTCCGCGGGCGTGGCACTCGATACAGGCGGCGCCGGGCCTCATCAGAGGAGACTCGCGGTTGCCGCCGGTCCAGGTCGTGCCCGAGATGCACGGATCCTCGCCGGCGTCGGGTTCTGCGTCGACCTCGACGCCGGCGTCGACCGGCGTGCCGCCCACCGGCATGCCGCCCACCGGCGCGCCGCCGAGGGGTCCCGTGTCGGGGGTAACGTCCGCGTCACCGATCGCGCCGCCCCCGCCGTCGGCTCGCGGCCCAGCCGTGTTCGCGGATTCCTCGCACCCGAGCGCGCCCGCGACCACCAGCGCCGCGACGCACAGACCGTTCATCGTCCACATGGAGCCTCCTCGGGCGCGCAGTCGACGCCTCGAGGCCTGTCCTTTGCATGTGGCGTGCCGTTACGGCTCGGGCAAGACGACCTGCGAGAAGTACACGCCCGTGTAGTCCCCGGACTGCACCAACATCGTGGCGCTGAGCGTACGCCCGGAGCCGACCGCGCTGACCAGGCCGACGCCGCCCCGCGCGCTCGCGAAGAGCGTATCTCCGCCCGTGATGGTGCCGGTCTCGTCGACGAGGGCGTACCGCGCGGTGCCGCCGTCCCGGTCCTCGGACCAGACGATGGCGTAGTGCGAGAGCGCGTCCAGCCAGACCACGGAGAGCGCGTCGGGGTAGATCGCCCCCGTGCTCACACGCACGTCGTTCACCGGCGCGCCCGCCCGCCCGCCGACCACGGTGACGTACACCTCCCAGTCCTCGTCGCGGCTGTCGATCCACGCGAACGCGTCCGTCGTGCCGCCCGCGGCGCCGGCTGTCCACGCCACATCGCCGCACTGGCGCGCGAACGGCGCTGCGGCCGAGACCTGGGCCGGGTTCGGTACGAAGACCCGCCCGAAGAGGTCGGTGTCGCCGGCCTCGGGTGTCCACTGAGCGAAGGCCAGCACGCTCTCGCGCATCCGTCCGAAGGCTGCTGCGGGGCGCGTGCCGAAGTCCCAGAGCTCGCCTTGGGAGAAAACCGGAAGGCCTGCGCCCGTCGACGCCGTGCTCACCCACAGCTGCCCGCATTGCGACTCGGTCCAGACCAGCACGGGGCCCGTCGGTCCGGTGAAGAGCAGCGGCTCGTAGGCGTCGAAGTCGGGGCAGCCGACTTCTTCCGCGTCGGGCCCCTGGAGAGTCGCCTCGGTGGCCGCCAGGGTGTTGCCCGTCAGGGTGTCGATGGTCTGCACCTGGACCCGACGCTCGTTCTCCGCGTTCTCGGCCTCGAACGTCCAGGCCACGACCGCCCGATTCGTGTCGGCCAGCGGCAAGACCCGTGCGGAGCGCGCGCGGTCGCCGGGCGCCTGGGAGCGGCGCACCGGCACGTCGTACAAGACCCGCCAGGTGCTCTCACCGATGGGCGCGGGATCACGCTCGATGCGCACGGCGTAGACCTGGTCCTCGACCGCCTTCACCATCAAGAAGGTCTCGGGCCCCAGGGCCGCCAGCATGGGCCCGTCTTCGAAGAGGCCCGGGATCAAGCGCACCGGCGCCACGAGAGACCCGGCCGCGGGCGGCACGTCGGGCGCGGCGGGGAGCGTCTCGGGGCCGCACCGGGGCGGGGCGGCGTCCCCGTCGGGCGCAGCGGCGTCAGGGACGGGC
>JBMOFP010000123.1:0-19260 GCA_049318805.1 Bradymonadia bacterium
AAGAGCGCGGCGAGGAGCTCTCCCGTTTCGACGTCGGCGGGGAGGCCGGGTCCGAGCACCGCCGCGTCCAGCCGGTTGATCCGCCCGGCCAGACGCTCCGCGCTCGAGATGGCGACCTCGCCCGTGTCGAAGGCCACCTCGGCCATGCATTCGACCAGATTGCCGGCCACGAGCCTGAACGCCTCCCGCGGGAGGCCCAACGTGCACAGGCCGGCGCCCGCGCGGAGCGCCGCCTCACTCGAGAGCCGAGCGGCGCCCGTTCGCCCCGGCGAGCCGGCGAGCACGTAGACATGACCGAAGGTGCCCTTGTGGCCGTCGGCCGGCCTCGGCGCGAAGGCGGTCGCCAGGTCGCGGGCCTGCAGGAGCCACCGCTCCGGAGCGTCGACCGACATCGCCGACGCCGGCAGCCCGATGTCGGCGATGGTCAAGCGACCGACGTGGGCGGCCCCCGGAAAGCTCCAGTGCCCGACGCGGCTGGCCCCGAAGGTGACGGTCTCATCGGCGCGCACCGCGACCCCGAGGACACGCCCGGTGTCGGCGCACAGCCCGCTGGGCAGGTCGACCGCGACGATCGGGGCCCGCGCCCCCTGCATCCACGCGATGGCCTCGGCCGCCGCGCCGTGGACCTCGCCGGTGAGGCCGGTGCCGAAGAGCGCGTCGACCACCGCCGCGTAGGCGCCCGGCGGCGGGAGCTGCGCGAAGGCGTCCAGGTCCGAGGCGTCCACGATCTCGAGGCCCATCGCCCGCGCCGCGCCGAGCTGTACCGCCGCGTCCCCGGACGACGAGCCCGGCTCGGCGCACAGCACCACGAGCACCGCGTGTCCCCAGTCTCGCAACAATCGAGCGGCGACGAGCCCATCGCCGCCGTTGTTGCCCTTGCCGCACACGACGGCGATCGTCTGGGCCGACCGTGGTCCCCCGGCGACACACACCCGCGCGTGCACGACCTCGGCCACCGCGCGGCCCGCGCTCTCCATCAGCGCCAGGGCCGGCACACCGAGCGTGTCGATGGCGCGCGCGTCCGCCGCGCGGACCTCGGCGCCCGTCAGGATCCGGAGCCCACCCGCGCGCCCCTCGGGGACGACTCGCCACTGCGTCATTCGACCTCTCCGACGACCAGCGCGACGGCGACACCACCATCGTGCGACAGACTCAAGCACAGTCTCGTCGCCGCCGCGACTCGCGCGCGCTCGGCCGCACCGGACAGAGCGATGCGGGGGGCGCCGGCCGCGTCGCGGACGACCTCGACCTCGGTCAGGCGCTGCGCGCCCAGGACCCGCACGACGCCGAACTTGGCCGCGAGGCGCACGGCGAAGTGCTGCGCGGCATTGCGGCGCGCTCGGCAGTAGGCCTGCTCCGCGGGGGTGAACCACCGTGTCTCGCACCGACCTGGAAAACGATCGAAGGTGCGGGCGACCCGCTCGATGTCGAGGGTCACGAGCGCCATGCGCGTGCCCGGCCCACTCATTGCGGACGTTGGCGCCCGCGCTCGATGGCCGCGAGAAAGTCCCGGACCGCCCGCTCGATGCCGACGAGCAGCCCTCGGGCGATGCACGCGTGCCCGACCTGGAACTCGGTCACGTGGGCGAGGCGTGCGGCCTCTTCGACGGTGACGAGGTCGAGGCCGCCGCCGACCGAGACCTTGAGGCCCAGCCGCGCCGCGAGGCCGGCAGCGTCGGCGATCCGCGTGAGCTCGGCGCGGCGATCCTGCGCAGAGGTCGAGGCGGAGTACGCCGAGGTCTGCAGGACGACCACGTCGGCGTCGACCTTGTGGACCGCCTTCACCTGGTCGAGGTCGGCCGCCACGAGACAGGCGATCTCGACGTCGACGTCGCGCAGATTCTGGACCTGCTTGCGCAGCGCGTCCTTCAGGAGCTGGACGTCGAGCGCGCCGGCGCCCCCCTCCCCGTCCCGCCGGTCGGCGACGAGCGTCACACGATCGGGCCGCACGTCGAATGCCAGCGAGACGAGGTCCGCCGTCGGCGCGAGCCGCAGCTCGAGGTGCGTGCGCACCATCTCTCGCAACAGACTCAGCTCGCGGCTCGCGTGGGACCGCCGCTCTTCGCGCACGGTCATGGAAACCCCATGAACGCCCGCGAGCTGCGCGAGCAGCGCCACGGTCCCCGGGTCCGGATCACGGCCTCCCCGTAGGCCGCGGATGCGATCGACGGGGTCGAGCTGAAGGACAAAACGCGCGTCCATGGGAAAGTCCTAAGGTTCCTCGGCGGCGCCGAGCGCGGTGAGCAAGGTGTCGGCGATCTCGAGCGCGGCCGCGGCGATCTGCGCTTCGTCGGGCCCCTCGACCATGACCCGTGCGAGCAACTCCGTGCCGGAGTAGCGCAGCAGCACGCGCCCGGCGGGGCCGAGCTCGGACTCGACGCGGTCGACGACGGCCGAGACCTCCGGCATCGCCGCAAGCTCGCGCTTCTCGCGGACACGCACGTTCCGCAACACCTGCGGGTAGCGGGTCATGCAGCTCGCCAACGCGCTCAACGGACGCTGGCGACGCACCATGATGCCGAGCACCGCGAGCGCGGTGACGATGCCATCCCCGGTCGTGGCGTGGCTCGACAGGATGACGTGACCGGATTGCTCGCCGCCGAGCGCCGCGCCCGACGCGCGCATGCGCTCGACCACGTAGCGGTCGCCGACCCCCACCCGGTCGAGCTGCACGCCGACCTCGGCGAGAGAGCGCTCGAGCCCGACGTTGCTCATGACGGTGGCGACGACGCGGTCCCCGGGCAACTTGTCCTGGGCCTTCAGGTCACGGGCGAGGACGGCGAGGATCTGGTCTCCGTCGACGATCTCCCCGCGCTCGTCACACAGGATGCAGCGGTCTGCGTCGCCGTCGAGCGTGACGCCCAGGTGGGCGCCCGTACGGCGCACCATCGCGCCCGCGTACTCCGGATGGAGCGCGCCCGTGCGTTTGTTGATGTTCGTGCCGTCGGGTCGACAGCCGACCGCGACGACCTCCGCGCCCAGGTCCGTAAAGACCTCGGGCGCGACGCGATAGGCCGCGCCGTTGGCACAGTCGACGACGATCTTCACGCCCTCGAGGGTCAGGTCTCGGGGGAACGCGGTCTTGCAATAGACGGCATACCGCCCGGCCGCATCGTCCACACGATGGGCACGGCCGATGGCCGCCCCGCGCGGCAAGCTGGACGGGTCGAGGTCTTCGAAGAGCATCGCCTCGAGCGCGGCCTCCTCCTCGTCGGGCAGCTTGTAACCGTCCCGGGCGAAGAGCTTGATCCCGTTGTCCTGGTAGGGGTTGTGGCTGGCCGAGATGACCACGCCCGCGTCGCACCGCATGCCGGTGGTCAAGAACGCGATGCCCGGTGTCGGCAGTGGCCCCACCAGGTAGACGTCCGCCCCCGCGCTCACGAGACCGGCGCACAGGCTCGTCTCGAAGAGATAGCCCGAGAGTCGGGTGTCCTTGCCGACGAGGACGCGCGGCCGATGTCGCCGCTCGGCCGCGAGTCGCAGCCCCAGCGCCCGACCGAGCCGCATCGCGACCTCGGCGGTCATCGGGTACTGGTTCGCTTCGCCCCGGATTCCGTCGGTTCCGAACAGCTTTCGCTTCGACATGACCCTCGTTCCCTTCAGCGCGGCGCGGAGTCCGCGCCCTCCGGTCGAACCCGTGACGCGGTCCGCGCGAGCGTGACCTTCGACGGCTTGACCTCCGTCAGCGAGATCCCTGGGGGCACCTCGACCCCCACGACCCGGGTGAACAAGACCCGCTTCGACTTGCCCAGGTCCGGTGCATCCACATACGCCACGACCCGGTCGAGCTCCAAGGCGTCCAGCAGGCGCGCCGGCCCCGACAAGGTGATGTCGACCTCTCCCGGGCTCAGCTCGTAGATGGCGCCAGTGGCCTCCGTGCCGCGGAGGCGCACGGGGCGGTCGTCCAGGACCCGCGTCCCTTGTCGCTCTTCGATACCGAGCGCCACGCGATACTTCACGGGCCCCATCCACGTGACGAAAGCCGGGGCCGCCCGAAGCGCGACCTCGACCGTCGCGGATTGGCTCCGGCCCGCGAGCTCCACGGGCAGAGTCTCGACGCGCGTCAGGGCCTCGACGACCGAGGCCGCGCCCTCGATCTGGACCTCGGGCGGATCGACCTTGATCTGCGTGACCCGAAAGCCGAGCGCGGGCTCGCCCGTGGTCACCACGTTGACGGGGACGCGCTTCTGGAGCAGGGGTTCGAAGCGGACGACCATCGCGGGGGGGCGGACCGACCGTACGGAGAGCCCCGCCGGCAGCTTCACCATCTCGGGCTCGAAGGAGACCTGGTCCCCTTCGTTGCCGGACAGATTCAGGTCCAGGGGCGGCAGCTGGTCCGTGTCGAGTCGTCGCAGGGCCCCGTACTTGCCTTCGATGACCACCGTGACCTTGTCCACCATCGGGCTGACGAGCACCCGGTCGTCCGGGCGGCCGACACGCACTCGGACGGTCGTCGTGACACTCGAGACCTTGTCCTCACGCACGAAGACGACCAGCGTGATCGCCAAGGCCGCGGCGATCGCCTTTTGCGGCAGGTGGTCGAGGAAGAGTCCGCGAAGTGCAGCCATACGCGCCTCAGCTCCGCGGCTCGGGCGGCGGCTCGGCCCCCGGCGTCGGCGGCGTCCGCGTCGGCACTCGCGCGGGCTTACGCATCAGCAACTCCGTCAGGCGGTCTCGGAGGACCTGGGGCCCCAGGTTCCGTTCGAGGCGCCCATCGACGGCGAGAGAGATCTCACCCCGTTCTTCGCTCACGACCACGACCACGGCGTCCGTCTCCTCGGAGAGGCCCAGCGCCGCCCGATGCCGAGTGCCGAGCTGACGATCGACCTGGGTGCGCACGCTCATCGGCAGAAAGACCCCGGCTGCGTAGACTCGACCCTCACGCAGGACCACGGCGCCATCGTGCAACGGGTTCTGCCGCTCCGGCACGAAGAGCGTATACAGCAACTCCTTCGTAATCCGGGCGTCGAGCTTCACGCTCTCGTCCATGTACTGGTCGAGCTTTGCGTCGCGCTCCAGCACGATGAGCGCGCCGATCCGCTGTCCCGCGAGGAGGCCCGAGCACTTCACGAGCTCGTCGAGCAGCTGCGCCTCCGAGGCGCTCCGGAAGTTCGTGAAGAACTGCGCGCCGCCGAACGCCACGAGCGCGCGACGGATGTCGGCCTGAAAAACCACGACGATGATCAGGAAGAGGCTCCCGATGAACTTCTCGAGCAGCCAGTTGAAGGTCGCCAGGCCGAGGAACGCGTCCTGCGAGACGAAGTACAGCAGGATGAGCGCCAGGAGGCCGATGAGCATCGGCACGGCCCGGGTCCCCTTGATGAGCAGCAGGACACGGTAGATCAGCAAGAAGACGATGACCGCGTCCACGACGGGCGCGATGGTGTGGAAGGCCGAGGTCAGCTCACGCATGGGACAGACCGTCCCGGGCCCCATCACCGAGGACCGCGAGCATCACCCGCAGGGCGTCCCGGGTCTCGGCGACGTCGTGCACCCGGAGGATGCGCGCGCCGCGATGAAGAGCGCCGAGCGCACCGCCGAGCGAGCCCGCGAGGCGGGCCTCCACCGGCCGACCGGTCAGGTGACCGATGAGCGACTTCCGGGACACCCCGACGAGCACGGGGCGACCCAGTGCCACCAAGCGGTCGAGGCCGTTCAAAAGGGCGAGGTTCTGCGCCTGGGTCTTGCCGAAGCCGATGCCTGGGTCCAGCACGACGGCGTCGGGCTCGATGCCCGCATCCAGGGCGAGTTGGAGGCGCTCCGCGAGCACCTCACACACCTCGGCGACGATGTCGCTCGACGACAAGTCGCCGGATTGCATGGTCGAGGGTGTGCCGCGCATGTGCATCAGCACGAGCCCGGCGCCCGCTCGGCACACGACCTCGGCCATGCCCGGTTCTCCGAGCGCCGAGACGTCGTTCACGATCCGCGCGCCGGCCTCGAGCGCGGCCTTCGCCACCACGGCCTTGTGGGTGTCCACGGAGATCGGCACCCCGATCCGCGGCGCGAGGGCACGTACGACGGGCACGACACGCGCAATCTCCGTGTCGGCGTCGACCGGGTCGGCTCCGGGCCTCGTCGACTCCCCGCCGACATCGAGCACGTCGGCGCGCTGGTCCACGAGCGCCAGCGCGTGTGCAATGGCGCGCTCCGGCTCGAGGTGACGACCGCCGTCGGAGAACGAGTCCGGGGTGGTGTTGACCACGCCCATCACCAGGGCGTCGGCCATCGCGCCCAGCTCACGGTCATAGCCGCGGAACCGCCATCTCATCGGACGCCTCGATCGGGCCGACGTGCGCGCCCTGTCACCGGGTGCGGCCTCAGGCCGTCTCGGAGATCTTCGGCGTCCCCACGACGCCGGTCTTGTCCTGCGTGCCGAAGATCGACTTCGGCTTGCGGCTCGCGCTGCCCGAACGCGCCGCCGGCTTCTGCATGGGCGGCAGCTTTTCGCCGGCGATGACGCGGTCGACCTGGGCGCCGTCCAGCGACTCGTGCTCGAGCAAGGCTTCGGCCACCGCCTTGAGCTTGTCGATGTTCTCGCTGACGAGCTTCATGGCCAGGTCGTAGCCCGCCGTGACGATGCGGCGCACCTCGGCGTCGATCTCGATGGCCGTGTGCTCGGAGTAGTCGCGCTGGTTCCCGAACTCGCGACCGAGGAAGGGATTCTCGTCCTTGCGACCGAAGGTCAGCGGACCGAGCTTCTCGCTCATGCCCCACTCGCAGACCATGCGGCGCGCCAGGTCCGTGGCCTGCTCCAGGTCGTTGCCGGCGCCCGTGGTCACCTGCTCGAAGATGACCTCCTCCGCCACACGCCCGCCCATCATGATCGCGAGCCGGTTCTCGGCGTAGGACCTGCTCATGTTGAGCCGATCTTCGCTGGGGAGCTGCTGCGTCACACCGAGCGCGCGACCGCGCGGAATGATCGTGACCTTGTGGACGGGATCGGCGGTGGGCAGCAGACGCGCCACGAGCGCATGGCCCGCCTCGTGATAGGCGGTCGTACGCTTTTCGAGGTCCGAAATGACCATGGAGCGACGCTCGGCGCCCATCAGGACCTTGTCCTTTGCGGCTTCGAAGTCGTCCATCGTCACCACGTCCTGGTCACGCCGAGCGGCGAGCAGGGCCGCCTCGTTCACCAGATTCTCGAGGTCGGCGCCGCTGAAACCGGGCGAGCCCCGGGCGATGGTGCCGAGCTCGACGTCCGAGTCGATGGGGACCTTGCGCGTGTGGACCACGAGGATCTCCTCGCGGCCCTTCACGTCGGGTCGATTGACGATGACGCGGCGATCGAATCGCCCCGGGCGAAGGAGCGCGGGATCGAGCACGTCGGGGCGGTTCGTCGCGGCGATGAGGATCACGCCCTCGTTGGACTCGAAGCCGTCCATCTCGACGAGGAGCTGATTCAGTGTCTGCTCGCGCTCATCGTGGCCGCCGCCCATGCCTGCGCCGCGGTGACGCCCCACGGCGTCGATCTCGTCGATGAAGATGATGCACGGCGCGCTCTTCTTGCCCTGCTCGAAGAGGTCGCGCACGCGGCTTGCGCCGACGCCGACGAACATCTCGACGAAGTCCGAGCCGGAGATGGAGAAGAACGGCACCCCCGCCTCACCGGCCACACCCTTGGCGAGCAGGGTCTTGCCCGTGCCGGGAGGGCCCATGAGCAAAACGCCCTTGGGAATCCGACCACCGAGCTTCGTGTACTTCTTGGGGTCGCGCAGGAACTGGATGATCTCCTGCAGCTCCTCCTTGGCTTCGTCGCAGCCCGCGACATCCTCGAAGGTGACCTTCTTGTGGGACTCGCTGAGGAGCTTCGCCCGGCTCTTGCCGAACGACATCGCCTTCCCGCCGCCGCTCTGGAGCTGGCGCATGAACAGGAAGAAGATGACGAACAGGACGAGCAGCGGGATGAGCTGCACCAACATGACCTGGAGGAAGCCGTCGCGCTCGCGGCGCTGGAACTTCACCTCGGGGATCTTGCCGTCCCGCGTGCTCTGGGTGATGCGGTTCTGGAGCTCGTCGCTGAAGGGTCCGAAGACCACGAACTCTTTGTCGCCGTCCTTCAGCTTGCCGCGAATCTCGGCGGTGCCGTCCTCGACCTCGACGTCGAGCTGCGCGATCTCTTCGCTCTCGAGATGCCGAGCGAAATCACCCCACGAGATCGAGGTGGTCCGGGTGCTGCCGCTCGGGAAGACCTTGAGCAGCATGATGACGGTGACGATCAGGATGAGCCAGAGGAGTGCTGTCTTGTAGGGCTGGCGCACTTCGCGTCTTTCTGCCCGGTTCTGGCCGGGGATGATGCGCAAAGGAGAACGACGCACGGCGGCGCGCATCCGGCCACCGTGAGCGGTCCGAACCTAACACGGTCGTTTCACACGTCGCAAACGCGCGCGGGCGACGGTCGTGCTTCGGACACTGGCTTAGACACCTGTGCACGCCTGCGGGTCTCGCAACTATTTCGGTCGACTCCAGTCCGGCGGGTCGGGCCCGGTCCAACGCCGGCAGCACCTGGGCGCGAACGGCGTTGCGCGCGAATCGGACGTGCGCGGCTTCGCCAGGGCCTCCGATCGCGCGGATCCCGTCCGGGCGTTTCAACGCCGAAGGTTCTCGAAGAACGACCAGAGGTCCTCATTCGTCAGATCTGGGTAGGTGGGCCCGATACGATCGACTGGCAGGTACTGAAGGCCGCCGAACCAGGTATGGCCGCCGCCGCTGACGCGGTAGTGGACGACCGGTGCTGCGCAACCCGTCCAGCGGAGGACGTCTACGCTGATGCCGTCGTCGACTCGCTCCGGGCCGCTCTCCATCGTGACTGGTCCACAGCCGTTTCGTTCCGCCCAGCCCCCAATCGAGTCGAGCGCCGAGATCACAGGGGCGGTCGCGTTCGGGTTCTGACAGGTGATAGGACCCCCGTCATAAGGCCAGCAGCCATCCGCGGTACCGTTGATTTGGAGAACGGGTAGATTTCGACTCGGGTTGCAGTCGGCCGACGTCGAAAACTGATTGCCAGCGCCCAAGCTGGCGATCGCCGTGAGCCGATCGGCGAGCTCGCACCCCAACCGGTGAACGACGGCGCCCCCATTCGAGAGACCGGCGGCGTAGACGCGGGTCGAGTCGAGCGGGATCGACGACGGCAAGGTGTCGAGGACGGCCCGGACGTAGGCGGCTTCGTCGATGTCATCGCGGCAGTATCCGACACACGCCCAAGGTGGCCGCCCTCCGCCCGCGTTCCAAATGCGCGACTCCCCTTGGCCACTCCTGGTCGCGTTGAGGTAGGCGGTCGCGAAACCTTCGCGTGCGCCGACGTTGTGAAGACAGAGGGGGTGCGAGAGGTTTCCCTCCGGGCAGGCACTTCGGCGGGCGGCGTTGGCGTTGCCGCCACCGCCATGGAAAATGAGCAACACGGGGACTGGGGTTCGTCCCACGGCCTCCGGCGGTGAGTACAAGAGCATCGGCCGCTCCGGAAAACCGGGCACGGGGCACTCGCCGCTCTCTCCCGGGACGACACACCCCGGCAGTCCCGCGTCCACCGGCGACACGTCGGTCGGTAGATTGGCCGCGGCGTCGAGCAACTCGGCGTCGAGCACCTCGGCCTCGAGCACCTCGGCGTCGAGCACCTCGGCGTCGGAAACCTCGACGTCGATCGCCTCGGCGTCCATCGATGAGGTGTCGCTCGTGTCTGAACGATCACCTTCCGGCAGAAGAGCCCTCTCGGACGAGCACGCAAGGGCAAGGGACATCGTCAGCGACGGCAATGCCAGGAATCGCCAAAAGGTCCTGTCGTTCACGGTCCTCCCTCGAGCGCGGCGCGCAGCCCCACCCCTCCTCAACACACCCTGCGCCCAGAAGTTGCGACCGTGCGGGGACTCCATGCCGCGGGTCAACGTCGTCGCTCAGGTGACGAACAGGGCCGGCAGCGGGATGAGCTGCACCTCCGAAGTCGAAGAACTCTTGGACTCCGTCCTTGAGCTTGCCGCAAATCTCGGCCGTGCCGTCCTCGACGATGAGCCGGAGGCACTATTGCGGTCGGCACCAATCCGGCAGGTCGTCGGGCTCCACGCGCCAGGCCGGGTCGCCGGGCACGAGGCGGTGCTCTCGGGCCGGGCCCAACGCCGTGGCCCAGATGATGCGGCCCTCCGCGTCGCGCAAGACCGGCAGGACCCTACGGACCGGCGCCGGGATGCCCAGCGCCGCCCAGCGATGCGCGAGCGTGCGCGCCGACCGATGGCCGAGACCGGCGAAGCGCTCCTGCGTAGGGTCGGCCACGGGTCCCCAGGTCGGCTCGAGGGTCGTCGGGCACCGCGCGACGTATTGGATCGCGAGGGGCTCCGGGCTCGTGTCGGCCGACGGCAGCGTCGTCGGCGAAAGACGCACGCCGAAGAGGCCGCGAACGCCGGGTTCGGGTCCACCGAGGCGCTGGACCGGCCCGGGCACGAGCAACGTGTTGGGCACCAGGTAGGCGGCGTCGCCCCGAACGAAACCCCACCCGCCGTGCACGCGCAGCGGCGCGGGATGCGACGCGGTGAACCAGTCGACGACACGCTCCAGCTCGCCGCGGTGTCCGCGCTCGGTCCCCAGACCGGCCGACCTGAGGGCGCGCTGGACGCACCACCGGCGAAGACCCGCGGGCGCCTGTCGCATGGCCTCGAGGGGGAGCCGGACCGCGCCGTCCGACGTCCGCTCGGCCGCCCCTGCGGGCCACACCTGGTCGAGCGCATCCAACGCCGCTCGCAAACCGCGCAGCTCCGCGAGGCTGCGACCGGCGGCGGCGCGCCACCCCGGGCCGAGCGCGCCGTCCAAGGCCGGCAGCACCTCGGCACGCAGGGCGTTGCGCGCGAACCGGGCCTGCGCGTTCGTCGGGTCCTCCACGAACGGGATCCCCGCCTCGGCGACCGCCGCGCGGAGCGTTGAACGGGGCAGCTCGAGGAAAGGTCGCCAGACCCGCGCGTAAGACCGAGCCGGGCCTGCGAGCGCCCGGAGCCCGGCGCCGACACCCAACCGCAGGAAAAGCGACTCCAGCGCGTCGTCGGCGGTGTGTCCCGTGACGAGCCAGGCGTCGTCGACCGCGGCCGCCCGTCGAAGCGCCGCGTACCGCGCGGCCCGTGCCGCCGCCTCGACGCCCACACCCACGGCGTCGCGGACCAGCGCGCCCGCGTCCAGCGGGAGCACCTCGCAGCGGACCCCCAACGCAACGCACTGCGCCGCCACGAAGTCGGCGTGCGCGCGCGAAAGCGGGTGGAGCCCGTGGTCCACCGTGGCGACCCGAAGGACCGCGCGGTCCGCTTCGACCAGCGCGTGCAGCAGGCCCATGGAATCCGCGCCGCCGCTCACCGCGACGAGCAGCGGCGCTGTCCGTGGGGGGTCACCCGGGCGCCGCGCGAGGGCCGACGCGAGGGCGGCGGCCTCAGGGCTTCGGCGCGACGAGCCAGGCATCGACCGCCGCCGTCGGCACGATGTGGGACCGCACCTCCGAGTCCAGGGCGCGTGGGCCGGCGAGGCTCAGCCAGCGGCCGCGGGCGTCGAAGACCGGCGTCCCGGGCGGCAGCGGATCGCCATCGGCGGCGAGGTACCACGAGAGGGGCTCGCGCCCCGGGCCCTGGACGGTCGCCGAGCGCAGCCCCGGATCCCCGGGGACGGCCGCGTAGAGCCGGCGCCCGAAGAAGAGCCCGCCCGTCTCGACGGCGCTCGACCGCGTTTGCCCGCCCGGGCAGGCGACACCGCGCGCCGTCGCGTCGACGAGGCGCAGCGCGGCGAGGCCGAGCTCTCGGTCGGGTCGCTCCACGCGCACTGGGCGCCACTCCCCGGGTTCGGGGCCGCCGTCTCCCCCGCGGACCGCCAAGACCTCGACCGGGGGCACACCCTCCAGCCCCTCCACGAGGGCGAAAGACGTCCACAGCGCGCCGTCGGTCATGCAGCCGGCCACACCAAAGTAGGTCGGCGGCGCGGGGGTGAAGGTGCCCGGCGCGGGCTCGAGGCGGCGCCGGACCTCGACGAGCCCGACGCCGAGCGCGGCGCGCAGCTCGGCGCGGGCCTGCACGGTGAGCGGCGCCGAGAAGAGCTCGCTGGCGGTGGGCCCCGGGCCGACGCCGGCATCGGGTCGGGTGCCCGGCGCGTCTTGCGCCAACGCCCCGGCGAGCGACCCGCTCGAGACCAGGAGCGCGGCCAACGCAACGGGACCGGGAAGGCGTGTGGGCAACTTTCTGCACTCCACCCGAAGATCACCTCCCCTTCATCTTACGCCGTCCCCGTGACGCCGCGTCGTAAACGTGCGCGCGTCGCTTTTGTCGGATCGGAGAACTTCGAGCGTGTCCGCGGTGTCGAAAGGAACAGCGAGGGACCGGGCCCTCGGCGCGACGCTGAACGGCGCGACCGGAGAGCTTGACCCCCGTAGGACGTGCGGATACTTTGCCGTGAATTTTCAGGGCGCTTCGTGCGCCCAATGTTCGAATACCCCGCAGTGCTGAGTCCCGAGAGCCGTCGGAGGTCGAAACCTTGAGCGAGCGTCATCCCACGAACTTGCGCCTGGCTGTGCTGTGGCACGACACGGTCGTCACCGAGCGGGTGCTCGACCGGGGTCAGCAAGCGACCATCGGCGAGCAGCTGAGCAACACGCTCGTCATCCCGGACCTCGCCGGTGTAGGTCAGAAGTACACGCTGTTCACCTGGAACGGGCGCGGCTACGACCTGAACCTCACGCCCCAGATGAAGGGGCGCCTCCGGCACGACGCCGAGGAGCAGTCGGTCGAGGCCGTCCGCAAGGCGAAGGGCGACAAATTCGCCGTCGACTACCACGACTGGGGCCTCATCGAGCTCGGCAACCTTCAGATCTTCTTCCACTTCGTCAGCGACAACGAGAAGATCCCGGTCCCGCCCATCTACCAGAAGATGGACACGAGCCTGCTGGGCTCGTTGCTCGCGGCGTACGTCGCGATCATCGGCACGCTGGTCCTCGCGTACTTGCAGTGGGACCTGCAGCCGAAGCTCGAGGACCTCACGCAGCGCGACCGCCTCGTGGGCTACGTCTTCGACCAGGTCGAGCCCCCGCCCGAGGAGGAGCTCGAGGAGAAGCAGGAAGACGTCGGCAAGAAGGCCGGCGGTGAAGAGGGCAAGTTCGGCGAAGAGGACAAAAAAGAGAAGACGAAGGTCCCTCTGCAGGACGGTCAGATGGTCGACAAGGTCAAGGACATGGCCCTGACGAAGGCCCTGACCTCGAACCTCATGGGCAAGGGCCCGCTGGCCAACGTCTTCAGCGACACGACGGCCTTCTCGTCCAAGCTCAATGCGGCCATGAGCGGCGAGGGCTCGGACTTCGTCATGGGCCACGGCTACGGCGGCATGGGCATGCGCGGCATGGGCGGTGGCGGCGGCGGTGAGGGCTTCGGCCGCATCCACGGCATGGGCAAGATCGACACCGGCGGCGGTCGCGGTGTGCGCGCCGGCTTGGGCGGCAAGGAGAAGCGCAAGGCGGCGTCGCGGGTCCAGCGCGGTGCCGGCGACGTGCAGGGCTTCTGCAAGGAGGCCGACATCCAGCGTGTCGTGGCCGCCCGTCAGTCGGGCATCACGTACTGCTACGAGAAGGAGCTCGCGGCGGATCCCGAGCTCAACGGTAAGGTCACGCTGCAGTGGCGCATCGGCATCGACGGCAAGGTGATGAAGGTGCTCATCGAGAACAGCACCCTCAACAACAAGAACGTCGAGGGGTGCATGATGCGTAACGTCGAGCGGTGGATCTTCCCGAAGCCCGAGGGCGGCGTCTGCGTCATCCGCTACCCGTTCGTGTTCAACGCCGGGCTCTGAGGGGCGACGGGCCAGGGGCCCAGCGGCCAACAAAAAGGGCGACCCTCGGGTCGCCCTTTTTCGTTTCAGAGGTCGATGACGATCACCCGTGAGGGTTCGTCCTCATCTTCGACGGCCTCGCGCTCTCGACGTCGCGGGGGTGCGTCGTCGATGGGCAGCGGCAGCTCGAGCGCCGGGCGCTCGTAGATGCGACGACGCTCCTCTTCGCGCTTCCGAATCTGATCGATGATGTAAGCGTCGAGCACGGGCCACCTCCGGGGTTGACTCCCATCCTATCGACCACGGATCGACTATGCAGGATTCGGAAGGTACGAGCAAACCCACCCTTTTTTTGATCCTGCGCACGGATCGGGCCCACGCAAGGGGGGTCGGTCTCCCCGCCTCACGTATCGCGCTCGGCCTTCTCCCAGGCGGTCGCGAGGGCGCGCTCACGATGGAGAGTCGCCTCGACCTGAAGGGCCGCGAGCCGCGCGCCCAGGGGCCCCATCAGCAGCCCTCCGCGGAGGACCAGGTCGCGAAAGCAGCGCCAGGTCACCCGCGCCAGCGCACGCCCCCACGCCGGGTGACGTCCGGCCTCGAAGTCTTGCTGCGCCGCGGCCCCTGCGTACCGGAGGAGCTTCTCCCGCGCGTGCGCCAGGTCCCGATACGTCGAATGTTCGACGACGAGCACGTCGAGGTCGGCGATCCGACCCGGTGCCGGGCTCAGCGTCTCGTGCACTCGCGCGTCCTGGGACCACGATGCACCCTCCGTGCGGTAGACCCGCACGCGGCGCGCGGGCCAGTAGCCGCCGAAACGAAGCCAGCGCGCGCCCAGTCGATTCCGGAACGGGAGCCGATAGGCGGCCACGGTCGCCGGCGTCCGTAGAAGCAGGGCCCGGAGCCGCGCGACGCCGTCTTCGGGCAGACGCTCGTCCGCATCCAGGAAGAGGGTCCAGACCCCCTGCCCCAGGGCGTGCCCACGCGCCCTGAGCGCGCCCATCCGGCACGACGCGTGCGCCCGCTCCACACGGGCCCCGGCGGCCAGGGCGACCTCACGAGTGGTGTCGGTGCTCGCGTGGTCGACGACGACGAGCTCGTCGACGCCTCGGAGCGACGCCAAACAGGCCCCCAGGCGGGGTGCCTCATCTCGCGCCACGACGAACGCCGAGAGGAGTGGCCTCAAGGGGCCGGAGTCAGCGCCTTGCGCACGGCATCCAGCGACTCGCGTACGCCGTCCGCGGCCAGACCCAGGCCGTCCACGTCCTGCCGCGCGGACTCGAGCGCGGCGTTCAGCTCGGGCCCGGGCGCCGTGTCGGTCACCCCGGCGAGGGTCGTCCGAAGCTGCCGCACGAGCGCCGAGAGCACCTCGGCGTTCGCTTCGGCCCCGGCAGGCCAGGTCGGGCTCACCCGCGCTTCGAGCGCCTCGATGCGGCTGCGGCTCGCCTCCAGCTCGGTGTCGATGCGTTTGCGCTCGACGAGCAAGTCGAGCGTCGCCTGCGCCGCGCGCTCGCGCTCCGACTCCGCCTCCTCGTAGGTCGCGCGCAGCGCCGTGAGTTCCTGCTCGAGGTGGCGGACCCGCTCCTCCGAGCGCCGGGACTGGCTGGTCAGCTCCTCGAGCTGCTGCGCCCGACGGGTGACCGCGGCGAGCTTCACGGAGAGTTGCCGCATGCGCTCGTCCGCCTCGCTGTCCCCGGAGCCAGCGCCGCCGAGCCGCGCGCTCTTCTCGGCCTCACGGACCTGAAGCAGCGCGCTCTGCGCCTCCTGAGCACGCCCCTCGGCCTCGCCCAGCGCGAGCTCCGTGGCGCGCAACCGCTGCTCGAGGGCTCGACGCTCGGCACGCTCCAACTCTGCGAGGGCCGGGTCAGGCTCGGGGCTCGTCGGCATGCTCTGGGACTCGGCAAGTCGCGCCTCGAGCGCCGCATGGGCCTGCTGCAGCTCCCGGAGCTGACGCCGCAGGGCCCCGGCGGCGCGGGCCTCTTCACGGGCCTCGGCGAGCGCCGACCGCAGGTGGGCCTCTTCGCGTCGAACCGACTCCAACGCGCGCTCGGCCGTGCTCGCTCGGGTCTCGGCCTCCTCGAGCTCCACGGACACGTCTGGGACCAGCGAGACCGACTCGTAGGGCACGGGTGTCTCCGTGACGGCCGCGAGCTCGGCCTCCGCCTTCTCCAGGGCCGCGCGGAGGCGGTCGATCTCTTCGCGTTGTTCGCGGAACGCACGCTCACCCCGGGCGCGGCTGCTCTCGAGGGCGTCGAGGAGCGCCCGGACCTGGTCGGCGTCGGTGCTCGCTTCGTGGGCGATACGCTTCTGCACGTCGAGCTGCGCCCGCAGCTTGTCCAGGTCGACCTGAAGTTGCAGCGCCCGCGTACGGACGTCGGCGGTGTCGTCCGTGAAGCGACGCCCGGCCGCGATGGCGACGAGACGCTCGGCCTCGGCGTCCTCGCGGGCCGCGGCCACGAGCCGCTCGAGCTCGCGGACACGACCGCGTTCGGCCTCGAGGTCGGCGAGGAGCTCGACTTCACGGTCGCGAACGGCCGGGTCTGGGGCCGGGGTGACGAGCGCTTCGAGCTCAGAGATTCGACCCCGCAGGGAAGCGGTCTCGGCGAGGCGGCTCGACGACGCGGTGACCCGGTCGTTCCGCATGCGCTCGAGCGCCTGCTCGGCGGCCGTGAGGCGCTCCAACAGCACTTCGCGTTCGTGTGTGAGGGCCTCGAGGGCGCCGGGGTCCGCGGGCTGAAGTGCGTTCGACGCAGCCGCCTGCGCCTCCGCGACCTGTTGCTCCATCTCCTCGGCGCGCCGCTCCACCTCGCTCGCACGGCGCTCGACGGCTTCGGCGCGGGCCTCGACCTCGGCGGCACGGACGTCGGCCGGTCCGGCGAGCAGCTCCGCTTCGGCCGCACGGCGCTCCAACGCCTCGGCCCGGCCCTCGGCCTCCGCCGCACGGCGCTCCAACGCCTCGGCCCGGCCCTCGGCCTCGGCCGCACGGCGCTCCAACGCCTCGGCCCGGCCCTCGGCCTCCGCGGCACGGCGTTCCGATGCCTCCGCATGGCTTTCCGACTCGGCCGCACGGCGTTCCAACGCCTCCGCCCGGCCCTCCGCCTCGGCCGCACGACGCTCCAACGCCTCCGCCCGGCCCTCCGCCTCGGCCGTACGGCGCTCCAGCCCTTCGGCGGGCTGCACCTTCGCCTCGAGCTCGACGAGCTTCGTCTCGAGCGCGCGGGCGGCCTCTTCGGCCGTTTGGGCGCGTGCCTGGAGTGACCGGCCGTTCGCTTCGGCCGTTCGACTCCGGGTCTCCGAGAGCTTGAACTTCGTCTCCGCGTCCTTGAGCCTCGCCTCGACGTTGCGTTGGGCCTGCTCCGCTGCGCGCGCGCGGCTCTCCAGGTCGGCCCGTCGCAGCGCCTCGGCGGCTTCCCGTTCCGTCGCCTCCGCGAGGGCTCGAGCGGCCTCGTCGCGCCCCTGAATCGCCTCGTCTCGGAGCTTCTCGGCTTCGGCCCGGGCCGCCTCGGCGACCGCCAAGGCCGCGAGCGCGTCCGCGCCGGCTGTCCCTTCCAGATCGGCGCTGAGCCGAAACGCGATGGTCTCGTTGCGGTCCCCGTCGTCGGCGGCCTCGGCATCCTCCGCTTCGCGGGCGCGCGCGGCCTCTTCGAGTCGCCAGGCGGTCGCACGCAGCTCGCGGTTCTCGTTCTCCAGGTCCGTGAGCTGCCCGAGCGCATGCTCGACGCGGCGCTCCGCGTCCGCGAGCTCCGTCTGGAGGACTCCGAGTCGTGTCGCCTGTTGGCGGTTGAACTCCTCGAGCCGGGCAAGTTGCGCCTGAAGCGCCTCAGCGCGTGAAGGCGGCGAAACCGGCAGGCTGGGCGTGGGCGCCGCCGAGAGGCCCGGCGGCACCTGCGGCAAGGGGTTTCGCGCGACCTGGGTCGACACGACCTCCGGCCCGGCGAAGCCGCGACCCCGCTGCGGGACCGGCCCCCCGTCGTCCAGGAACTGCACGACGAGATTGCCGCACCGCACCACGTCTCGGTGGACCAGGTGGCGCCGAGTGACCCGCTGGTCGTTCACCTGGGTGCCGTTCGCGGCGCCGAGATCGGCCACACGAAACTGCCCGTCCTCCCAGCTGATGATGCAGTGCCGTCGCGACACGCTCGTATCGCTCGACACCAGGTCGCACTCCGGGTGCCGGCCGATGACGACCTGGGGGTGCTCGGGCCCCAGCAAGAGTTGTTGCTGACGGCCCGTCGGGTCGAGGTAAACCAGTCTGGCCATAGGGTGGGCAGTCCCTTATAAACTGCCCCCCGGGGTGCGACAACTTTGGACCACCCGTGAAGCCAGGAGTCCAATGCAGCCCGTTCGAATCTACACGACCGTGACCTGCGGCTACTGCCACGCCGCGAAGCGTTTCCTTGCGGATCAACGGGTCCCGTTCGAGGAGCTCGACGTCTCCGACGACGATGCACGACGCGCGTGGCTCGTCGAGACGACGGGCCAGCGCACGGTGCCGCAGATCTTCATCGGGGACCGCTCCATCGGCGGTTACACCGACCTGCGGGCCCTGCACCAGAAGGGCGAGCTCGAGGCGCTCCTCAACCGCTGACCCAGTCGTCGTCTCCGGCCATCTCAGCGAGGCGTGCGTCGTCCACGATCTCGGAGAGGCGAACGCGCTCGGCGTCGGTCAGGTCCAGGAAGCGGACCGCGAGGTCGTTCGCGCCCTCCTCCGGGAATCGGTGCACCACCTCCACCTGCAGGACGAAGTGGTCCCCGCCTCGAGGCCCGGGCACGTGGATACGCATCGAGAGGCGGTCACCGATGGACCAGCCACCGTCGATCGGCGCCCGCATGCCGTTCGGGCTGAGCACGACGACCTCGGTTCGCCAACGGGCGTCCGGCGGCAGGGCCGATAGCCCCGCGCCCTGGCCCGCGCGACGCGGCCCGGGCGAACCGCCGACGACGTACCGCAGCGCCACGTCTGCGCGGCCGTGCTCCCGCCTGTCCGCTGAGTCGAGGGCCTCCTCGAGGTGCAGCGTGAGGCACAGGTCCGAGACCTCACGCACCACCACGCGCGCCCTCCGCGGCCCTTCATCGGTCTGCACGAGCACGATACCGCGCTCGCCGAGGCGCAGACTGCCGGCTCGGGCGCAGCGGAAGCCGAGGTCGGCCCCGTTGACGCGGGTGATGGCGCCATGCAGCACGTCCAACGAAGGACCGCGCTGCACGAAGAACCGGGCCGTGCCCGCCAGCGAAGTGCGTATGCGTCTCACACCCCGACCATCGGTCAGGCCGGCGGGGCGGCTTGACAGGGGCGGGTCGCGGCGTACACCCGGAGGCCAGGACGGCCCGGCGGAATCACCGAGGCTTTGAAAAAGCCGAAGTGATTCCGGGAGCGTTCTACTAGCAGGCTGCTGAAAAAGCAGCCTGCCCGGGCCAGGACGGCCCGGCGGAAACACCGAGGCTTTGGAAAAGCCGAATGATTCCGGGAGCGGAGCCGAATTCACTTCG
>JBMOFP010000124.1:0-19018 GCA_049318805.1 Bradymonadia bacterium
GTGGTCCTCGATGAGGACCGCCTCGTTCGCACTCACGCTGGACTCCCCTCTCGTGTCTTGGTTTGGCCCGACCGCGCCGGGGCGGCGGCGCCCGCCGCACGCTCGGCGCACAGGGCCTTCAGCGCGCGCCCGGGCAGCACCCTCCCCAGACATTGCTGGGCAAAGGCGCCCGCGTCCGCGAGCCGCGCGAGCTCGACGCCACTCTGTACGCCCATCCCGTCGAGCATGAAGACGAGGTCCTCGGTGGCGAGGTTGCCGCTCGCCCCGGGTGCATACGGACAGCCGCCCAGGCCCCCGACGCTCGTGTCGAAGGTTCGAATGCCGAGCTCGAGACCGACCACACAGTTCGCGAGCGCGGTGCCACGTGTGTCGTGCATGTGCATCGCCAGACGCTCTATGGGCAGGTCGCGCGCAAGTCGCTCGAGCAGACGCGCGGTCTGCGCCGGGGTGCCGACGCCGATGGTGTCCCCGAGGGAGACCTCGTAGGCACCCAGGTCGAGCAGGCGAGCGGCGACCTCGAGCACACGCTCCGGGGGCACGGCCCCCTCGTACGGGCATCCCCAAGCGGTGCTGACGTAGGCGCGCACCCGAACGCCCGCCGCCGCGCACCGCTCGAAAACGGGTCGAAAAGCCGGCCAGGTGTCCACGATGGACTTGTTGATGTTGCGCTGATTGTGGGTCTCGCTGGCGGACATGAAGACCGCGATCTCCTCGAGCCCATGGGCGAGCGCGCGCTCGAGACCCTTCTCGTTCGGGACGAGCGCGGAGAAGCGAACGCCCGGGGGCGCATGCCCGCGCAAGGCCGCCGCGACGTGCTCGGCGTCGGCCAACGGTGGGATCCAGCGTGGGTTCACGAAGCTCGTGACCTCGACGTCGCGTAGACCCGCGGCGACGAGCAACTCGACGAGTCGCACCTTGTCCTCCGTGGGCACAAAGGCCGCCTCGTTCTGGAGGCCGTCTCGGGGTCCGACCTCGTAGATGCGCACGCGCTCGGGCAGGCGTTCGAACACCTCAGCCTCGAGCCGCAGCCTGGATGCGGACCCACTCGACGATCTCGTCCAGCCGAGCCCCGGGCGTGAAGATCCGAGCGACCCCCGCCGCAGCGAGACCCGCGAGGTCGTCGTCCGGGATGATGCCGCCGCCGAAGAGCACGACGTCGGTCGCGCCGCGCGCGTCCAGGGCCTTGCGGACCGCGGGGAAGAGGGTGTTGTGCGCGCCGCTCAAGATCGAGAGACCCACGAGGTCGACGTCCTCCTGGACCGCGGCCTCCGCGACGCCGTCGGGCGTCTGGTGCAGACCCGTGTAGACCACCTCCATGCCGGCGTCCCGCAGTGCACGGGCGATGACCTTGGCGCCTCGATCGTGGCCGTCCAGGCCCGGCTTCGCGATGAGGACACGGACACGGCGGGGTTGCTGCTCGGTGCTCATGCGAGGGCCTTCAAGGACTCTCGAGCGATGACGATGCGCTGGACCTCGCTCGTGCCCTCGTAGATCCGTGTCACGCGGGCGTCGCGGAGGTGCCGTTCGACCGGATGTTCGGCCGTGTAGCCCTCAGGGCCGTGCACCTGGAGCGCACGGTGGCAGACCTCGTTGGCCATCTCGGTGCAGAACACCTTCGCCATCGCGGCCTCGCGACTGTGAGCGAGCCCGCGATCCTTGAGCGATGCGGCCCGAAGGCACAGCAGCCACCCCGCGTCCAGCTCGGTCTCGCTGTCCGCGAGCAACCATTGAATCGCCTGGCTGTCTCCGACGGCTCGCCCGGTCGCGCCGGTGCGTTGCGCGAAGCGGACCGCGGCCTTCTGCGCGGCCGAGGCGATGCCGCAGGCCTGCGCCGCGACCCCGATTCGGCCGCCGTCCAGGGAGCCCATCGCGACCTTGAAGCCATCCCCCTCTGCGCCCAGGCGGTTCTCGGCCGGCACTCGACACCCCTCGAGCACGAGCTGGGTCGTCACGGATCCGCGAAGACCGAGCTTGTCCTCCGGGCGACCGGGGATCAGGCCCGGTGTCCCCGCCTCGATGACAAACGCGCTGATGCCCCGCGAGCCCCCGTCGGGCGAGGTCCGCGCCATGACGAGGTACAGCCCGGCGTGCCCGCCGCTGGTGATCCAGGCCTTTGTGCCGTCGAGCACGTAGTGGTCGCCGTCTCGGTGCGCGGTCGCGCGCAGACTCGCCGCATCACTCCCGCTGCCCGGCTCGCTCAGGCAAAAGCTGGCCGCGGCGTGCTCGCCCCGGAGGAGGGGCGGCAGAAAACGGGCCCGCTGCTGTTCGTCCCCGAACTTCACGAACGCCTCGGCGACCATGTTGGTGACCATCAGGGCGACCGTCGTACCGGCGCAGCCGGCCGCGAGCTCTCGCACCGCGAGCGCATACGCGACGACGCCCGCCTCGCGTCCACCGTAGGTCGTGGGGACGTTGATCCCGAAGAGCCCCAGACGCGCCAGGCGCCGAAGGTTTTCGTCCGGGAAACGCTCCTCGCGGTCGTTCCGCGCCGCGTCGGGGTCGAGCCACTCCCGAGCGGACTGCCGCGCGGCGTCGCGGAGCTCGGACTGCAGCGCGTTGGGTTCCAGGTTCATCAGGCGCCCATCTCCTTGAGCGTAGACGCCGCGATGACGAGGCGCTGGATCTCGCTCGTGCCCTCGTAGATTTCGGTGATCTTCGCGTCGCGGAAGTGTCGCTCGACCGGGAAGTCCGAGACGTAGCCGTTGCCGCCGAAGACCTGAATGGCCTGCGTGGTGACCCACATCGCGGTCTCGGACGCGAAGAGCTTCGCCATCGCCGACTCCTTGGAGTGGCGCGCCTTCTGGTCCTTGAGCATCGCGGCGCGCAGCGTCAACAGGCGCGCCGCCTCAATCCGCGTCGCCATGTCGGCGAGCTTGAACTGGATCGCCTGCAGCTGCGAGATGGGCGCGCCGAACGCCAAACGCTCCTGGCTGTAGCGCACCGAAGCCTCGTAGGCCGCGCGAGCGATGCCCAGCGCCTGCGCCGCGATGCCGATTCGACCGCCGTCGAGCGTCGTCATCGCGACCTTGAAGCCGTCCCCGACCGCGCCCAGTCGAAGCTCCACGGGAATCTTCACCTGCGCGTAGACCAGCTGCGAGGTGCTCGAGGCCTTGATGCCGAGCTTCTTCTCATGGGCGCCGATCGTGAGCCCCTCGCTCGGCATGGGGCTGATGAACGCGGTCATCCCGCGGTTCCCCTTCCCGCGCTCGGTGACGGCGATGAGGATGCACACGTCGGCGTCGGGGCCGTTCGTGATCCAGTTCTTCGTCCCGTCGACGATGTAGTGGCTGCCGTCTTCCGAGAGCCGCGCGAAGCACTGCGCCGCGCCTGCGTCGCTGCCGCTGGCCGGCTCGCTGAGCGCGAAACACCCGAGCTTGCGGCCCGACGCCAGGGGGGCGAGCCAGTCCCGCTTCTGCGCGTCGGTCCCGAACTTCAGGAGCGGGTCGCACACGAGCGAGTTGTTGACGGACATCACCACGCCGGTGCTGGCGCAGGCCGCCGAGACCTCCTCCATGGCCAGCACGTAGCTGATCGTGTCGAAGCCCGCGCCGTCCCACTCGGGAGGGACCGCGACCCCCATCAGCCCGAGCTCGCCCATCTTCCGGACGGCCTCGGCGGGGTATCGACTCTCCTGGTCCCACGCGTGCGCGTGCGGCGCGACGTCCTTCTGGGCGAAAGAGCGCGCGAGGTCGCGCACCATGAGCTGCTCTTGCGTGAACTCGAAGTCGACCATGTCGAGACGTTCCTGTGAGGGGCTTGGGAGAAGGTTCACCGGGTTGTAACGACCCCCCCCGGGAGTGTCAACGCGCCGCACCCCGGTGTAGGCTCCCGTGCATGGCCACGTGGAACGGGGCGACGTTGCGCTGGGGGCTGGGCGTGGGGCTGGCCTTGCACTCGACCTCCAGCCGAGCGGACGAGCGGGAGTGGGCGCTGCGGGGCGCCTTCGAATCTCACCGCACGCGGGTCGAGCTCGACGGCCGCGGCGCCGACGCGTGGGCCTACGGCGGCGCGGTCGAGGGGGCCTACGGGCTCGCGTTCGCATGGAGCGTGCTGCTGCGGGGCGCGGTGGACCTCGCGACGGACCTGCGATTCCCCGGCGACGCACCCGAGCGCACCACAGTGCTCACCCAGCGCCGCGTCTCGTGCACCACGGGCCTCGCGTACGCGCCGTCGGATGCCCTTACGCCCGTCGGTCGGGTCGAGGTCGGGGTCGCTCAGATCGCGCTCGTGGGGCGCGAGTCGCGCCTGCAGACCGCGGCCGGCGAGCGGCGGATTCCGGCCGACCTGCCCGACACGTCCCGGTGGGCGCCGGTCGGGCGTCTCGTGGTCGGGGGCGAGTGGCGCCCCGTGGACCGCTTCGGCGTGACGCTCGCCGGGCACGGGCAGTGGATCGACAGCGTCGAGTACGGCCTCGGCGTCGGGCTCACCTGGTATGGCTACCGGTGAGCGCCGACCTTACGGCAAGCCGCCGATCGTGCAGTACTCCGGGAAGCTCTCGGGCAGACCCGCCGCCAACGGGGACTCGCCCGTGCTCAAGGTGTGCGCGAAGAGGAAGTCCAGCGCCCAGGGGCTGAACTCCGGCTCCCAGGTGTGTCCCGCGTTGTGGTTGCAGCCCACGAAGAAGTGACCGGCAGGGACCAGGTTGTCCTCGAGGTCATGGGCGAAGGTGTCGAAGTTCTGCTCGAAGGCGATGTCCTCGACGCCGCCCCAGGCGACGAGCACGGGGCGCTTCTTCACGGGCTCGGGGTACGGCACGAGGAGCCCCCCCGAAAAGAGCGCCGACGCCGCGAGTTTCTCGGCACGGAACACCGTGAGGTACGTGCTCCAGAGCGCTCCGGCGCTCAGCCCCGAGGTGTAGACCCGTTCTTCGTCCACGTTGAAGCTGTTGTCGAGGCAGGTCAGCATGTCGTCGAAGAACGCGAGGTCCACGTTGTCCGCGGACGTGAGCTGGTCCCACTCGACGGGCAGCGCCAACGATTCAGGCACGACGAGGATGAACTGATACTCCTCGACGAAGGCCTCGAGGTTGGACATGTCCTCGATCTCGTCGATGGGCTGGCCGAGTCCGTGCCACAGGAAAATGACGGGGGAAGGCGTCTCGCCGCCCACGCCGCTCGGCAGATAGACGCGGAACTCCCGCTCGTTCTCAGCGGACGTGAAGGTGTTCACACCGGCCGCCAGGATCGGGCACGCCTCGGCCGCGATCCGGGGCAGGTCCCCGCCCCCACCCTGGGAGTCGCAGGAGAACGGCGGATTCTCACCCGCGTTTGCGGCGGGAACACCCCCGAAGGTGCTCATGGTGAGCACCTGCGCCAGCGTGATGATCTCGCCGGTGACCAGGCCGCAGATGAAGTCCGTGCCGCGCACCTGCCCGTCGAAGACGACGCTCACGAGCACGTCGCTGCCGGTGACGGTGAAGGCACCCGGCAGAGTGACGTTCTCGAACGCGGCCTCGAAGGCGCCGTCGGGGCCGACCTGGATATCGGCGAGGTTCGCGAGCACCTCGCTGACGGTCACACCATCGGGGGCGATGGCGCGAAGCGCGAGCGTGTTCAAGACACCACCGCCGCCCTCGGCCGGCGTGCCGACGAGGTCCACCTGCAGCGGGAGTTTGTAGCCCGAGAGCTCCGCGATGCTGGCGGTGAAGCGCCACTCGCCGTCGATGGGAAAGTTCACACGCTCGGCGGGCGGGACAGCGCCGCCCACGGGCGCCTCTCCGCCCACGGGCGCCTCTCCGCCCACGGGCGCCTCTCCGCCTACGGGCGCTTCACCGCCGACACCCGAGTCGGGGCTTGCGGGCGTCCCGCCGATGGGGGTACCGCCGGTGGACCCACCTCCGCCGCCGTCACTCTCCTCGGACTCTCCACACGCCGCGACCAGCACGAGCGCAAGGAGACTCATCCCCACGCGCCGACCCACAGTCATGCCCATCGAACGACCTCCCGGTGACGACCTCGTCACGACGTGGAGACGCTAGCATCGCGGGGCCGAACGGGTCAGGTGTTCCGGAACTGGGCGGGGCGCTTTTCTACGAAGGCGGTCATGCCCTCACGCGCATCGGCCGAGTCGAAGAGATTGGCAAAGGCCTCGATTTCGAGGGCGTTGCCCAACGCGACGGGACCGTCGAGACCGCGGCGCAACACCGCCTTGGCCGCACGCACCGCAACGGGTCCTTTGTCGGCGATCCCGCGGGCAATCTCCCGCACCCGAGCGAGGAGCTCCGCTTGCGGGAAGACCTCGAGGCAGAGGCCGAGCGCTCTCGCTTCTTCGGCCTTCACCGTACGCGCCGAGACCACGAGTTCGAGGGCCCGCATCGCGCCGATCCGCCGGGCGAGGCGCTGCGTGCCGCCAAAGCCGGGGATGAGCCCGAGGTTGACCTCGGGCTGGCCGAAACGTGCGTTGTCGCTGGCGTAGACCAGGTCGCACGCGAGCGCGAGCTCGCATCCGCCGCCGAGAGCGAAGCCATTGACCGCCGCGATGACGGGGACCGGCAAGGCCTCGAGCGCCGCGAGCACTCGATGGCCCAGGGCCGCGAAGTGGCGCGCCCCCTGCGGACCGAGCGCGCTCATCTCGACGATGTCGGCGCCGGCGACGAAGCTCTTGGAGCCGGAGCCGGTGATGATCACGCAGCGCAGGGCCTGGTCGGACGTCAAGCCACGGACGGCCCCTTCGAGCTCGATGAGCACGTTGGCGTTCAGCGCGTTGAGCGCGGCAGGGCGATGAATCGTGAGGACGGCGAGACCGTTTTCGACCTCGCACTGCACGGAGGGCTCGAGCATGACGTTCTCCGCGCTCACGTCGGGGTGTCGTAGCGATGGAAGCCGCGCCCGGTCTTACGGCCGAGCCAGCCGGCGTCGACATGCTGGCGGAGCAGCGGACAGGGGCGGTACTTCGAGTCGCCGAGTCCAGCCTGCAGGACCTCCATGATGGCGAGGCACGTATCGAGTCCGATGAAGTCGGCGAGCTCCAAAGGCCCCATCGGCTGATTCGTGCCGAGCTTCATCCCCGTGTCGATGTCCTGGGCGCTGCCGATGCCCTCGTACAGCGCGTAGACCGCCTCGTTGATCATCGGCATCAGCACGCGGTTCACGATGAAGCCGCCGATGTCGCGCGACGTCACGGTGGTCTTCTCCAGACGCTTGCACAGCGACTGGGTCACCGCGTTGGTCTCGTCGGAGGTCGCCAGCCCCCGGATGATCTCGACGAGCTTCATGACCGGCACGGGGTTCATGAAGTGCATGCCGATGACCAGCTCCGGGCGCTTTGTCGCGGCGGCGATCCGGGTGATCGGGATCGACGAGGTATTCGACGCCAGGACCACGCCCGGCCGACAGAGCGCATCGAGGCGCTCGAAGATCTGCCGCTTCAGCGATTCGTTCTCGCTGACGGCCTCGACGACGAAGTCCGCGGTCGCCAGGCCCTCGATGCCCTCGACGGGGCGAATGCGCTCGACGATGCCGGCGTGGGCCTCGGCCGTCAGCTTGCCCTTCTCGACCGCCTTGGCGAGGCGCTTGTCGATGTCGCCCCGGGCCTTCTCGGCGCGCTGGAGGCTCACGTCGGCGAGCAACACCGTCAAGCCGCTCTGCGCGGCCACGTGCGCGATGCCCGCGCCCATCTGCCCAGAGCCGAGCACACCGAGCACCTGCACTTCCGTCACGGTCTGGGTGCTCATGGTCAACGCTCCACCGTGAGGGCAACAGCCTCACCGCCACCGATGCACAAGCTGGCGAGCCCGCGCTTGGCGTTCCGGCTCGTGAGGGCGTGGAGCAGAGTCACGAGAATCCGCGCACCGCTGGCGCCGATGGGATGACCGAGGGCGACCGCGCCGCCGTTCACGTTGACCCGGTCGGCAGGCAGCTCGGCGATGTGGTTCACGGCGAGCGAGACCACGGCGAAGGCCTCGTTGACCTCGTACAGGTCGATGTCATTCGGCGTGAGCCCCTGCTTCTCGAGCACCTTGCGGATCGCGTAGGCGGGGGCGGTCGTGAACCACTCCGGCGCCTGCGCGTGCTGGGCCTGGCCGGTGATGCGGGCGAGGACGTTCAGGCCGTGGGCCCGCGCGTAGTCTCCACTGCAGACCACCAGCGCCGCGGCGCCGTCGTTGAGCTTGCTCGCGTTGGCCGCGGTGATCGTGCCGTTCTTGTCGAAGGCAGGCCGGAGCGTGTCCATTTTCGAGAGCTGCGCGCGGCCGGGCTCCTCGTCCACGTCGAAGCGGACCGGGTCCCCCTTCTTCTGCGCGACCAGGACCGGCGTGATCTCGGCGGTGAACGCGCCCGACTGCTGCGCCCCGAGGGCCGCTTCGTAGCTGCGCTTGGCGAAGGCGTCCTGGTCGGCGCGGGAGATGTTGCGGTCCTTCGCGCAAATCTCTCCCGCGTTGCCCATATGGAAGTCGTTATAGACGTCCCAGAGGCCGTCCTTGATCATGCCGTCGACGACTTGTTGGTGACCCATGCGGTAACCGTCCCGAGCGCCCGTCAGGTAGTAGGGCGCCTGGGACATGTTCTCCATGCCGCCGGCGACGACGACCTCGGCGTCGCCCGCGCGGATCGCCTGGGCGGCCATCATCACGGCCTTCAGCCCGGAGCCGCAGACCTTGTTGAGGGTCGTACACGGCGTGCCCTGTGGCAGGCCCGCGGCCAGCGCGGCCTGTCGCGCCGGCGCCTGGCCGAGACCCGCGGGCAGAACGCAGCCCATCAAGACCTCGTCCACCGCGTCCGCCGCGAGCCCGGCCCGCTGGAGCGCGGCCTGGATGGCGATGCCGCCCAGTTTCGGTGCGGCGACGGTGGCCAGCGCCCCCTGAAAACTGCCGATGGCGGTCCGCGCCGCACCGACGATCACGACCTCTCGCATGGAGAATCCCTCGTCTCTGGATTTGTGGTAGGCGCCCTTTTCCCGCGGGCGCGCGGGTGCTATCAACCTCATTCAGTCCATGACGCCGAAGAAACTCGAGATCCTTGGCTGTTTCGGCGTTCTTCTGGCCGGCTGCGCCCCTGAAGGTGAGCGCGCCGCGGTCGGTCTCCGTGTGGAGCGCGCCGCGCTCGCCAACGCGGACTGCGCAGCGGCCAAACCGCTGACCGGACTGCCCGAGGAGGCCGAGGCGGTCGTCGTGGTCGTCTCCGACGCGCGCGGGGTGCCGACCTTCTCCGGGGAGCCGATTCCGGTGACGGCGGAGCTCCGTGCGGGCCGTACGGCGCTCATCGAGCGTGTGCCCGTCGGGGAGTCGCAGCAGGTCGCCCTGCACGTCTGCGCCGCGGGCAAAACCGCCTGGTATGGGGCGACCCGCGCGACGATCTCCGAGAATCGAAAGCAGCCCGTGACGTTGCGTTTGCGCCCCGTGGGCTTCACGAGCTGCACCGGCGCCACGCGGGACGCCCAGAGCGCGGCCTATGCGGGCCCGGCTCGCCCGCGCGCCTTCGGCCTGGTCGCACCGCTCACCGACGGTCGTGTCTTCTTTGGCGCGGGCGCCTCGACCGTGAGCCAGGGGGGCGCGAGCGCGTTGCTCACGGCCACGCCCCTCGAGGCCGACTACGACGCGTACGACCCGCGCGACACCCTCTTCGATCCGGCGATCGACCGCACCTCGCCCGAGGTCAGCAACCGGTTGCGGGTCGAGCGTGTCGCCGGCCACGCGTTGCCGGCCGCGGATGGGGCCTCGGGCCTGATCCTCCTCGGCGGGGCGCGCTCGGTCGCGTGGAGCGCGGGCGATTTCGGGCCGCTGCTGCCCGAGGCTCTCGCCACACCGTTCGCGGAGTATTTCGACCTCGAACGGGAGGTCTCCACGGCCATTCGCGGGCCCCTCGGCGAGCCGTTGCGCTCCCGCTTCCTGCCTGCGGTCGGCACGGACCCGGAGACGCTGACGTCGGTCCTGGTGGGCGGCATCGAGTATGTGAACAGCGTCGCGACCCCGAGCAGCCTGCTCGAGGTCCTCAAGGGCCGAACCGTCTTCTCCCTCGACCTCGCCCCCGCACGCGTCGGCGCGACGGTCACGCCGCTGGGCGGCGAGCGGTTCCTGGTCTGGGGCGGTGACCTCGCGGACTGCGGAGCCTCTCCCGGGGCGCTCATCGATCTGCGGAGCCCGAACCCGGTGCAGTCGATCACGCTGCAGTCGGCCGTCCCTCCGCCGTCGTGCGGAGCGCCGGGCGGCGGCCGACCCTGGTGGACGACCGGTTTCCATGTCGCCGCGCGCCTGCCGGACCTGGCCGATGGCGCACGTCGTGTGCTCATCGTCGGTGGTCTCGAGGTGCTCCAGGGGAAGCTCGAGAGCGGACCGCTGATCGGCGGACCGGACGCGCCGGCGAACGCATTCGTGTTGACTCTGCCGCCACCGCCGGCGCCCGTGGCGGGGCCCTTCGACTCACCCGACGCGGGGGTGAGCGCCCCCACGACGCAACGTGTCGTGCTCCAGCCCTTGACTCTGGACGCCGCGACAGCAGCCGCGCTGAAGCGCATCTGGCACGGCGTCTCGCTCGTGGGTGAGACCGTCGTGGTCAGCGGAGGTTGGGGCGCACAGCCGGGCGGCATCTTCTCGATCTTCCCGACGAACGATCTGACCTTGCTGACCATCGCGCCGGAGCCGACAGGCGTGCCTCTCGAGGGCGTCGCCCCGCCCGCGTTGACGCCCGCGCGGGTCGAGCACGCGTTCATGAGCAGCAGCCGTCTCGGTCATCTGAGCGCCGCGTCGACCGACGGCGCCGTGGTCTTCGCAGGCGGTGCGGCGCGTCTGGAGCCTGTCGTTTTTGTGAGCGAGACGGCCGAGGTCTGGCAGGCGCCGCCGGTCGTCGACCCTTGCGCCGGTGCGGTGCTCCTGCCGGGCTCCGAGGCCGGTCCCCCGCTCCCCGAGGTCGGGTTCCCACCCTTCGGGGACGCGGGCACGGATGCCCTCCCGGGGGTCCTGGACGCATCGGCGCCGGCGGTCGATGGCCTGACCCCACCGACGCTGCCGCCGGACGCTCAGGGCTTCCAGTAGACCTCGACGCCGCCTGGTCCCGGGACCTCGAAGGGGACGACGCGTTGCGTTCCCGCGACACGCATCTCCGCGCTGTGGGGCCCTACGGTCAACGGCGGGGCGTGAATGCGCTCGCTCCCCGCCGCGAAAAACGCGCGCGTGAGCGGCACGCCGTCCTCGGACCTCACGACGACCTCCAGGTCGCCGGCCGGCGCGTGGTAGCGCACGCTGACCTCGGGTCGCGGCGAGAAGTGACGCAGCCCGAACCACAGGCCGACGACCAAGACGACGCCCCCGAGCACTCGACGCGCGGCGCGCCCGGACCGTGGCCCGTCAGGCGGCATCGGCGGTGTGCACGTGGGCGGAGACGAAGGCGTCGACCTCCGGGTCGAAGACATGACGCTCGATGGCCGCGAGACGCCCGTTCTCGACGACGTAGACGTTGAACTCGGCCATGTGCCCCGTCGAGTGGCGACTGCCGCTCGCGACCTGAATCACCGGGGTGCGCGTGCCCGGGAGAAGCTGACTCTTGTACACGTGGTTGTGCCCGTGCACGACGAGGTCGACCTCGCCCGCGCGCAACAGGCCCACGACACGCTCGGCGTCCGTGAGCCGGCGCAGGGCGTCCAGGGGTCGACTGGGGTCCGGGAGCAACGGGTGGTGCAAGGCGACGAGGCGAAAACGCGCACGGACCTCGGGCCGCGCCAGGGCGTCCGCGGCGGCGGACCGTTGCTCGTCGCCGACCGTGCCCGTCGCCATGAAGGTGAGGCTCGGGTGGGCCGTGCTGAGCCCGAGAATCGCCACCGGACCGACGAGTCGCAGCACGGGGTAGGTGCGCCCGGGCTCGATGGAGGGAATCCACTGGCTGAAGTGACGTTCGAAACGTCGACTCTCGGCGGCGTCCCGGGCGTAGTAGTCGTGGTTGCCGGGCACGACGGTGAGGTCCGACGACGAAAACGCCCGCTCCAGGAGGAGATGGACACGCTCGAACTCCGACTCGAGCGCGAGGTTCACGAGGTCGCCGGTGCAGATCGTGTGGTCCGGTCGAAGCCGCTCGATCGCGCGCAGCAGCGCCTCGAAGACCTCGACCCGGTAGTGCCGCGCGCGCGACAGCGCGAGGTTCAGGGCGCCGCTGGCGCGTTTGCCGAGGAACTCGCCGGGGCGTGCGCCGCGCATCGACAGGACGTGCACGTCGGAGAAGTGGGCGATGCGCACCGTCGCGGGGCCGGAGTCGTTCAAGGCAGCGACCACGCGAGGTCGTAGGTGTTGGCGGCATCGACGAAGCCGTCCACCCGAACGAGCACCTCGCCGGGCGCGTCGAGGTCGAAGACCACACGCTCCTCGTCGGCCTCGGTCCGGCTCTCGGCCAGGAGGGTGACACCATCGGCCGCGTAGACCTCGAGGTCGAGGTCGCCCGCCGCGCCGTCGAAGCTCAGCGTGAACTCCACCTCGCCCGCGCGGGCGGCCGTCAGCGTGAACCAGTCCTCGGTGAAGGCGCAGACCACGCCGCCCTCGAGCAGGCCGCTCGACCCCTCGAGCGGCGTCGCGCCGAGCGGGCCCTCGTTGGCGCGCGGATCGTCGTCCACACACGCTGCGCGCACCGTGAACGGGACCGCCTGTACGTTGTTGCCGCGCCGTGGATCGGCGACCACCTGGGCCGGGTCGAGCTCGACGACCAGGAACCACGACCCCGCCTGCAGGCCCCGAGGGAGCCGCGCGCGTCCGGAGGTCGTGACCGCGTCGACGCCTTCGAGGCGGGCGAGGCCGGGGCTCGCGAGGACGGCGTCGTCCTGAGACGGCAACGCGTCTCGCGACACCAGCACTCGGGCGGTCGCGCCCTCGATCCGATCTCCGAGCAGGTTGCGCGCGTCGAACCGCCAGCGGACCTCTCCGGCGACTTCGACGACCTCGGGCACGACGGCGGTGTTGGAGACCTCGAGGTCGAAGCCGCTCGCGCCACGAACACGCAGCGAGTACGCCACCGCCCCGGCCACTTCGGTGGAGACCTGGAGTCGATAGTCCCCAGCTTCCTCGGCGTCCCACCCGACGCTCGTGTCGTCCTCGTCGAGCACCTCGCCGTCGGGGCTGAACAGACGCAGCGAGATCGCCGCGTCGGACTGCGCGCGGAAGCTCACGGCGTTGCCGACGGCCATGCTGAACACGTACCAGTCCTCGGTCCCCGCACAGAGATTCAACACGTAGTCGCCATCGGCGACGACCGCCGCGGTCTCCGAGGTGCCGTTGGGGGAGAAAGCGTCGTCGGCGCACTCCCCGGCCCGGCGGACGTCGACCTCGAGGTCGTACGTCGTCGACGGTGCCCGGTCTCCGAACAAGAGCACACGCACGTAGTAGACGCCGCCCGCCGCCGAACGCGCGAGCTCGACGGACTCTTCGTCCGTGGCCCCGGCGCTCGAGTCGAGCTCCGTGGTCCCATCCGCGTCGTAGAGTTCCAGGTCGATGTCGCCGTCGTTATGCTCGAAGGCGACCCGGACCGCCACACCATCGCCGGCCTCGAGCGTCACGGCGTACCAATCATCGTCGGAGCCGCACACCCGTAGGTTCACGAAGCTCCCCTCTTCGACGGGCGCCGAACGTCCCGGGCTGGCCTCGCCGGGCGAGCGGTTGGGCTCGAGCGCGTCCGGGGTGCACGCCAGCGCCGCGGAGACCTCGAGCGGCAGCGTCAGGACGTCGTCCTCCCGGACGGGGTCGTCGACGAGCCCCTCTGGGTCGAGCCTCAGGGTGACGATATAGCGCCCATCGACGAGGTCCGCCGGCAGCGTGAGGAAGCCGTCGACCGCCGTCGACGCGCCGCCCCCCACGGCGGCGACGGGCAAACGCCCGAGCGTGAGGAAGCCGTCGACGTCCCCGGCGGAGGCGAGCTGCACCTCGAGCTCGGTCGCGGGCGCGTCCGCTTGCCCGAGGTTGACGACCTCGACCCGGACCTCGAGGGGGCCGGCCGGGGCGGCGGGGTTGGGGACGAGCACGGCCGCGCGCGGTCGGAGGGACGCGGTGGCCGGGGCGTCCACGAGCGTCACGCTCAGACCGTACGCGGCGTCGAGCGCGCCGGTGACCCCCACGAAGACCGTGCGCGCGGGCCCCCCTGGGAGGAAGGCCACCTGACCCTGTTCGCCGGGGCCCGTCGGATCCGTGGGGGCGAGGGCCTCTCCGAACTCGTCGCCGAGCACGAGCCGAGCCCCCGCCTCTTCAGTGACCAGGCGGACCTCGAGCCCCTGGAGCGCATCGAGGCCGACGCGTCCCCAGTCGGCGCCGTCGCACAGCCCGAGCGCCGCAGACTCACCGGGCGCCAGGTCGCGGGCTCGATTCGGTGCGTCGTCGTCTTCGTTCTCCTCGTCCTCCGGGCAGCCCCCTTGCGCACCCGTCACGGTGACCTCGTCGGGCGAGAACGCGGCGTTGTTCTCTTCGCTGTCCTCCCCGGTGACGCGGTTTGCCGGGTCGGCGACGAGCGCCACACGCCAGGTTTCCACGGCACGGTCCAGCGTGGCCGGCACGGCGAAGCTCACCTCGACGTCGCGGTTCTCGTTGTCGCCGAGGGACTCGACGTCGAAGCGGTGGACGATCTCGTCGCCGGGGTTGAAGGCCGCATCCGGGCTGAAGACGACGACGGCCTCGAACGGGCCCGACGGATCCTGGCCGAGGTTCTGCAGGACACCACGAACGGTGAGCTGGGCCTCGACGGCGACGTCGGTCGCCGAGACGGTGACACCGCGCACCGCGAGGTCCAGGTCGGGCTCGCCGCCGAGCTCGAGACACGCCCCTCGACGCCGGTTGTTCCCGGGATTTTCGTCCCCCGCGCTGTTGGTGGGATCGGCGGTCGCGAGCAAGCAGTAGCGACCGCGCTCGACCCGGCGGCTGATGGTGATGGGGTCGTCGAATTCGAGCGTGCCGCCTGCTTCCAGTCCCGGCACGTTGAACGAGGCGACCTGCACCGCGGAGCGACCGTCGGTCGGCTCGGCCTCGACCCGCAGGACGAAGTTGCGGTTGACCCCGGTCTGCCCGCGGTTGACGACACGGATCGTGCTGCCGACGGCCTGTCCCCAGAACGCGCTCTCGCCTTGGGTCTCGAAGGCGGTCACCACGAGGTCCACGCCTTCGACCGCGCCGGGTTCGACGACCTCGAAGGGCTGCGCGAGCGCGCGCTCGTTGTTGTCCTCGACTTGCTCCTCGGTCTCGTTGCGGGTGTCCGTGAACGCGACGAAGTTCCATGGCCCGGGAGACAGGTCCGCGGGCACGTCGACGAGCACCTGCTCGCGCACCGTTTCACCGGCTCCGATGGCCAGCCCCGTGCGCTCGAAGACCACGACGTCCGTTTCCTCGTAGGTCGAGTCGTCGCTGAGCACGACCACGACGTCGGCCGCGATCGCCGGTCGATTGCCCGTGTTCCCGACGCAGACCTCGACCTCGAGCTGGTCGCCCTGCTGCACGGTCGCGCTGCCGGCCTCGACGAGGCCGAACGACGGCACGGAGAGCCCACACACCACCAGGTCGGGCCCCTGGTCCGTGGTGTTGCGGACCTCGAGGGAGAAGGTCCCGAACGCGACGTTGTTCTCCCTGTTCGAGTCGCCGATGGACCCGTCCGGATCGACGACGACCGCGATGTAGTACGTGCCGCTCGGGAGGTCCGCGGGCAGGTCGATGGTCTGGTCGATGGTCTCGAGCGGCAGCGCGGGGTCGCCGTTTCGAGGTTGCTCGAGCAGTACGAGGTCGTCGGGGTCCACGGTCTCGTCGACGGAGAGCACGTAGCGCAAAGTCCAAGCGCCGACGGCGGAGGCCCCGTCGTTCCCCAGCCCGCCGAGCACCTGAACGGTGGCGCCGGGCGAGACTCTGCGCGGCTCGAAGGCGATGTCGCGGGCCAGCAAATCCGCGGGTCCGAGGATCTCCAGGGTCGTCGTCGCGCGCCCGATGGGCCCGCCGATCTCCCGCACCTCGAGCTGCACCGCGTAGGTGCCCGCCGAAGTGAAGACGTGCTCCACTTCCTTCTCGGTCTCGCCCTCGGCGATCTCACCATCGCCGAAGTCCCACCCGTAGGCGTAGCGGCTCTGCAGTCCACCCGTGTGCTGCGCGGACAAACGCACGGAGAGCGGCGCATTGCCCGTCTGGACGCTGGCCGTGATGGCCGCCTCCAGGGCGCTTTCGGCGCTGGCATCCTCACCACACGCCGTCAAGACAGTCGAGGAAAGGAGCCCCGTCCCCGTGAGCGCGAGCGCGAGGGCGGCGCGGCTCCGGAGACTCGGCGAGACCTTGATCACGATACACCCCGGTCGTTGAGCACGATGCCTCGACCATAACGGTCCCCGTCCGGGCCTCGCAAGGTCGCCGAGACCCGCGTCGGGCGCGGCGAAGCGAGACGATGAAGTCTTGACCGACCCCATCGGCGGGGCTACCTTCCGGCCGGACTTTTGGCGATGGAGGCCGGCGTTGAGCAACGGCGACAAGAAGCCGGGCGTGAAGGACATCAGCGATCTCAAGGCTCGCCTGGGGATGCTGAACAAGGGCGTCGGAGCGAAGCCTGCGGCGCCGGAGACTCCGGCGAGCCTCGCAGCGGGCGTCTCGCTGGACGACGACACGGACGCTTCGATGGGCATGGAGACGGCCGTCGTACGCGTGGACCGCTCCCGCCCGGAAGCTTCGCCGGAGGTCGACGAAGCACCCGCTCCGCCGCCGCCGGCACCGGCGCCGATCGCGGCCCCACGCACCTTCCCGGGTCCGCCGTCTGGTGCTCCGCCCCTCGGGGGCCTGAACCTCGGGGCCGACCTCTTCAAGAAGCCTGAGCCCGAGCCTGCCCCCGCACCGGCGCCCGCAGCGCCCGCGGCGCCGGCGCGCCCGCTGATCTCGACCGTGCAGGCCGAGCGCAAGGAGCGCCTCGCGAACCCCCTCGCCGCCGCCCCACAGGCCGTGAAGCTCTCGGCCGCCGATGAGGCCGCGCTCGACTCGCTCGAGACCAAGGCCAAGGGCGTGAAGCCCTCGCTGCTCGCGGCCGTCGCCGGTGTCACGATGTGTGTGGCCGGCTTCGTGGGTTTCGGGCTCGGCAGCAACATGAAGGACCGCGAGCTCATTCGCGTGACGAAGATCGAGGCGGCGACTGTTCGAGACCGCGTCATCCCGCTCATCACGCAGATGGAGGAACTCGCGAACCTGCTCGAGCGCATGGACCCCCGCAAGGTCGACTGGCAGACGGTGCAGGCGCTGCCCGACACACTGCCCGGCGTCGACGCCGCGGGCATCCTCAGCACGCGCGTGCCCCTGCCCGCCGAGATCACCAGTGACCTCGGCAAGGCCGTCGCGGACATGGACCGCCTGTTCAAGCTCACGCTCGACCACAAGAAGTTCACGCTCCAGCGTGACAAGTCCGAGCTCGAGGCCCTGGAGAAGGGCGACTCGTGGAGCAACAACCAGTACTTCGCTGCGTTCTTCGCGGCCGTCGATCCGAATACACCGCCGCTCCGCTACATCCCGCCCGACGCGCAGATCGTCGCGATCGTCGGCAAGCCCCGCCTGGACGACGCCGGCGCGAACAACATCATCCCGGTGAAGTTCCGCAACGGCGAGAGCCAGGACGTGCCGGTGCAGCGTTTGGTCATGGTCAAGAAGAACGAACTCATGGAGAGCGGCTCGGCCAACGTGCTCGCGCTCTACGGGAAGCGCGTCGAGGAGCTTCGGGTGCTCGTTGCTTCGGTTCGCCAGTACGGCGCGCCGCTGCGAGACAAGCTCAACGCCGAGGCCAACCGGCCCTGACAGGCTGCTTCTTCAGCACCCTGCTCAGTCGGTCGTCCTTCTCGGCCTCACTCCGCGTCGAAGATCGGCTCTTCGGCCCGGCTCCAACGCTGGAGCTGCTCTCGCTCACGGCGCGCGGCGTCGTGGGCCATGAACGCGTCCAGAAGCTGGGCGCCCGCGCGGGCGTCCAGCATGACACGCACGCGGTCCGGCCGGCCGGCAGCGCGCAGCTCGAGTTCGAGGGTCTCGCGGTGCCTGCGAGCGATTCGGCCCAGGAGCGCGTCCACCGTGAGGCCGACGAGCACCGCGCCGGCGCCCAGCCCTGCAAGGCCGACGTCGGCCCCTCGTAGGCCCACGAAGACGAGGTGTCCCCCCGCGATCGCGCTGACGCCCAGGCAGCCCGCGCCGAGCACGGCGTAGAACTTCTGCAACCGGGCCGTCACACGCACCGACTCCAGGGCCGTCAGAGCGCAGCTCCAGCCGTCCGACGCGAGCGTCTCGCCCGCGAGGTCGGTGGCCCGAGCGACGATCACCTCGCGGTCGGTCAACCTCAAACGGACCTGCGTGCGCACACCGACGAAGCGGAGAACCGTATCCAGCGCCTCGCGCGCCAATGCGAGTCCGGAGTAGGTCGAGAGCACAGTCGCGACCGCCCCGCCCCGCCCTTTGGCAACGACCCCGAGGGCCTCGAACGGACGCTCGCGGGTCGGCGTCTCGCGGAGCAACGCCGGCTCTTCGTCGAGGGCCTCGATGGGCACGAGGCGAGCCGGGGGGCGACTGGGAGGCGCCCGACGGACCTCGACCTCGTCCTCCTCGAGGCCGATCAGTCGTGCCCGAGGCTCGTCGACGTCGAGGGCCTGGCCGGGAGGCGACGAGACCAGCCGCGGGCGCCGGGGAACGGGGTCGGCGACAGGCTCGTGCTCACCCTCGTGGCCCGCGCGCAACGACCGCTCGACCCGCGCGACGAGCGCGGCGGCAGCCTGGAGTCGGCCGGGCTCGACGATGGTCGTCGCGCCCAGCAGGTCCGGGAACAGGCTCGGCACGACGTACTCAGCGGCGCCGAAGGCCCCCGTTCCGTGGGCGTAGGCCTCGTGACCTGCGTAGGCGCGCACCAGCAGCGCGTAGGCGGAGAGCACGAGACGTTCGTCTTCGGACTCGCGATGCAAGGCGCGGCAGACCTCGAGCCACAGCGACCCGAATCGGCCCACAAAGCGTGTCATGAGCTGCGCATGGCGCGCTTCGTCGCCTTGAGCCCACTGTTCCGCGGCGCTGGACAGCCCCATCAGGGCGGTCTCGAAGCGCGACAGCGCGACCTCGCCTCGTCGGCGCAGGTCCGCCACG
>JBMOFP010000125.1:0-18595 GCA_049318805.1 Bradymonadia bacterium
CGCCTGAACGCGAGTCGTCACTCCTGCTCGGGGTCCCACTCGCCCTGCTCCCAGCGCATCCAGCCCTCGCTCTCGGGGTCGTCGGGCAGGTCGGTGTCGGTATTCGTGGCGTCGTCGCTGGCGTCGCCCTCGACGAGGTCACAGTTCGTCAGCGACATGCCCTCCTGCGCCTCGAGCGCGCGGTCCCGCCGGCGTGCGACCTCGAGGTCCTTGCCCTCGAGCACCTTGACCTGGCCGTCTTCACCGACCCGCATCGCGGCGCGCGCCTCGCCCAGAGCCACGTAGGCCAACAGCGTGATCGGGTGGTAGCAGTAGACGAGGCGGTCCGCCGGGAGCTTGGCGTGGGCCGTGACCTCCGTCTCCCACCACAGGAACGGGCGGATGCGCTGCATGTACTTGCGGGCGGCTTTGCGGGCGCTCCACTCGAAGTCCACGCCGCCCCCGAAGAGGTCGTCGAAGACCGTCTTGTCGCTCCACTCCAGCGGGTGCTTCGGAGCGACCCAGCGCATCGAGGTCGCCTGGTCCTCGTCCTCGTAGAACTCGCGCACATCCGACGGGGCGAGGGGATAGGCGCCATCCACCAGGCCGCGCAGGTCCTCCGCCTTCCGCACGATCAGCTTCCAGATCGCGCGGGCGTTGCAGAGGATGTCCTGGTCCTTGTCTTCGTCCACGTGCAGAAATGGGCTCGCGTTCCCCGAGAAGAGCGGCTGGGCGGAGAACATCGCGAAGTCGAGGACCGGCGCCTTGCGGCCCGTCTCGGCCTCCCGCGCGTTGGTCGTTTGTTTTGTGGCGAAGGTGCCCACGTGACCCACGATCTCGCCGGCCTTGACCTCGACCTCGATGAGGGCCACCCGCCCCTCGGCCAGGCCCGTGAGCCCGGGGGAGCTTTGACGTCGCCCTTCGAAGTCCTCCACCAGGGCCTCGCCGGGCACACGTCCACGGGCCACGAGCCGACGAATCCACGGGAGTGTGGACTCCGCCGAGATGCGCTCCGGCACGAGGTGCATGAGCAGCGAGAAGACCTCTTTGTTCTGGTCCTTGCCGACCGGCAGCTCGTGGCGGATGAGCACGAAGTTCGGGCTGCCGAGCGGGTTCTCGACGCTCGTGTTCCGCGCGACGAGGATCTTGCCGTCCGCGGGGCTCAGGACCGGCTCGCCGCCGTCCATGTTGAGGTGTACGCCGGAGTGCCACGCCTGGTTGACGCCTACGGGGAAGTAGCCGCCTTCGCCCTGCTCCGTGTTCCGGAAGTAGAGCCTCGCCTCGTTGAAGGCCTCCTCCTTGCGGGTCTGCGCCAGATTCTTGGTGTCCTTGAGTGTGACCGGGTACCAGAGCTGCGAGCCGCGCACGGCGATGAGCAGGCGCTCCCAGTCGAAGCCCGGGCCCGGGTCCCACTTGCTGGCGATCACGTGCCAGTGCGCGAGGATGCCCTTGAAGCTGTTGTGGTCCACGAGCTTGCTGCGCGCGACCTTGTTGGCCATGTCGATGGGGGCCTTCAGCTCGAAGGCTGGGAAGACCTCCTTGAGGCCGCGGAGCACCGCCGCCAGCGACTCGTACTGGGCGTCCGTGTAGCCCAGTGAGGTCGCGGTGCCGCCGTTGATCGTGCCCGAAAACTGGCCGCGGGCGGCGAGTGAATCTCCGCGCCGGTCCAGGCGTTCAGGCCTGATCGGGTTGCACAGGTCGATGCCCACGCTGCTGCCGTTGACGCCGCCGCCCGCGTGGTAGGCCGTGTCGGAGAGGTCGAGGGGCTGGAAGACGGTGCCGTCCCAATCGACCATCAGGTGGGTCGAGAGGCTGCGGTCCCGGAGCACGTTGAAGCACCCCTGGCTGTTCGGCATGCCGTCGTGGTGCAGCACGACCTTGTCCACGTTGCTCTTGCGCGGGTCCTGGCCGGACATCACCTGGAACATGTTGCGCGCGCTGTAGTGCGGGCGCCCGCGGGGCGGGTAGTAGAAGCTCGGGATGTTGGGGTTCACGATGGGCGGAAGGGCGCCGTCGGGCCCCGGCTGCGCGCCCTGGGCTTCGGCCTCGAGGTACGAGACGACCCGGACCCCGATGTCCCGGGCCAACGTGCGGCCATAGACGAGGTGCGTGGACATCGCGTCAGCCTCCGCTCTCGACACCGAAGACGAACTCGGTGTCGCCGATCCGAATGACGTCCCCCTCGTGGAGGGCCGTTTGGGTGATGCGCTGGCCGTTCACATAGGTGCCGAGGTCGGTGTTGAAATCCGTGAGGACGAACTCGCCGCCGCGGTCCCGGAGGCCGGCGTGTTCCTCGGCCACGCGCCGCTCGGGCACCACGATGTCACACCGCTCGCTCGAACCCAGGCTGACGAGGTGCTTGTCGAACTTCAGCGACTGACCGGCCCACGCGCCCGCGCGACCGGTCAGGCGATAGCGGGCGGGGGGCGCGACGGGCTGGGCACAGAACAGGCAGGTCTTCCAGTCGGGCATCATCAGGTTGCCGCAGATGGGGCAGGGGCGGCGCGCGGCCAACGCCGCATCCCGTGCGATCTCGGCGGCCTCGGCCTCGGCGCGGGCGCGACGAACGCGCCGGACGATGATCACCAGCGCGATGAGCGTGACGATGAGCGCGACGATGAAGAAGACGAGGAGGCGCGCCCACCAAGGCGCCCGCTCCCACTGGTTGCTGATCCAGTCGGACACACGGGCGAAGAAGCCCATCTTGTGGTCCACGTAGGTCTGGAAGTCGCGGGTCTCCTCGTTGGCGCCGAGGCTCGTCTGCGCGGTCACGCTGAAGGAGACGAGATCGCCGGGACGGAGTGAATCTGAGCGGGCCTCGAGCACGAAGCGGCCGCTCAGCTCCGCCGTGACGTCCTGGAGCTCGTTGGCGATGAGGTCGTTGTCCCCCGCGAAACGAAACGTGCCCCCGGTCTTGCGGGCGAGGACACGCAAGGTCCACAGGTGCGACTGCTCGGCGTCCCGCAGGATGCCCACGGCCATCACGCGGACACCCCGCCGCCGGGCCATGTGCACGAGCTCTCGGAGTCGGTCGCTCGGTGTCGCCTGACCGCCGACCCGCTCGATCTCACCATCGCCGATGACGACGAGCACGCGGTCCAGCGGGAACGGTGGGGCCCCCTCGGGGCTCGGCGGCGGCAGCTCGCCGTCGTCGGCCTCGGGCTCGAGCCCAGGTGAAAGGGGATACGACTTCAGCGCGCGGCGCAGGGCCGCGTAGAGGTTCGGTTGGGACTCCCCCCCGCTCTCCACGTCTCGGAAGTTGGACGGCAGGTCCTCGGGCTTTGTGCTCCAGGCGAACTCACCGTCGGGGATGCGGGTGATCGAGGCGTGGTGCGCGGCGATGCCGAAGGCGCGGGACTCCTCGGGAAGCTGCTTCGACAAAAGCACGGGGAGCGCGCCGAGCGTGGATTCCCAAGCGCCGGCGTAGCGGGCGTCGGCGACGAAGCCCAGCGCCATCGGGGCGGCGAACTCGCCGGCCGTCGTGAAGTCCACGTCGTCGTCCAGCTTCTCGCCGTTCACGTACACCGTGAAGCCGCGGACGGCGCCGGCCGGGATCGGGCGCAGGTCGTCGAGCAGCGAGATCCAGAGCCGGAACTTCGGCAAGGTCGCGGAGTCGTAGCGGTCGATCTTCATGCGCGCCCAGGCGGGGGCGGCGTGCAGGCCGAGACCGACGGCGAGCAGAATGAGCGGACCGAGTCGTCTCCACCCCGCGCGGACCACGTTCAGACTCCGAACGCGACGGGCGCGGTCAGCACCTGCACGACGCGCGCGCGGTCACTGGAGAGGCCCGGGCCCAGCGGTTCGACGCGCAACGGGGTCCACTCCGCACGCTGCGCGTCGTCGTCCTCATCGAGCACCGGCACCCGCAGAATGGCCTCGCCGGCATGGGCACGCACCTGGGTCACACCGAAGCGACCGCCCGGCCCGAACTCCAGCCGAAAGGCGGTCGCGCCGGGGCAGTTCAAGACGAGGCGCCCCCCCGCCCGGACGCGCTCGGCGTTGGCCGGCGACGCCGCGGCCAGGGCGGGGGCCGCGTCCACGGTGCGCGACCAGACGCACGTGAGCGCCATGGAGACGAGGCCGAGGGCCGCGCGACGATCGGGTCCGACCGGCTCAGGCATCGGCGTGTGTCTCAGGCCGCGGGTGCGTGCGGAGATCGAGCGCGGCGTCGGCCGCGATGAGCAGCAACATGAGCGTTGCCTGTCCGAGGCCGGCCGCGGTCTCGATGGATTGCGGCCGGTGGTGGAAGATCCAGAACGACGCAAAGAGCGCCAACGCCGAGGGCACACGCCGGAGCAGGGCGTCCCGCCACGCGCTCCGCGGTGCGTGCAGCGCCCTCGCTCGCCATGTCGTGACGATGCCCGCCGCCCAAACCGCGGCGAAGAGGAGCTGCAGGAGCGAGAAAGCCGGCAAGAGCGCCATGACCGGGGCACGGTAGCACGACACCCGCACCCGTGATACACGCGAGGCATGCCGCGCGAGACCCGTGATCCGGGGAGGAGGTCGGCCGAGAAGCGCCTCCTCGAGATGCCCATCTTCTCGGGTCTCGACGAGGACGCGGTCCGGTGTGTCCTCGAGGGCGTCGAGTACTGCAGGTTCTCGGACGCGACGGTCTTTCTCGCTCAGGGAGAGCCCGCCGAGGAGCTGTACTTCCTGGTGCATGGGGAGTCGGCCGTGCGGAAGGATGGCCGGCTCATCACGCTCGTGCCGGCGCCGAACGTGCTCGGTCTCGTCTCGCTCATCGACGACGAGGGCCGCTCCGCATCCCTCGCGGCGTTCGGAGACGCCGAGGTCTTCCGCATGCCGCGTCGGGTCTTCGACACGCTCCTGGCGTCGAGCACGGCCTTCGACCAGAACGTGGTGCGACACCTCGCGCTCGAGCTTCGGCAGCTTTACGCGCGCAACGACACGCTGCTGAAGCACTTCGACGACTTCTTCGAGTCGCCGAACGCCCGCCTGGTGGCCGGACCGTACCGGGGCGAGGCGTTCGACCAGCTCGTCTTTGTGATGGAGGACAGCGTCGCCCGCGTCGGCGGGCTGCTGCCGCCCGGCCTGGCGCTCCTGCCCGGGCTCGAGGGGCGTTACCTCATCACGTTCAATCGTTTCCCGGCGATGCGGACGACCCACGGCGGGGGGGCGGGCCGGACGTTCGCGTACCAGGAGACCGCACCGTTCATCCCGGCGCGCTTCGGTCTGCACCGTGTCGGCCTGTTTTGCCCGGAACTCTACCCGGACAACTACCTCGCCATCACCCTCGGACGTGAGCTGTATGGTTTCCCGAAGCGGTTCGGGAAGACGCTCTTCACCACGGAGACCGCGGACGACGGCGCCTTGCGCGTGCAGCGCGGTGGGCACGTGGACCTGGTGATGGGCGGACGCTACGTGCTCCGCGGGGCCTGGCACGAGGGACAGCCGCTGACTGCGCGGACCTTCTACGCGCGGCTGGCGGCCGACTTCCTGGGCGATCTGCCGAAGCCCGAGTGGCTCCTCCAGATGTACGGGCGCGCTCTGGAGTGGGCGACGACGGGCAGCGCCGCGGGTCGACGCGCGCCCGCCGCGCCGGTCTTCGTGCGGCGTGAGATCCCCGACGTTTCCGGTGGGCGCCCGCGGCGCGGAGACGGCATCGGGCTGGAGATCGACGCGCTGACCGAGGTGCCCTTCAAGCTCGACTCGCTGTCCGACTTCTGGGCCCTGGACGGCAGCAGCGTGCGATGGCTGACCGACGACTGGATCCTGGGCGGTCGTTGCGTGGGCGCTTACGCGTTCCGCATGAGCTTCGAGTTCGGACGCGCGACGCAGCTCCGGAACTACAGGGACGAGAGCGACGCGACCGGCCTTCGGCGAATTCTCGGACCCTCGAGGTCTGGAACGAAGTGACGTCGGCCGCCGCGAATGGAGGTCGAGTCGTCGTGGTCGGCGCCGGCATGGCGGGCCTGACGGCGGCCGTCACGTTGGCCTCCGCGGGGGCGGAGGTCCTCCTCCTGGAAGCGAGTCCGGTCCTCGGAGGTCGCCTCGCGACCCTGGACCGCTTCGAGTTCGAGCAGTCGGGCCGGGTCTGGTCCTTCCCCGACGAGCACGGCCTGCACGGCGTATGGCGGCAGTATCGCAACCTGCAACGCCTGCTGCGGACCCACGGGCTCGACGGGGGCTTTCGTGCGGCGGGTGAGCAAGGGCTCGTGATCGGCCCGGGACAAATCGTGGAGATCGGTGAGCGTGTGCGTCGGTCGCCCTTGCCGAACGCCCTCGCCCAACTCTCGTTGCTGTCGGATCGGGGCTTCTTCAAGGCCGCGGTCCAGGCCGGTCCCGTGGGGCTCGCCCGGGTGGGCGCGGGCGTGCTGTCGGCGTTGGCTTTCCGACATGCCCTCGACGCCGGCGGTGACCTCGACCGCGTCTCCGTGGCCGAGTACACGCGGCGTTGGCCCCCGGTTTTCGAGTGCATGATGGGTGCGCTGACCCACGCCGCGTTCTTCAGGGACCCGTCCGAGGTGAGCCTCGCGGCGTTTCTGACAGGCCTCGAGCTCTACGTGGTGCAGGACAAACGCAACTCCGACTTCGAGGTCGCACGGCAAGACTCGTTCACCGCGCTCCTGGGCCCGCTCGCCCAGGCCCTACGGCGACGCGGGGGTGAGGTTCGCCTCGGCACGCCGGTCGAGTGCCTCGAGATCGATGGACAGTCCCGGGTCACGGCCGTGCGGTGCGTCGACGGCCGTCGGCTCGAAGCCCGCGCCGTGGTGGTCGCGGTCGATCCGCCCGCGTTCTCGCGGCTGCGCTGCGTCGACCCTGGCGGGGTCGTGACGACCGCGACCCGCCGCCTCGGCCTCGCGCTCGAACCCGAGAAGCTCGCCGCACCGAGCACGGTCGTCCGCCTCTTTTTCGCACGGGCGCCCGCGCGCCGAGGCCCGCCGTCCGGGGTGTTCAACGGCGGGCACGCGGAGAGCTACTTCTGGCTCGACCAACTGCAGGAGAGCTTTGCGGCGTGGGCCCAGGCGACCGAGGGCGCGGTGGTGGAGTGCCACCTCTACGGACGCAATGCCGAGGCGTGTGCCGCGCGTACCGACGACGAGATCGCGCGCGCGGTCCTGGCGACGGTGCGCGACGCGTGGCCCGAGCTGTCCCCGACCTGGCTGCACGCTCGAGTGCGCCGAAACCCTCGGACTCACTCCACTTTCCCTCCCGGCACCTTCGGACGCTTGCCCGGCGTGACGACCCCCGTGGACGGCGTCGCGCTGTGTGGCGACTGGATCGCGACGCACGCGCCCGTGCTCTACCTGGAGCGCGCGACGCTCACCGGTCTCCTCGCCGCCCGCGCGCTGGCGCCGATGCTGGGTCTGGAGCCCGAGTGGATGCCCATCCCCCTCGCGCCGGACGGCCCCGCGCCCAGCGTCGCGGCGTGGCGGCATTTCGCACGTGCGACGGGCCTGAGATAGCCCCGAGGGCGCGCCCCGGGCCATTGTGGCGGGCCGTCGCGGGTCGGCCCTATGATGTCTGCCGTCAAGGCGGTTCAGGGCCGCGATGGGGGGGCTCCGCACGTCATGCAGGGTGAGTTCCTTGGGACGGAGCGGTTCGAGATCCTCGAGAGGCTCGGCGCGGGCGGTATGGGCGTCGTGTACCGCGCCCTCGATCGCACGCGGGATGTCGTCGTCGCGCTGAAGACCCTGCACCGCCTCGATGCGGAGTCGATCCTGCAACTGAAGCAGGAGTTCCGCGGCATTCGCCACGTCGCGCACCCGAACCTCGTGGCCCTCTTCGACCTCGTCTCCGAGGCCGACCTGTGGTTCTTCACGATGGAGCTGGTGCCCGGATGCACCTTTCTCGAGTGGGTACGGACCGAGTCCGGCGCCGCGAACCTCGACCGGCTCCGACCGACGCTGCGCCAGCTGGTGCTCGGGGTCGCTTCGCTGCACGCCGCGGGGGTGATCCACCGCGACCTCAAGCCCACGAACGTCATGGTGCGACCGGACGGTCGTGTCTCGGTCCTCGACTTCGGGCTCGTGCGGAGCCTGGACACACGCGGAACCCGGCAGAGCCCGGACGACCTGAGCGTTTCAGGCACCCTGGAGTACCTGGCGCCCGAGCAGAGCGACGCGGGCTCGGACTCGCCCGCGAGCGACTGGTACAGCCTGGGGGTCATGCTTTACCAGGCGCTGACGGGGCGCCTGCCGTTCACGGGGTCGCCCATGAAGGTGCTCGTCGAGAAACGACGTTTCGACGCGCCATCGCCCGACACCCTCGTGCCCGGTTTGCCCAGCGACCTGGTCGACCTGTGCAATGCGCTCCTGCGACGCGCGCCCGAGCAGCGCCCGGGCGTGGTGGAGATCCTCGAACGCCTCGACGCGTCCGCGGACGGAGTGCCAGCGTCCGACGTCGGCCCTGCGCCGGAGCGTCTTCTCATCGGTCGAACGGCCCATCTTCAGGCCCTCCGCGCCGCCTTCGAGGCGTCCGCCGAGGGCCGCGGGGTCGCCGTTTTTGTCCACGGCAGCTCCGGCATGGGCAAGTCCGCGCTGGTCGAACACTTCCTCGAGGAGGTGGCCGGATTGCCCGACGTCCGGGTGCTCTCGGGGCGCTGCTACGAACGCGAGTCGGTCCCCTACAAGGCGCTCGACAGTGTCATCGACGAGCTGACGCACATGCTGACGGCGATGCCTCAGAACGAGGCCGCCGCAGCGCTCTCGCCCGAAGTCCGGGCCCTGGCGCGCCTCTTTCCGGTGCTGCGCCACGTGCCGGCGGTCGAGAACCTGCCGTCGATGGAGAGTGTGCCCGACCCCCGTGAGCTGCGCAGACGCGCCGTGGGGGCGCTCCGGAGTTTGCTGGTGGCGCTGTCGCGGCGGCGACACCTCATCGTGTCCATCGACGACCTGCAGTGGGGCGATGCCGACAGCGGCGCCGTGCTCGCCGAGGTCCTGCGGCCCCCGGGCGCCCCGCCGATCCTGCTCCTCGGGACCTACCGCACCGAAGAGGCGTCGAACAGCGCGTTCCTCGAGACCTTCGGCGCGCGCTCTGCCGGCCGCGAGGCGGCGCGTGTTCAAGAGGTCGAGGTCGGTCCGCTCTCCGCCGACGACGTGAGCGCGTTGGCCTCGCGGCTGCTGGGACACACCCGAGCCGGGCTCGCGGACGACGCGCGGGTCATCGCCGCGGAGTCCCGCGGCAGCCCGTTTTTTGTCGAAGCGCTGGTCGGGTACGTCCGGGGCGGCGGCGATGAGGTCACCGAGAGGCATCTGTCTTCGGGGCTCTCGCTCGGTGAGGTCCTCCGGCGGCGTCTCGCGGGGCTGCCTGCGGAGGCGCGCCAACTGCTCAGCGTGACGGCCGTGGCGGGTCGACCCACCGATCGTGAGGTCATCCGCGCCGCGGCGGGCCTCGGGGCCGACATGCCGACGACCTTGGCGCTGCTGCGGGCGCGCCACCTCGTGCGGGTACGGGTCGTCGCGGACACGGAGTACATCGAGAGCTACCACGACCGGATTCGAGAGACCCTGGTCCAGGGCCTGGACGTCGAGACCGCGCGACGCACACACCGGGCCGTCGGTCTCGCCATGGAGTCCGCAGGCTCCACGGACTTCGAGGCCCTGGCGGAGCACTTCTTCGAGGCGCAGGACACACGCCGTTCCGGCGAGTACTCCGCACGCGCCGCGGAGCGCGCCCGCGAGGCCCTGGCCTTCGACCGCGCGGCCGAGCTCTTCCGCCGTGCGTTGGACCTGCACCGGACCAGCGCGTCGGTGGGGCCCGACCACGGCGAGGGAGAGCGTCTGCTACTGACGCGGCTGGCGGAGGCCCTCGTCGACGCCGGGCGTTGTGTGGAGGCGGCCCGCTCGTTTCGTGAGGCGGCCGGGCACGCACCCGAGGTCCTGGCGCTCGATCTGCAGCGTCGCGCGGGCGAGCAGCTGATGATCAGCGGGCACCTCGACGAGGGCAAAGCCGTGCTCGAGCAGGTGCTGGTGGCCATCGACATGCGCTTGCCCGCGACCCCACGCAGGGCGCTGCTTTCTCTGCTCCTCTGGCGCGCGCGCCTGCGGATGCGAGGCCTCGGTTTCACGCCCCGCGACGAGCAGGAGGTCTCGACCTCGACCCTCTCGCGCGTCGACCTCGCCTGGGCGGTCGGTCTCGGGCTCGGCCTCGTCGACCATGTGCGCGCCGCCGACTACCAGGCCCGTTCGCTGCACCTCGCCCTGGAGAGCGGCGAGCGCTACCGGATCGCCCGCTCCCTCGCGATGGAGGTCGCGTATGCGGCGTCGGTCGGGCAGGGGGGCCGCGCTCGGGTGGAGCGCCTCCGCGCCGTCGCCGACGTGCTCGTGCCCGCGGTCGATCGGCCTCATACGCACGGGCTCTACGCCTACTGCCTCGGGGTCGTGGGCTACTCGTGGGGGCGATGGCGCGAGGCCCTCGACCACTTCGAGCGCTCCGAGCGGGTCTACGTGGACGAGACCACGGGGCTGAACTGGGAGGTCCCGTCGTGTCAGCTCTTCCTGCTGTCGACGCTCGGGCAAATGGGCAACCTGGGAGAGATCGCGCGCCGGGTCCCCGGGCTGCTCGACGAAGCCCGAGCGCGGGGCAATCTCTACGCGGCGACGAATCTGCGCACGGGCTACCCCTGCCTGACCTGGCTCGCGCTCGACGACCCCCAAACCGCGCGTCGAATGATCGCGGACGCCATGGCCGAGTGGTCGAAGTCCGGCTTCCACCTGCAGCACTACTTCGACTTCGTGGCGGAAACCAACGTCGACCTCTACACGGGCGAGGCACGCGCCGCCTTCGAGCGTGTGTCGAGGTTCTGGCCGGCGCTGGATGAGAGCCTCTGGCAGCGGGTCGAGGTGGTGCGGATCGACACCCACGTGCATCGCGCGCGCTGCGCGCTGGCGGCGATCGCCGCGGGGGTCGACGTGGAGCGCGCGCGCGCCCTCGCCCGAAAGGACGCGCGGGTCCTGTCGCGGGAGGCGGCGCCATGGGCTCGCCCGAACGCCCTGCAGATCCAGGGCACGTTGGCCTGGCTGGACGGCCGGGGCCCGGACGCCGCGAAGTTTTTGGACGCCGCGGAGCAGGCCTTCAGCGCGGTCGAGATGCCGCTGCACGCGGCGGTGGTGGCGCTGCGCAAGGCGGAGTGTGTCGGGGAAACGCCGCCGGAGGTCGCGCTGCAGCGCATCCGGGCCCGGGGCGTGATGAACCCGCGGGCCATCGCCGACATGCTCGCGCCGGGCTGGGCGACGCGGCCGCGGTCTGGGTGACCCGGAGGGCGCTCAGGCGGTCGGCGTCCGCCACGGGAGCCGGTCGAGGTCGGCGTTGCCGCCGCACAGCACCAGCGCGACCCGGCGCGCATCGACGGTCTCGAGGAACTCGGGGCGCAAGACGGCGGCGAGCGGGACCGCCGCGCTGGTCTCGATGACCTGCTTCATGCGCTCGAAGACGAGACGCATGGCGTCGACGATCTCGTGCTCCTCGACGAGGACCACACGCTCGACGAGGTCGCGAACGACGGGCCACGTATACTCGCCCAGGGAGGTGAGCAGGCCGTCGGCGATGCTCTTGGGCGCGCGCGGCGGCTGACGGATGCCCGAGGCCTTGGACACCGCGGCGTCATCGGCGAGGGCCGGCTCGGCGCCGATGACCCGCACGTGGGGCGCGGCCTCGCGCAGGGCGAGCGCGATGCCCGAGATGAGGCCACCTCCCCCTACGGCCACGACGACCGCCTCGAGGTCGGGCACCTGTTCGAGCAGCTCCAGGGCGATGGTGCCCTGGCCCGCGATGACGTCCGGGTGGTCGAAGGGCGGGATGAGCGCGGCGCCGGTCTCGGCGCGGATGCGCTCCGCAGTAGACTCACGGTCGGCCAGGGTCGGCGCGCACAGCACGATGCGGCCGCCGTAGCCCTCGACCGCGGCACGTTTGGCCGCGGACGCCGTATGGGGCATGACGATCCACGCTGGAACGCCGCGCAGCCTCGCCGCGAGCGCGAGGGCCTGGGCGTGGTTGCCGCTGCTGTGGGTCACGACCCCGGCGGCGGCCTCGGTGTCCGACAGGCGGGCGACGGCGTTCAGGGCGCCCCGAAACTTGAACGCACCGACCTTCTGCAGGTGCTCGGCCTTGAAAAAAAGCGAGCGCCCGGCCAGCGCGTCCAGCGTCGCGCAGGTGAGGACCGGCGTGCGATGGACGCGCCCCTCGATGCGCTCGGCGGCGGCACGAATCGCCTTCAGATCGACGACGTAGGGGGTCATGAGGTCCTCGACGGGTCCTAGGGCCGCAAGCAGGTGATGACGGCCGTCGCGCCCGAGTTCTCGACGGGACCGAAGCCGGTCACGAAGCCCGTACGCGCACAGTGTCGATGGATCGCGGCATTGCACGCGACGCCGATGCGTTGTTGGGTGCCGTCGCAGACGTCCAGCGCCTGCGCGAGGGTGCCGTAGTCCGTTTGCACGACCTCGGCGGTGCCCCCGGGTACGCACACGACGGTCGCCTCGTCGGGCCCCTGCTCCACCGGACCGAAGCCGCTCGCGAAGCCCTGGCCGACGCACCAGCGGTGGATCGCCGCGTTGCAGTCGGAGCCGATCCGCTGCCCGACGCCGTCGCACGGCACGTGACGCGCGGCGAGGTCGGCGTAGGAGACCTGTCTCTGTTCGCCCGCGAGCACACACGCGATGGCGGCGTCGTCCCCGGAGTTCTCGAGGGGTCCGAAACCAGACACCGCGCAGCCCTGGTTGCGACACTGGCGGTTGATGGCGGCGTTGCAGTGCGGGCCGCCGCGCTCCGAGGAGCCGTCGCACCGGTCGTGCTGGCCGATGAGGATCGAGTAGCGCGCGCCCTCGACGCGGACGCCGAAGCCCTGGTCAACGCGTCCGTCGCAATCATCGTCGAGCCCGTTGCAGACCTCGGGTGCGGCGTCGCCGGGCGCGCAGGCGCCCTCGACGCCGTCGACGCACGCGGCCGTCCGTTCACAGGCGCCGACGCCACATCGAGTCACGCCGCCCGCCTCGTCCGTCGCGCCGTCGCAGTCGTCGTCCACGCCGTTGCAGAGCTCGGCACCCGGCGCTCCGGGGACGCAGGCCGCGGGGCGCCCGTCGACGCAGGTCGCGGCCACGGTCCGGCACGCGCCCTGGCCGCAGGCCCGCTCACCGAGCGCTTCGTCGACCACGCCGTCGCAGTCCTCGTCGAGGTTGTTGCAGGCCTCGACGGCGTCGGGGTGCACGACCGGGTTCGCGTCGTCACAGTCGGGCCCCGCGCACCCGGCTCCGGTGCCGTAGCCGTCCTGGTCGGCATCCCCTTCGGAGCACGGCGGCGTTGGGGGCTCGGCGTCGGGCGGAGGAGGCCCGACCGGTTCACCCCCGAAGGCGGTCTCGCCCCCCGTCGGGCTCGAGGCGCCGCCTTCGCCGCCGGCGGCCGCACGCGCGTCGAGCCGCGCGCCGGTGGGCCCCGCGTCGTCGGCAGACGTTTCGGTGGGCGCGGCACAGCCGAGAATGTGCGCGGCAAGGGCCAGCGCGGCGAGGCGTCGATGCATGCCCCATCCGAGCGCCGTCCCGCCCCGGGCGTCAATGTAAGAAGACGCGAAGGGCACACGTTGCGAAAAAAGTGGCGGCATCCCGCGTCAGTACACCGCTCCTGTAGACCGCACGGAGGGGACCGTATGCACAACTCTGACCTGGGCACGGCGGGCATGTCGCTCGCCCCTCTCGGCACGCCGACACTCACGCCGACGCCGACGCCCGCGCGGCCGCCCGAGAGCTTCACCCGGACCTGGCTATTGGCCGGGGGACTGGAGACCCCCTGCCCGACGCCGCCCGGCGGCGAGTTGGAGGCGCCCGTGCCTGGAACCCCCCGCTATGTGCCCATGCGCCTCCTCGGTCGGGGGGGCGGCGGCGTCGTCTGGTTGGTGCACGACGTCGTACTCGACCGGGAGGTCGCGCTGAAGGTGCTCGCGCCCGACGCCCTCGAGGACGCCGACACGCGGGCGCGCTTTTTGTTCGAGGCCCGGGTCGCGGGTCGCCTGGGTCTACCGGGGGTCGTCCCGGTCTTCGACGCCGGTGTCCTGCCGGACGGTCGTTGCTTCTACACGATGCAGTTCATCGAGGGGCCGACGCTGGCCGACGCGTTGGCGGCGCGGCGCGAGGGCGCATGGCACGCGCTCGGTCGCTCGACGCTGCTCGGCGCGCTCGTGGACATCGCGCGGACCCTGTCGGCCGTCCACGGCCAGGGCATCGTGCACCGGGACATCAAGCCCGCGAACCTCATCATCGGCCCGGGCGGGGCGCCTTGGATCGCGGACTGGGGCCTGGCGGTTCGGTACACCGAGCGCCCCGCGCAGCGCGCCGGTGCCCAACGCATGCCCATCACGGGGACCTTTGGCTACATGGCGCCCGAGGCGCTCGACGGCGAGCCTCGGCACATCGGGCCGGCCGCGGACGTCTACGCGCTCGGCGCTTGCCTTTTCGAGACGCTCGCCGGCGTGTTGCCCCACCGCGCGGGTGAGGGGGGCGAGCTGAACTTGCTGTTCCAGGTGCGGAACGTCGACGCCCCCGACGTGCGGTCGGTGGCGCCTGAAGCCCAGATCGCGCCCGGCCTCGCAGCCTTGTGCCACGCGGCGCTCACGCGGGAGCCCGCCCGCAGGACCCTGACCGCACGGGCGTTTGCCGACCGACTCGACGCCTTGCGCTGAGGGGCGCTCGGCTTCTTGCGTCGTTGGGCTCGACCGCCTAGCGTCGCCACGTGTTTGGGGCGAACGAGGGTCGGGAAATGAAGAGAAGTCTCCTCGGGCTGTGGTGCGTGCTCGTGATCGTGGGATGCGATCCCACGAAGCCACGGAGGAACCTGTGCGTGCCGGGGGGCGAGGTCCCCCCAGGTCGCGAGCGTTTGCTCGAGGTGAACGCGCGAGAGGATCCGTGGGCCGTGCAAGGGGTCCCGGGTCTGCCGCTGCCGGGGTGTGGGGACAACCTCTTCTTCATCGACACGCCCCAGGGGGCCCCGACCCCGTGCGAGGCCTTCCCCGACGCTCTGAAGGCGAGGCTCGACGCGTTCGCGAAGGCCGAGATGTGCAACTTCGCCGCGGACGCGGACGCGTTCTGCCAGGTCAGCTGTGCGGCGGACCGCACGGCGTTGTTTGCGCCGCGGGCGGGCGTCGAGATTCGAGCGCGCCTCGAGTCGGTCTATCGCGAGGTCGCCGGTGAGCCGAACGACCCCCGAACGTCCGCCCACCGTCGGTTCTTTCGCGTCGAGTTCGAGCGCGAGGAGGCGGGCGTCGTCCTCCCCATCCGCGCGGACGCCGAGACCCTGTGCGCCTTCGTCGAAGACATGCGGACGAACGCCGCCGAGACCTTGCGCACGGCCTGTCCCGAGCAGGTCGCCGCGTGGTCCGGAAACCTCTGCGGCGGTCCGCGCGGCGAGGGCGGCGTCGACTTCCTCGTCGGTCGCGAGTGCCCCTTTGGCGGGGCCGCCACGGCGACGAACGCGGACGCGCTGAGCTGGCATTTCGGTCGGCTCGGCCTCGACGGCACGGCGCCCGCCGGGGAACGCGGCGAGGTCTCCTCCGACGAGGTTGGCCAGACGCACGTCGCGCTCATCGACACCGGGGCGGATCCAGCGACCTTCCCGCGCGAAGCGGAGTTCCTCTCGGCCGAGGGCGCGCCGGACACGACGGGGCCCTGGAATCCGCACGGCGCGTGGATGCTCGGCCACTTGCGGTCCGTCAATCCCGCGGCCGAATACCGGTCGTATCGAGCCCTCGACGCCGAGGGCAGTGGGAACGGATTCGGCACCACCGAGGCCGTTGCCCGGGCCGTGGACGACGCCGTCCAGAGTGTCGCCGACGAGGCGCCGCTGCTCATCAACCTGAGCCTGGGTTGGCCCGAGGTCTTGAGTCGAGCGCGTCGGATTCAAGGGGTCTATCCGACGGCCGAGAAGGTGAAGGGCAACGGCTGGGCCAAGAACGCGAAGAAGGGCAACAAGGGCGCGTGCGCCGCCGTCGAAGACGGCCCCGGCGAGGCGCTGCGCTGGGCGCTCTCCTACGTTCGCGGGCGAGAGCGCGTAGGTCGCGGCGGCCCGGTCAGTGTTTTCGCGGCGTCCGGCAACCACGGCATCGACCGACCGATCGAGCTGACGAAGCACGCCGCCCTCGCGATGGGCGGCGTCCGCTGCAAGGCGGCGGAGTTTACGGGCACGGGACGGTCGTGGGCTCGACTCAAGAGCGATTGGTGCACGTCCACCAGCGGGGCCGGAGAGATCCGCCGGGGCGAATCCCTCTACGCACCTGCGCTCTGGGGCACCCTCGACGGCGGCTGGAACCCGTGGCTCCCCGACCAGTGTTTCAAGCGGCTGCGTCTCTCGACCCCGGTCGGGGCGATCAACGGCTTCGACCAGCCTGTGCTTCATGCGGGCCCGAGGACCGAGCCGGCGCTCGTCGCGCCGGGCGCCCAGGTCTACTTGCAGTCGCCGCGCTTCGATGCGGGTGAGCAGCCCGTCGAGGCGCCGTGCGCGCCGAGCGCGCCCGCGGGTGCGGCCACCGCGCCCATCGGCGTGACCGGGACCTCGGTGTCGACCGCCTTTACCACCGCCATCGGGGCTTACGTCCAGGGGGCGCTGGCGAAGGCGGGGCGCACGCCCCTCTCGGCCCGAGGGCTCGCGCGGTTCTTGTACCTCACGGGGCCCGGCCTGCGGGGGGGGGCCGGGGCGACGTCGCGCGAGGGCGTGCCCGTGCACCGGGTGAACCTGTGCGGCGCGCGGCGGGTGCTCAACGCCTCGGCGGGGTGCGTCGACAACTTCGTGGCCTGCCTCATGAAGGACGAGCTCGACCTCGCTCCGGACGCGGACCTCGACGCGAACGGCTGGTTCGACGCCGCGGCCCTTACGCCGTGCGTCGACCTCCAGCGGGAATGCGGGATGTTGCCCGAGGGCAACTGCCCCGATGATGGCCTCGAACCCGGGTGGTCCGAGGACTGGCCCGATGCCGGTACGTCGATCTGCGAGAACTTCGACTGCACGCCCGGGAGCGGCACACCGTGCGCATCGACGGCGTGGAGCTCGGGGCCGGTCACGACGATGGCGGTGGGGGTGGAATCGGAAGTGTACGTCGAGCGGGCCGCCGCGGGCATCGCGGGGCCGCAGCCCGTTGTTCCAGAGTGCCTGGAGTGCGGGCTCCGCTACACGTCGACCGCATCACCGAAGAGTATGACGGTCGTGTTCCAGATCGCGACGGGCACGACGGGGACCTACACGTCGGCGCTCCTCACGATCTCGGCCCAGTCGGGCACACCTGCACAGACAGTCGACCTCAAGGCCGCCTCGGGCGGGAGCCTCTCGAGCTGGAAGAGTGGGCAGACGATTCGGTACAACAACCTTGTCGCCCCGGTCGTCGCGAACGGAAAAACCCTGTCGAATGACCCGCAGGTGTGGAAGACCTACCAGGCTCGCCTCGTCGCCCAGCGAAGCACGGGGACCTCGCCCGTGACCGAGTCGGTCCTGCTGCGCATCACGGCCCAGTGATTCGCCGAGGGGTGCTCGGCGCGCTGTGCGGCGTCGGATTCGTCGCATGTGAAACGCCGCCAGGCCCCACTTCGCCGGCCGAAGACGCCCCGCCGTCGCGTCGGGCCCACGCACACGCCCTCGCCCTTTCAGCGCTCGGGCCCCGTTCGCTCTACATCACGCCGGGGGGCCCACGCCCCGTTTGGGACTCGCAGGCCCCACCCCGCTTCCGTATCGATGCGCTCCCGCGAAGTGTTCCGACCGCGGCGCGTTGGTCGTCGGCTGACCGGGTCGAGGTCCTCGGAATCCGGCCATCGACCGTTGGTTTCGAGATCATCGGCTGGCCGACCTGCACCAGCCCGGAACCTGGCACCCTCACCTTCGACCCGCCCGACCTCTATCGCGCCATCGAGGCCGACTGTGCGCCTCCCCCGTCGCAGGTGCCGCTCGTGGTGTCTGCCCGCGGCTGTGAACAGCCCCCGCCCGGATGCGGAGGCGCTCCGGATCCGTGGGCCGAGGTGTGGTGCGTGGTCGAGGTGGCACGGTGTGAAGCGCGTTCACCTCAGAACGCGAACGCGGCTTGGCGCAAAGCCGCGCAGCGCATCGAGCAAACGGGTCACCTCTCCGTCGCGGCCATGGCGCAGCGGAACGCCGCGTTCGCCGCGCTCAACCGGCGGTCTTTCGTCGAAATGTCTGCGCATCTCGACGACGCACGGCGCCTCGATGCCAAGGTTGGCAGCGAAGAGGGACCTGCACGCACGGCCTACTACGACGGATACATGGCGCAGGAAATCGGGGATACCCGCCGGGCCATCGCTTCGTTGCAGGTCGCGCGTGACGGGCTGACGCGCGCCGACAGTTTAAAGGAAGTCTGTCCGATCTCGATCGCGCTGGCTGCAGCCCAGGCGCAATCCGGCCAGTGGGCCGATGTCGTCTCGCTCTTGCCTGAGCTCGAGACCCCTGTGTGTGCGCAGAACCGCGGTGCCGACCGTGAGGCGTCCGTTTCCTGGCTCAATTACCTCGCCGCGCGCGCCGGCGCGATTCCCCAGGACTGGCCTTCGATCCGAGCGCGCCTCGAGCGCGCCCGGGACCTCGCGCTCTCGACGGATTCCCAGACGACGGCGACCCCCGCCACGTACACAAACCTCGCCTCCTTCGAACACCACGTCGGCCAGCTCGACGCCGC
>JBMOFP010000126.1:0-18524 GCA_049318805.1 Bradymonadia bacterium
CGGGGTGAGCCCGCGCGGTGCGCAGTCGCTCCTGGGTGCGGCGCGCGCCCGGGCCGCCTGTGAAGGACGCCTCCAGGTCTCGCAAGAGGACGTCCGCGCCATGGTGATTCCAGCCCTGCGTCACCGGGTCCTCGTCAGCTTCGCGGGTCGCGTCGAGGGGGTCCGGCCCGAGACGATCCTCGCCGGGCTGCTCTGAGGCCCTCCGACCGCATGGAGACCTTCCCCGACGCCGAGACACTCGTCTTGTGTGAGCGCTTCTCGCTCTGGCTGCGACAGGGGGGCGGGCTGCCGGTCGTGGGGCGTCCGCTCCGGGGAGGCATGAGCCCTGGCCTCGACTTCGAGGGCCACCGCGAGTGGGTCGATGGCCTCGATCCGCGCCACATCGACTGGACGCTCTGGGCCCGCCACCGAAGTGTGTACGTCCGGACCTTCGAGGACGAGGGCGCCGGCACCCTCGCGGTCCTGGTCGACGCCTCCGCGTCCATGGGGGCGGGGGTGCCCGCGCGCTTCGCGCTCGTTCGACGACTCGCCGCGGCGCTCGTTTACGCAGGGCTGCGGGAGGCGCACGGCGTGCTGCTCGGCATCGCGAAGAATGGCGGCCTCGAACGGCATTGGCTGACCGGTGGCGTAGAGGCGGCGCGCTCCGCGTTCGAGCGCCTCGGCGCCGCGCGCCCCGAGGGTCCAACCGCCCTGGCCGCGTCTTTCGACTGCCTGCGCGCGTGGCCCATGCGGGGCGACGCCGTCGTGCTCTCGGACTTCCTCGATCCCGCGGGTGCGGGGGCGGGGGTCGAGCGGCTCGCGCAGATGGGCTGGCGCGTGGACCTCGTGCGTGTGCTCTTGCCCGAGGAGCGTTCGGTGCCCGCCACGGGGGTTGGAGTGCGGGATCCGGAGACGGGTCGTGTGGCTGTCGCCCCGTCGGCGGAGGCCGGCTTGCAGGCGCGTCTCGACGCGCACCACGAGGGCCTCGTCGCCGTGGCCCGCGGCCGCAGCGCCCTCCTCGTGGACGCGACCAACGACGAACCGTTTCCCGTGGTCCTGGAGCGACTTTTCAGAGGCATCACGGGGACGCGCGGCGGGCATGCTGGGGCTTGAGGCCGTCAGCGCGACCTGGCCCCTCGCGCTGGCCGGGCTCGTCGGGATTCCGGTGCTCGTTCTGCTGCACCGACGCGCAGCCCGCGGCGAGGCACTGACCTGGTCGCCGGCGTTCCTGATTCGCGACGGCGAGGGCGCGGGGAACCGGGCGTCGGCCGTGCGGGCACCCTGGCTGCTCGCCCTGCGCATCGCCGCTTTGCTCGCCCTGGTGGCCTTGGCGTTGGGCGTGTTCATGCCTCGCGAGGGCACGCTCGTGCTCGCGACGGGGCCGTTCGACCTCGACCCGTCGTGGCGAGCGCCCGTCGTCGTCGTGCGCGCGGGGGCGCGGCCGTCCCAGCATGATCCCACGGCACCGGAGCGTGTGCCCGCCGTAGAGTCGGAGCCCGATTGGTCCGCGGCTCTGGCGTTCGGTCGGGCGCGCCTGGCGTCCGGTCCGGTGGTGGTGCCCGAGGAGCGGCCGCGCCTCGGCCCCGTTGTGCTGGGCGCCGGGGCCGACGTCACGGGGAGCGGCCGGGTCGCAGTCTCCGTAGACCTCGAGTCACCGAGCGGCCTCGGGGCTGTCCTCGAGGATGCCCTCGGCGGTCGTCACGCCTTGCAGGGGAACTTGCGCCTGCGAACCTACGAGGGCGCGCTGCCGAGCGGCGGCGCGCTCGTCCGATTCGACGACGGTGTCGTGTGGCCGCTGTGTGTGCCCGACGCCCGGCCGATGCCCGTCGCGGTCTCGGGCTTCACCACCGCCTTCGAACGCGGGTTCACGGCCCTCGAGGGCCTCGTTCGAGTGCCCGAGGCCGAGGCGGTTTGGCGCGCTCGACCGCTGGACCCGAAACAGGCCCCGTCGAGCCGCTGGGCGCCGTTCGCGCCCGACGTGACGTGGGTCGAGGTGCCGACGGTCCCCGGGCCCGAGCCCGGCGCACCGCTGCGACCCGACGGCTACGACGCCGCGCCGGGCGCGACTGTCCGTGGGTTCCACGCGCTCCAGGGCGAGGGTCGCCCGGCCTGGTGGGCCGGGGACGCGATCGTGGCCCAAACCGCGTGGTCCCCCGAGGGTCGACACGTGCGCCTCGGTTTCGTGCCCGAGTCGAGCGAGCTGGTGGAGACCGCGAGCTGGCCCGTTTGGGTCGCGGAGCTGGTCGATGCGAGCCGCGCCGACCGCAGCCGATGCCGTCGCCTCGACGCGGGCCAAACCCTGGAGGTGGACCTGCCCGAGGGCGTCCGTCTCGTCCTGCCCGACGGCACCCGAGTGCCGCTGGAACGGCACGACGGCCGAGCGCTGCTCGGTCCCTTCGACCAGCGGGGGCTCCACGTCCTCGAGGTCGAAGGAGGCGGGGCGAGAGACCGCGCGTGGATTGCCGTCGAGCCGCCCCTCCACGCCCCGTCCAACGCCCGGCCGACGCTCGGGAACACGGCGCATCGGGCGATGGAGGTCACGCCCTCCGTCCCGCTGGGCCTCCTCGCCTTGCTGTGCCTCGGGGCCGCCGTGGTCGCGGCCGGGCGGACACGGTCCCGCTTCGCGTGGGTGTCGAGCGGGCTCGTCGTTCTCGCGTTGCTCGACCTACGGGCGCCTGGGGGTGAGGCGGGGACCGTCGTGCTCGCGGTCGACACCAGCGCGTCGGTCCCGAGTCGCGCTCTCGCAACGGCGCTGGCCGAGGTCGAGGGCGCCCTGGGGACACGGGTGGCGGCTCGGGTCGAGGGCGACGACCGCGTGCGGGAGACGGTCGGTGCGGGCACCGAGGCACCCGAGTCCGGGCGCGCGACCCGAACCCGTCTCGGGCCGATTCTGCGGACCGCGGCGACGCTGGCCGGCTCGACCGGGGTCGTCGTTTTGCTCACAGACGGTCGCGCCGCGGACCTGCCGCACGACCCTGGCGTGCCGGTCGTCGTGGTGCCCGTAGAGTCATCGTCGCCCGACGTGGTGGCGCTCTCGGGCCGTGCGCGGCGACTGGGCGAGCAGATCTTCGTCGAGGCGATCCTCCGCGGGAGCGGCGCCGTGCGGGCCGAGTGGGAGATCGACCGGGTGGCGCGCGAGGTCGATCTGGCGCCGGGGAGAGACCGTCGGATCGCTGCGACGGTTCGGCTTCCGCCGGGTCTGCCCGTCGTCGTCCGAGTCCACGCGACGGGTGATCCCGAGACGGCGAATGACCTGCTCAAGGTCCCCGTCGGCGGCGAGGTCGAGGCGCTGGCGCAGGTCCTCGGACGCGCGGACAGCGCACCGTTCGGGTGGTTGCGTCAGGCGGGCTTCACGCCGGTCCCGCTGGAGCCGTCGGACCTCGTCCGCGTCGCACCGGCGCCGGTCCTCTGGGTCCACGACCTGCCGGCGAGCGCCCTCACCGCGGAAGCCACCGAGGCCCTCACGACGGCCGTGCGCGCGGGCTCGATGCTGGTCTTGTCCGGCCGTGGCTCGGCCTTCGGCGCGGCGGGTTGGGCGAGCCACCCGCTCGACGCTCTGTCGCCCCTCGGCGCCGCGCCTCGAGCCCCGGGCCGCGCGCGCGTGGGGGTGGTGTTGCTGCTCGATCGAAGCGGCAGCATGTCGGTCGAGGCCGGCGGTGTCGGTCCCGCCGGCCTGGCGCAGATCACCGACGGGGTCACGCAGGCCCTGCGTGTCGGCACCGACGGGCTCGCGGTGGTGGCGTTCGGGGGCGCCGCCGAGGTGCTCAGACCCTTTGCGCCCGTGGGGAAGGGCGGGCCTCCCCCCGTTCCGTCGACCTCTTCGGGGGGCACACGATTGACCCCGGCGCTCCTCGAGGCGTGTCGACTTCTCACCGAGGCCGACGTCGACGCGCGGGTCGTCGTCGTGGTCTCCGACGGGGCCTTCGCGGACTCCGAGGCCGACCTCGAGGCGGCAGTGGCCGCCGCGCTGCGGGCGGAGGTGCGGCTCTTCGGCGTCGCGGTCGGGGCGGAGCGCGACGCCTCGACCCTGGACACTCTCAGTCGTCGCCTCGGCGGGTCGGTGGTGGAGGCGAACCCGGGCGACGCGGTGCGCGCGACGATGCAGGCGACCCAGGACGCCGTGACGGACGGTGGGCTCTTCCTCGGCCCGCAGGCCGTGTTGCCGGGCGCGGCCTGGGCGGCTCGTGTGGGAGGCTCCACGGGTCAGGTCGAAGGCGCGATTCGCACCGAGGCCCGCCCCGCGGCCCGCGTTCTGGCGCGTCTGGCGGAGGCGCCCCTCGTGGCCGAGTGGGCGCTGGGCGCAGGGCGTGTCGTCGCCCTCGCGACCGACGCCTGGAGCGCGCCCGAGGGCGTCTGGCGGCGCCTTTTGGCCCCCGCGCGACGCGCCCCGACTCAGGGCCCACGGGTCGTAGACGAGGCGCTGCTGGAGCGCCGATTCGTCGTCGAGACCGGCACGGGCAACGTGCCACCGACGGCCCGCGTCGAAGACGTCACCGGCGCCGCGCTGGCGGTCACCGTGCGCCGCGTCGGCGGGCGCGTCTTCGAGGTGCAGGTCGCGCCGGACGTGGGCGTCGGGGGCGCGCCCGCGACACTCCTTCTCGAGGCCGACGGTGAGCAGAGCCGCCACGTCTTTGTGCTCGGCCACGTCCGGGAGCTCGTCGAGCGTGGGCCCGATGGGCCTCGACTCGAGGCCACGGCGGCGCTCTCGGGCGGCTCGGTCGTGCGCTCTGCGAGCCTACTGCCGTCTCGGGTCGATGCGCTGCTCGGTCGTGAACCCGGTGCGCCGCTCTTCGCCGTTTTCGCCCTGCTCGCGTTGCTCACGTTGCTGGTGGACACCGGCCTCTGGGCGCGTGTCGGTCGTTCCTGAGAGGCTTCGGATCTCGGCCTGCATCCGGCCTGTTGCGTTCGACGGGTCCTTCGCGATAAGTCCGAGGTCGATGCTGAACCTGTACCTCGCGCCCCGAGGCTCGAAGGCCCCAGTGCCCAACACGGGGGCGGTCGATGCATTGTTCAGTCAGTTGCGTGAAGCGGGCATTTTGGGTCCGCACGGTGACGAAGGCTGGGTGCCGGGACCCGGGGTCGCGTCCCTCTTCCACGCGGACGCCGCCGAGTCTCACCTGCCTGCGGAGCTCACCTTCGATGCGCTGGAGGTGGGCGGGGCGACCCGCGCGAGGGTGCTCCCGGACTTGCCCGAGGTCCTGGCGGCCCAGGCGCGGTGCGGGGGCTGCGGCGACCTGCTCGAGCCGCACGAGGTCGAGGACGCGCTGCGTCGGCTCAAGTACCTGCCCATCGAGCGTTTCCAGGTGACCTGCCCCGGGTGCCGCGCCGCCTTGACGTTCAAGGAAATCGACTTCGCGCAGCCCGTGGCGCTGGCGCGTTGGTGGATCCGCATCGAGGGTGCCGGCACGGGCCGTGTGAACCCGAGTCTCCTCGAGAAGATGGGGCGCATCCTCGGGCTCACCATGGCGGTGGTGCCGGAGGTCCCCGTGGAGCTCGTCGAGGACTGGGTGCCGGCCCGACGCACCCGCGCCCGTTGAATGCGTGAGCGCCGAACGAGGGCCCGGATTCTGGGCGTCGGCGTGGACGTGGTCGACGTGGCGCGCCTCGATCGGTCGCGTCAAGGCAGCGGGGATGTGCTCGAGCACGTCTGTCGGCCCGAGGAACTCGAGGGCGGGGTCGACGCCGACCGCGCCGCGGTCTTGTGGTCCGGTAAAGAGGCCGTGGCGAAGTCCATCGGCACGGGACTTTGGCAGTCGGGGGTCGGCTGGCGAGACATCTGCGTGGCGCGGAACGGGAGCGTCTCGCTCTACGGCCAGGCGGCGGTGCACGCGACCGGGAGCCGCGTCGAGCTCGCGTTCGCTCGTCGCGGTCCGGTGATGATGGCCGTCGCGCTCCGCCGCGAGTCGACGTGAGGGCGCGGGCACTCCGTGCCCTGTGGGCGCTGCTCGTCACAGCGTGTGCGCCCGAGGCCGCCCCCCCCGTGCTCGAGACGAGCCCCGCGTCGATCCGCGCGGCGGCGTGGGTCACGGGCGACGAGCTCGCGCTGCCGCCTCTGAAGCACCTGCTCGAGCGATTCACACTTCGCCTCCCGCGCACCTCGCTGCGTGTCGAGGCGCCTCTCGGGGCGGAGGGGGCGCTGTCCGCGCTCGCCGACGGCGCGGTCGATCTCGTCGCCATCGCGCGGCCCGGGAACGCGCCTCGGCTGCCGGGCGCCGTCGAGTTCGCGCGCACCCGAGCCGTGCTCGTCACCTCGGGGGGCCAGTCTCTCCGACGCCTCACGGTCGACCGACTCGTGCAGCTCGTCGAGGGCAACGCGGTCGAAGGCGCCGGCGAAGAGCGCGCGCTCTTTCGACTCCGTCCCGAGGGCGAGCTCACCCAGAGCGTTCTGGCGCAGGGCAGGCCCCGCCTGGCGCAGGCCTTCGCGGTCGCGGCCCGAGAGCGGCGGTGGCCGGTGGTCCACCAGGCGAGCGCGTTGCGCGCCGAGCTGCGTGCCCGCACGGGCATGGTCGCGGTCGTCGACAGCGGCTCCCTCCGGCTTTTCGGCGAGCCCCTGTGGCCGGTCTTCATCGAGGGCGAGCCCACGGACGACCGTATCAGCCTCGACCTCTTGCGTGGACCCGCCGCCGGGCCGGAGGTGGACGCATTCCTCCAGTTCCTGCAAGGGGCCGAAGGGCGCGCCTTCCTCATCGACCTCGGCTACGAGGTGCCGTGAGCTCGCCGGAGCCCGCCGCGAGCGGGACCCGACCCGCGCTGCTCGCGCCGCCTTTCGCGCGCCGGATGTGGCCCCTGGCGGCCCTCGCCGGGCTGGTCTTCGGGGTGGTCCTCCCCGCCGTCTACCAGACCCTCGCCTTCCGCGAACGGGGCCGAGAGGCCCAGATGTGGGCGGGGGACGTCGCGCGGCGTCTCGAGACCGTGGCCCAGGACCGGCCCGCGCTGTGGGCCTACGACCTGCCCAGATTGCGCGAGGCGACGGCCGAGGTCACGTCGACGCCGGTCCGCGCGCGTGTCCAGGTCGATGCGCATCGCGAGGCCATGTTCGTGTCTGGGGATGGGGGCGTGGGGCGCGTCGAGGTCTCGGCGTGGGCCCCTGTGCGGGTCGATGGGCGCATCGCCGGTCGGGTGCAAGTGCGCCTGTCCGCGGAGCATCTCCGCGAAGCCTCGATGCGCCTCTGGGCCGCGGCACTTCTCGGGGGAGCGCTCCTTGCGGCCGCGCTCTTCTTCTTGCCGCTCGCCACCGTGCGCCGGGGGGATGCGCGTGACCTCGCGCTTTGGCGACGCCTCGAAGAGGCCAACGCCACGCTCGAGGCGCGGGTCGTGGAGCGCACCCTCGACCTCCGCGCCCGCGAGGCCGAGCTCACCGCCCTGGGCGCGCGCCTCGTGGCCGTTCAGGAAGAGGAGCGGGCACGGATCAGCCGGGACCTCCACGACGACCTCGGCCAGGTCTTGACGGGCCTGCGACTGCGCCTGACCACGCTGTCGTCTGTCTTGGCCCCGGGCCACCCGGGGCACGTGCATTTGGACGCCGCGCTCTCCGCCGTGGACGAGGGGGTCGAGCAGGTCCGACACATCGCCCACCGCCTTCGTCCCGCGGCGCTGGACGGCCTGGGAACGCGCGCTGCGCTGCGCGCGCACGCCGAGCGCTGGTCTCGAGACAGCGGCCTCGAGCTCGTCGTGACGCTCCCCGAGGTCGAGCCCCCGGGACACGTGGGGGAGGTGCTGTTTCGGGTCGCGCAGGAGGCGTTGACGAACGTCACCCGCCACGCCGAGGCCCGGCGCGTCACCGTTTCACTCTTGCCCTTCGACGATGGGTGGCGGCTCGTGGTCGAGGACGACGGGAAGGGGATCCCGGCCGCGCCCGCCGAAGGTCGACGCGGCCTCGGCCTGCTGGGCGCGCGGGAAAGAGTGGAACAGGCCGGGGGCTACCTGGACGTCGAGGCCGCCGAGCCGCGCGGCACACGCGTCCTCGCGTGGCATCCGTAGGATTGCGAGTGGCGAACCGAACGGGTTTGCGCGAGGGTGAGGAAGACGCACGCATGGCAGCTACACATCCCATTCGGGTGGTGCTCGTCGAGGACCACACCATCGTTCGCCAGGGCATCACGGCGCTCTTGTCGACGGCCCCGGACATCGAGGTCGTCGGCGAGGCCGGGGACGGTCGGCAGGGCATCGAGATCGTGACGCGACTCGAGCCGGACGTGCTCGTCACGGACCTGGCTCTGCCGGGACTGGGCGGTCTCGAGGTGCTCAAGCATGTCCGAGAGCTGCCGAAGCCGCCTGCGTGCCTCGTCCTGAGCATGTACCACGACAGTGTCTGGGTGCAGCGGGCGCTCGACGCCGGCGCGCGGGGCTACGTGCTCAAGGGCGCGCAGATCAAGGACGTGATCGTCGCGATCCGTCTCGTGGCGGACGGAGGGACCTACCTGTCTCCCGGCGCCCAGCGCGCGTCGGAGACCGAAGACCTGTCCCCGCGGGAGCGTGAAGTGCTGACGCTCCTCGCCGAGGGCCACACCAGCAAAGAGATCGGCAGCATGCTCGGCATCTCACCGCGCACGGCCGAACACCACCGTGCGCGCGTCATGGAGAAGCTCCAGATTCACGACGTGCCCGGCCTCACGCGGTACGCCATCCGTATGGGGCTCGTCGACCAGAACCTCAAGTGACGGGGGCCCCGAGGCGCTGCTTCAGGAGTTGGGGCGCCCCACGCACGTCCTCGTAGAGCCAGCGGGCCATGAGCGCTGTCTTGCGGGCGTGGGGCAGGTCACCCGTGCGGCCCTCGGCGGCGAGGCGCGCCCGGACACGCGGGAGCAGCGCCTGCAGTGTCATGCCGACGCTGACCGAGATGTTGTAGCTCTCGACGAAGCCGAACATCGGGATGCGGAAGGTGCCGTCGCAGGCCGCGAGCGTCTCGGGACGCAGCCCCGAGCTCTCGTTGCCGAAGACCACCAGGACGGGGCGATCCGTCGGCAGCGCCTCGATGTCGCGACCCCCCAGCGGCGCCGCGCCCCAAACGGCGAGGCCGCGCGCCCGGGCGAACGACAGCAGCGCGTCGGGGCACGGCAGTGTGTGCAGGGACAACCACTTCGGGGTGCTCTTGGTGATGCGGCTCACCTGGGCCGCGTCCTGCGCCGGATCCGTGGTGGGGTAGGGGTTTCGCAGCTCGACGGCGACGACGTCCTGCACGCCCATGCCCTCGGCGGTGCGCAGGCACGCCGCCGCGTTGTGCAGGTGGTGAAGGTCCTCGAGCCCCAGCGCCACGCCCTCGACCCGATGGTCGAGCACCGAGCGCATGCGCGCCAACCGGTTGTCGGCCAGAAAGGGCGAGAGCACCTCGACCACGCGCGCGTCGTCGAGGTCCAACGAGGCGTAGGGGGGCAGCGGCGCGGGCGACGGCGGCACGGCGGTATGTTCGCTCAAGCCCGCGAACGGTCCCAAACGGAATCTCGTCTCCGATCCTTGTTTCCGTGGCTAGTATCGCGTCGACCGCGCCCGAGAGGGCCATTGCGCCAAGGAGCAAGAATGTCGAGCCCGTGGGAGACGACCGATGTGCGCGCCCTGATCGACGGCAAGTGGATCGAGGGCCCCGAGTGGCGGGACAACGTGAACCCCGCCGATACCCGCGAGGTCATCGGGCGTGCCACGCACTGCGGGCGCGCCGAGGCGCAGCAGGCGATCGAAGCGGCGGCGCGCGCCTTCCCCGCATGGCGAGAGACGCCGGCCCCGAAGCGCGGCGCGTTGCTCTTCGACGCGGCACGCATCATGCGCGAGCGCCTCGAGACCATCGCCGTAGCCATGACACGCGAGGAAGGCAAGACCCTCGCCGAGGCCCGTGGCGAGGTCCAGAAGTCCATCAACGTGGTCGAGTACATGGCCGGCGAGGGGCGTCGCGCCACGGGCGAGGTGGTGCCGTCGGAGATGCCGCGGACCTTCGCGTACCACGTCCGGCAGCCGCTCGGCGTCGTCTCCCTCGTCACGCCGTGGAACTTCCCCGTCGCCATCCCGGCGTGGAAGATCGCGCCGGCGCTGGTCGCGGGCAATACGGTGGTGTTCAAGCCGGCGTCGTTGACGCCCCTGACCGGTCGAATGGTCGCCCAGTGCTTCCACGATGCGGGCCTTCCGCCCGGGGTCTTGAACTTCGTGACGGGCGGGGGCGGCACCGTGGGCGACGAGCTCGTCACGCATCCGCTGGTGCGCGCGGTGAGCTTCACGGGCAGCAACGACGTGGGCATCGAGCTGGCGCGGCAAGCCAGCGCGCGTCGCAAGAAGTGTCAGTGTGAGATGGGCGGCAAGAACCCCATCGTCGTCTTGTCCGACGCAGACCTCGCGCTCGCCGTGGACGCGACGGTGCAGGGCGCGTTCGGCAGCACCGGTCAGCGTTGCACCGCGACCAGCCGCGCGGTCGTCGACCGCAGCCTCTACGCCGAGTTCGTCGAGCGCTGCCTCGCCGCGACGGCGAACGTGCGGGTCGGGAACGGGTTGCACCCCGGCGTCACCATGGGCCCCAGCGTCGACGCCGGCCAGCACCAGTGCGTGCTGGACGCCATCGAGACGGGCAAGGCCGACGGCGCGCGCCTCGTGACCGGCGGGCAGCGGCCGCGCGGCGAAGAGTTCGACCACGGCTTCTTCACGGAGCCCACGATCTTCGCGGACGCGAACATGAGCATGCGGGTGGCCCAGGAAGAGGTCTTCGGACCGGTGCTGGCCATCGTGCCCGTGGACGGCTTCGAGGCCGCGCTCGAGGCCGCCAACGCCGTTCGTTACGGCCTCGCGGCCAGCGTCTACACTCGGGACCTGGTGCTCGCGCAGCGGTTCGTGGACGGCATCGACGTGGGCATCGTGCACGTCAACAACCCGACCGTGGGCGGTGAGGCGCAGCTCCCGTTCGGCGGCATGAAGGACACCGGCATCGGCGAGCGCGAGATGGGGCCCACCGCGGTCGAGTTCTTCAGCGAGGTCAAGACCGTCTACGTCGACTACACCGGCGTCGCGCGGCGCACGAACATCTACTGAGCCGCCCTCGGTCGGTCGTACCCCTCGCCGGCGAGGTGGCGCAGGGCCGCCACGGCCGCACGCTGACCGCCGAGCGCGGTGGCGAGTGTGCTCTGCCCGGGGAAGGTCGTGTCGCCCACCAGGAAGAGGCCGGGCGCGGCCTCGAAGGGGCCGAGGTCTCGGTAGTTTCCGAGGCCTGCGCGGCGAGGGATACCACCCACGTAGCCCCCGCTCCGACCCGTGAACCGCTCGAAGGTGCGCGGCGAGCCCGGCAGCTGGTGAACGATACGCTCGACGACCTCGGGGGCGCGCCGCCGTAGGGTCTGGTGCATTCGGGCCTGCACCCGCGTGTGGTAGTCGGCGACGGGCTCGGCGGGGACGGGCCGTACGTGGGTCGAGACGGTGGCGCTGCTCCGCCCGTCGGCATCCGGCGCGCCGACGGAGATGAAGATGTGGTTGCCCTCGATGAAGGGGGCGTCGGCGTCGTCGATGCACTCGAGGTGTCGAGGCCCTTCTTCGGCGGGGTTCGCGGCCGGCGAGAGCGTGAGGTACTGCATGGCGGCCCCCCAGCCCGTGCGCACGCCCGCATCGAGGCGCCGCAGGCGCGGGCTCGCTTCCAGGTCGAGCGAGGCGCATCGCACGAGCCCCGATGGGAGCAGGTTGGCCACCACCACCGGTGCGTCCAGCACGCCGCGTCGGGTCGTGACGCGCCACCCGGACGCACCGCGCTCCATGGAGGCGACACGGTCTGCGAATCGGACCTGCGCGCCGAGGCTCCGCAGGGCGTCCGTCAATCCGGACGCCAGGACGCCGATGCCGCCGCGCACGTGCCCGGTACCCCGCCAAGGATAGTCCAGGGCCCCGAGCGCGAAGGGCGCCTCGACCTCCTCGGGCGGGCACTGCACGGTGATCTGGCACAAGGCACGGGCCCACGCGTCGAAGGGCTTGAAAGTCCTCAGGTTTTCGTCGTGGACGACCGCGCTGAGGGTGCGCCCGACGAGGCCGGCGAGGGGCGCGTAGCGCAGGGCCCGCCCCGCGTGACGACGCAGCGCGAGCGCATCGAAGGGCGGGAGGAGGTCCGGGTCGTCGAAGAGCGACCACAGTGTATCGGCCACCTGCCGCTGCTTCTCGAAGAAGGCGCGCAACGGCCCGATCGGCGCGCCGGGCAGAGCGCACAGCGAATCCACGAAGCGCGCCCGGTCTCGCCACACGGGGAGCACGCCGAAGGGGCCGCGGAGCAGCACCACAGGATCGAGCCACTCGACGTCCACACGGTCCCCGAGGCGGTGCCGCTCGATCCACTGTCCGAAGAGCTGCGTCTTGCTCAGCCCGGAGAAGAGCGTGGCGCCGGCCTCGTACGCCCGGCCGCCGCGCCTGAACGTGCTCGCGCAGCCGCCCGGGTAGGTGAGGGCCTCGCAGACGCAGACGCGCGCCCCCTGCTCGGCGAGGTGCATCGCCGCACCCAGCCCGCCGAAGCCGGCCCCTACGACGATGGCGTCGAAACTCTCCGGCATCGCACGACAGATGCCGCGCGCCCCGTGCGCGTCGCGTCGCCCGTGCTCAGGTGCGGCGTCGGCGCCCGCGGAGCAGCAGGAGCGCCGCCAGTGCCCAGGCCGCGCCCGCGCTCGTCGTCGAGCCGGTGGGCGAGGTCGAGCATCCCCCCTCGTGACGGGTGCTGTGTCGCTGAGGCACGGCCCCGATCGGGCCCGGCGCGTTGGCGCCGTTCGCGGGCGGCAACAGCACTCCAGCGGCGTCGGGCACCTTTTCGTCCTCCATCGGGGGCTTCGCGGGGGCGCTCGGGGCGTCCGTCGTCGGCGCGTTCGGCGGGGCCGGCTCGGTGGTGGGGGCCGGTGGTTCGGTGGCCGGGGCCGATGGCGGCGCGTTCGATCCCGGCGTCGAGGCCGGCTCCTCGGCGGGCGGGGGGGTCGTGGGGGGGGCGGGCGGCTCCGTCGGCGGCGCCGGCCCCTCCGCGCGCTCGAGGGCCACGCTGCCCCAGGCGTCGGCGCCCGCGGCCACCTCGCGCTCCAGGTCCACGGGGCCGAAGCCCTCGGCCTCCACACGCACACGAACGACGCCGGGCGGCAGGGCCTCGAAGGTGTAGAGCCCGTTGGCCGCCGTACGGACCTCGGGGCCCCCGGCGACGCACACCCGCGCACCGGCGATGTTGGCGTCGGCGTCTTGGATGTCGCCCTCGCGCACGAAGCCCAGCAAGCGCCCCGTCGCGGGCGCCGGCCCGGGATCGCCGCCGTCCCGGACAATCGCCATGAACCGATCCCAATCCCAATGGCGGCCCGGGTCCGAGTGGTCGTTGCAGTCGACGAGCTCGTTGTGACCCTTGATGTGGGCGCGGTCGAGGGGAATGTTCCACCGCGCCGCGATGCCGCGCACCAGGGCGGCGCTCGAGCGGTACATCTCGTCGGTGAACCACTGGGCCTCGTCGACCCAGCCCTCGTGCTCGATGCCGACGCTGCGTCCGTTCCAGCAGCGGGCGTGCCAGGCGACGTCCTCCTCTTCGACCATCTGCGTGACCTGGCCGTCGCTCGACCGGATCACATAGTGCGCGCTGACCTGGGAGTCCCCGTTCTGGAACCACGAGACCGCGCCGCCGTAGGATCCCTGCGTCACGTGGATGACGATGGTGTCGACCTCGCCGCGCCCCCGAGAGCGGTTCGAGAAGTTCGGGCTCGCGACCCATCGGACCCCGGCCTGGTCCGGGCGCGCCGCGCCCCGTGCGACGTTGAAGAGCGAGGGCTCGAGGGACGCGCGTTCACCGGGCCGTTCCACGCTGAAGCCGGAGTGCAGCCACCCCCGCGCCCCCTCGACCAGGAGCGAGGCGGCCTCCGGCGTGCCGCGTAACGCCGCGAGGTGTTCGACCCAATCGGACTCGTCGAAGCCCGCGGGGGGTGAGGCGCCCGCGGAACTCCGCACGAGGCGGGCGACGGCGCGCGCGTGCACACGGAGGTCCGTCGCCGTCGTCTCTTCGTCGACCCCGACGGCCCGCGCGGCACGTTGGAGCGTCGGGGGGTCGAGCTGGAACGCGCCGCGACCCCAGGCCTCCCCAGGCTCCGCGTCGATGTGCCGCCAGCGGGTCTCGCTGAAGACCGCGGCCGCGAGCACGGAGACCGGCACACCTGTCTCCCGCGCGGCGTCGGTCAGCGCCTCGGCGAGGGGGCCGTGCCCATCGAAGCGCCCGGAGGGCTCCGAAGCGCACCCCGGGAGGCCGGTCGCCCACAAGACCAGGGCCAACCAAAGTATCCGGAGGGGGCGTATGGAGTTCATCGTTCTCTCTGCCTAGCACATCGGATGCCGCAGGCGCAGACGCGCGTGCTCAGGATCGCTCGCGCCGGTTCTGGGGACGTTGGGCCGAGCCGAGTGAGGTGTGGAGGTCTCACTGCGAGACCTCCACGCCACGGCCCGCCGGCGAAGATTGCGCCCCCGTCGTACCGCTGACATGCTCGAAGGCGCATGGTTCCGCTCGGTGATTCAGTCGGTGCGACGCCGGAACAGCTCCCGTTCCGAGGACGTCGGATGTGTGTCACGGGCGGCGCTGGGACGGTCGGCGCAGAGCTCGTTCGGCAGCTCGTCGCCCGCTACGAGCCCGAGGTGGTGCGTGTCCTCGACCATGACGAGGCGGGCCTCGCGAGGCTCGAGCGCCAGCTCCGTGGACACGCGCCGCGCCTGCGCTTCTTGCTGGGGGATGTGCGGGACCGCGCGCGCCTCGAACGTGTGCTCGAAGGGATCGACGTGGTGCTGCACACCGCGGCGGTCAAGCATGTGCCGCTCTGCGAGTACAACCCCTTCGAGGCCGTTCGAACCAATCTCGTGGGCACCCAGAACCTCGTCGAGGCCGCACGGGCCCAGGGGGTCGAGCGCGTCGTTTTCACCAGCACCGACAAGGCGGTCGGGCCGGTCAGCGTAATGGGCGCCTCGAAGCTCATGGCCGAGAAGCTCTTGCAGGCGGCCGCATACGCCCGCGGCACGAGTCGGACGGTCTTTGCCTGCACCCGCTTCGGCAACGTCCTCGACTCCCGCGGGAGCGTGGTCCAGGTGTTCCGTGAGCAAATCTCGCGGGGCGGTCCCGTTACGGTCACGCACCCCGACATGACGCGCTATCTCATGTCGCTCGCCGACGCCGCACACCTCGTGCTGCAGGCTGCGCAGCGCGCCGAGGGCGGGCAGATCCTGGTGCTCAAGATGCCGGTCGTGCGCATCGACGACCTCGCGCGGGTCATGATTCACGAGCTCGCGCCGCGCTTCGGTCATCGACCGGAGACGGTCGAGGTGCGGTATGTGGGCCCTCGGCCCGGCGAGAAGCTCTACGAGGAGCTCGTCGGCCATCACGAGCTGCCCTATGCGGAGCCGCGGGATGCATACTGGGTGCTGCGCGCGGCGAATACACCCGGCGCGCGCCTGGCGCGGGGGCGTCTGCCCGGGGCCGGGCGCTCCGACCGGGAGGTGCCCCTGTCGACGGACGAGGTCGCCTTGCTCTTGCACCGCGCGGGGGTCTTCTGATGCGTGTCCTCGTCACCGGCGGGGCCGGTTTCATCGGGCGCTGGCTCGTGGCGCGCCTGCTCGAGGACGGCCATCGTGTCGTGGTCGTCGACGACTACTCGAACGGCGCACCCGAAAACCTGGCGGACTTCCTCGGCCGGCCCGGGCTCGAGGCGGTGGTCGAGGCCGACCTGCGGGCGCCCGGCGTCGTCGAGCGTATCTTCTCGGTGGACTACGACGCGGTCTATCACCTCGCGGCGTCGATCCGGGTGCAGGACAGCATCGACGACCCGCGCACCACGTTCACCAACGACGTCTCGGTGACCTTCGAGCTCCTGGAGGCCGCACGGCGCCAGTATCTGCGCTCGAACGGCCTGCGCCCGGGCGAGCCCTTTCATCTCGACGAGGTCCGCGCGCGGCTGGTCCACCGCAGCCCCCGCTTCGTTTTTGTCTCGACGTGTATGGTCTACGACCGTGCGACGGGTGACCGGGCCATCGACGAGGCCCACCCGACACGACCGGCCTCACCGTACGGCGCGAGCAAGATCGCGGCCGAGAATCTGGTGCTCTCCTACGGGCTCGCGTACGGCCTGCCCGTGGTGGTCGCTCGGCCCTTCAACACCTACGGCCCGTTCCAGAAGAGCAACCTCGAGGGCGGCGTCGTCGGCATCTTCCTGGCGAACGCCCTCGCAGGGAGGACACTCCAGGTGAAGGGGGACGGCACCCAGACGCGGGACCTGCTCTACGTCGAGGACTGCGCGGCGTTCCTGGCCGCGCTCGGCGCGAGCGCGCTGGAGGGCGAGATCGTCAACGCGTCGACGGGCGAGGACGTGAGCATCAACGCCCTCGCGGCGCTCGCAGTCGAGGTCACCGGCTCGGCCGTGCCTGTCGTGCATGTCCGGCACGACCACCCCCAGGCCGAGATCCAGAAGCTCGTGGGGGCCTCCGACAAGGCGCGGGCCGCGCTGGGCTGGTCCCCGCGGTACAGCCTGCGCGCGGGGTTGGAGCGCACCCGCGACTGGTTGGCCACGCGGCGCTGAGCGTGGATCAGCGGCACAGCCCGCTGCGGGGTCCCGCCTCGGCCCGAATGCGCGCGGCGAGCTCGGGTGTCGCGGGCTCGGGCTGCGCGTCGTAGTAGGTCGCGCGGTCGAAGACCCGCTGGGCCTGATTTGTCTCGACCCGCGCGCCGTTGAGCAACAGGTCGCCCACACTCCGGACGAAGCCGCTCGTCTGGTCCTGGGCCCAATCGTGAGAGACGGCGATCTTCGACACAAAGAAGTCGTCGCCCCCGCCGTGGGGGCTCGGGTCTGGGCAGGCGGGGAGGCAGAAGTCACCGGGCCGCGCCTCGAAGATGTTCGCCTCGGAGAGGAACTGCGCCTCGTCGATGGCGGCGGCGCCGTACTCGTACCAGTGGAGCTGGTAGTTGTTGAAGAAGTCCGCGAGCCCATAGGCGAAGTGGGGTCCGCGGCGCGTCACGGTGTCGAAGAAGTTGTGGTGGTAGGTGATGCGCATGCCCGGCGAGGGTCCGCCATCGGTCTCGGACGTGTGCAGCATGACCTTGGTGTGGTCGTGCACGTGGGTCCAGGAGAGGGTGATGCCGGTCGCACCGCGCACGTCGATGAGCCCGTCGCCCGCGTGGTGCAGGTCCAGGTGATGGAACCAGATGTCGCGGGTCGTGTAGTCGTCGGGCGAAGGCCCACCGGGGCCGCGGAGGCCGAAGAGGTCGCCCTCGCCGTCTTGCGGGTCGTCGAAGTAGGCCTCGAAGTCGCTGAAGATCACGTTTCGTGTGCCCTCGCCGAGCGAGAAGCGGGCGTCCCGCAGGCGCACGTCGCGCCCCCGCCCGTCGACGGTCTTGTTCGAGCGCACTCGGATTTCATCGTCGAAGTCGAAGACGAACTCGCCCTCGACGTCGAAGACGATCCACAGTGAGTCCTGGCTCTCGAGGGCGTCTCGGAGCGTGCCGGGGCCGGAGTTCGCGCGACTCGAGACACGATAGACGGCGTCGGGATCACCACCGCGGGCGTTCGCGCCGAAACCGACGCGCTCGGCGAGCAGTGACTCCGCCGAGAACGGGTACACACCGCAGGGTCCCGGCGGGGCCGTGGACGGCGGCGGTGGCGGCGGAGGGGGCGGTGGGCCCACGCCCGGTCCGCACAGGCACCAGTCCGAGCCGTGGTCCGAGGGGGTGTCGCAGGAGAGCGCGGGGCGTCCGCGGTCCGCGGCGCAGGCACCGTCCGCGTTCTCCTGGGCCTCGAGACAGCGGAGACCCGCGTCGGCGCATACGACGGCGCAGCCCTGGCGCGCGTTGAAGACCACGGCACAGCCGATCGCCGAGGCCTCGCACAGGGTGACGTCGTCGCGGCCGGTGAAAGTCGAGCAGTCCGGGGGCGGGGGCGCGGCGTCCGCAGACGCGTCCTCGGCGAGGTCCGCGTCGGCCACGGTCCCGAGGTCCAGGGATGAGACACGGGCGTCCCGGTCTCCCTGCGGTCCGACGTCCGAGCCCGGCGTCGTCGCGTCTCGAGCGGGGTCAGGAGGCCCAGTCTCAGACGCCCCGGAAGAGACCTCCGTGTCACGCAGCGGCGGGAGACTCGGCCCGGTGGCGTCGCGGACGAGGGTGGCGTCGGCGCTTGCGCCGTCCGAGGGTGTCTGCTCGGCGCAGGCGAAGAGCGCGAGGGCCGCGAGGGCCGCAAGGGCGTAGGGTGAGGTCCATCGGGGTTTCATGCGCACGCGTGCACGCACGCTCTGTGCCGCGTCCGTCCGCGATTCCCGACCGGGGAGCGTCGTGCTAAGGCTCAGGCCATGCGAAGAACGCGTGTTTCCGCCTGGTTCGGACTTTGGCTGCTCACGTCGTGTGGAGGCGGGCCGCGTCCCGAGGCGGCGCCCCCAGGGGACCTGCCCGAGGCCGCGACGGGGGTCATCGCCCAGACCGCCGGGTCGTTTCGGACCGAAGCGGTCGTGGCCGCGAACCCCCACGCGGCCGAGGCCGGCGCGCGGGTCCTGGCGGCGGGCGGGAGCGCGATCGCCTCAGCCGCAACCCCCTGCGCATTCTCGACAGCAAAGAGGACAAG